>NZ_RSAJ01000439.1 GCF_003933965.1 Streptomyces sp. RP5T
CTGGTCCACCGACCCCCGCTCCGGCACCCCCGGCCTGCCCGACCTGACCCCGGGCCGTGACCTGCCCGTCTGCCTGCGCACCGTGGTCGGCGGACGGACGGTCTTCGTACGGCCGGGCGAGTGATCTGTGGGGGCGGCGCGGTATCGATCGGCCCCCGCCCCGCTGTCGCGCGACCTGCGCATCCTCCGCCCTGACCAGGGCATTGACGGAAGATGCGCAGGTGGGACGACTGTTGACAGCCGACGGCGGGGGGCCGGTAGGTTCGGCCGGGTCCACCACCGGACGCCCGACCGGGGAACCTTCGCCCAGTCGTCGCAGCGCCGCTGGGTCAGGGACGGTGTGCCGCACCGGAACACCGCCACTGGGAGCCAGGCTCAGCGCCAGCGCCACGGCGAGGGAACGTTCCGTCCGGCCGGGGAGGTGTGACCCGGGTGGGGCCCGGGCGCTCAGTAGACAACGGCTTTCGGTCGACCCGCAGCCAGCGGGCCCCAGGTCGGCCCGAAGAGCGCCGGGCCCCCATCCGCAGCGAGGGGGCTGATTCAGCCAAAGCGGCCAAAAGTCCTATCCTTACCCCGCTCTTGTGGAAACGACACCAGCATACGAACGCCTTGTCACGTCATCGCAGGCCGTGCGCACTATGGTGGACGCCTGCGCAATGACTCGAAGGGGCAGCGGTGAACGACGGCGACGGGACCCACACGGGCCAGGAGAGGCGATTCGGCCCGCTCGGCACGGCGTTGGTGATCATTCCGACCTACAACGAGGCGGAGAACATCAAGGCGATCGTCGGCCGGGTGCGCAAGGCCGTCCCGGAGGCGCACGTCCTCGTGGCCGACGACAACAGCCCCGACGGCACCGGCAAGCTCGCCGACGAACTGGCCGTCGAGGACGACCACGTCCACGTCCTGCACCGCAAGGGCAAGGAGGGCCTCGGCGCCGCCTACCTCGCGGGCTTCCGCTGGGGCCTGGAGCACGATTACGGCGTCCTGGTCGAGATGGACGCCGACGGCTCCCACCAGCCCGAGGAGCTGCCCCGGCTGCTGACCGCCCTCAAGAGCGCCGACCTCGTCCTCGGCTCCCGCTGGGTGCCGGGCGGCCGGGTCGTGAACTGGCCCAGGTCCCGCGAGTTCATCTCCCGCGGCGGCAGCCTCTACTCACGGGTCGCCCTCGACCTGCCCCTGAGGGACATCACGGGCGGCTACCGCGCCTTCCGCCGCGAGACCCTCGAAGGCCTCGGCCTCGACGACGTCGCCTCCCAGGGCTACTGCTTCCAGGTCGACCTCGCCCGCCGCGCGGTCAAGACCGGGTACCACGTCGTCGAGGTGCCGATCACCTTCGTCGAGCGCGAGCTCGGCGACTCCAAGATGAGCCGCGACATCCTCGTGGAGGCCCTGTGGCGGGTCACCACGTGGGGCGTGGGGGAGCGGGTCGGCAAGATCACGGCGCGGGCCAGGCGCACACAGCCGTAGCCCGACGGCCCCGCGGACGGGGGCGATCGTCCCCTTATGCCGTGCTGAGCCGCGCCCAGGCACACTGGAGGCATGACGACAGGCACTCCGACCCCCACGTACCCCGCCCGGCCCCGCCGCTCCCGTATGCGCACCTTCCTGCCGCTGGGCGTCGCCGCCTGGCTGGTGCTGGAGATCTGGCTGCTGACCGTGGTCGCCGGCGCGGCGAGCGGGTTCGCGGTGTTCCTGCTGCTGGTCGCCGGTTTCGTGCTCGGATCCGTGGTCATCAAGCGGGCCGGCCGCCGCGCCTTCCAGAACCTGAACGAGGCGCTCCAGCGGGGCGGTGCCCCCTCGGGCTCCGGCAGCTCCGGCAGCTCCGGCAACGGGCTCATGATGCTGGGCGGCCTGCTCCTGATGATCCCCGGCCTGATCTCCGACGCGGTGGGCCTGCTCCTGCTGATCCCGCCGGTCCAGAAGGCGGTGGGCCGCTACGCCGAGCGCACCTTCGACCGCAAGCTCCGCGCCGCCGCTCCGGGCACCCTGAGCGACGCCTTCCAGCAGGCCCGGATCCACCACCCCGACGGCAAGGTGGTCCAGGGCGAGGTGATCGACCGGGACGAGCCGGGCGCTGAGGGCCCGCGGTTACTTGTATGTGCGGTGTTCCCGCTCAGGCCGACTTGCGGCTGTCCCGGGGATGAACAGCGATGTTCATCGCGCCGGAACGCAGAACCGCCAGACGCTCCTCAAGGACCTCTTCGAGTTCCTCTCGGGTACGTCGCTCCATCAGCATGTCCCAATGCGTACGCGCGGGCTTGGCCTTCTTCTCTTCAGGGCCGTCGCCGTCCACGAGGAGTGCCTGCGCCCCGCAGACCTTGCACTCCCACTCCGGCGGGATCTCCGCCTCGACCGAGAAGGGCATCTCGAAGCGGTGCCCCTTCTCGCATGCGTACTCCACGGCCTGGCGCGGGGCCAGGTCGATGCCGCGGTCCGTCTCGTAGCTGGTCACCACGAGGCGCGTGCCGCGAAGAGCTCGCTCACTCATGAATCGTGCCTCCCGGGCTTGTCGCCCACAGGACAGGTGTCGCTGTCGTCGTCATACCGGTCAACGTCCGGTCGGCGGTAAAGATTCCCGTTCCGGGTCCCGTCCCGGGCAATGCGTCGCCGTCGTAGCCGCCCCTTGTTGTACCCACCAGCGCCCGGTTTGTCACATCTGCTAGCAGATGTCACCCAGCGTTTCGGCATCTTTGACGCGCAGTAACGGTACGCCTGGCAGGCCAAACGCGTACACTACAGCGCTTTGGTGTTGAACGCTAAATCCTTTCGGGTACGGGATTGCCCGCGTCGCTGATCGCCCGGCGGACCGGAACCCTTGCGAGCAGGGCGAACCCGATGACGAAGAAGGCCACCAGCGAGATGATCGCGTCCCGATAACTACCGGTCAGCTGGTAGGTCACCCCGAACAGCAGCGGGCCCAGCCAGCTCATGCCCCGGTCGCTCATCTCGTACGCCGAGAAGTACTCGGCCTCCTTGCCGGGCGGGACGAGATGCGAAAACAGCGAGCGGGACAGGGCCTGGCTGCCGCCGAGGACGAGCCCGATCCCGGACGCCAGGACGAAGAACCACACAGGTGCGCCGGCCGGCAGGAAGTACCCGGCTCCCAGGATCACCGCCCAGGCGACCAGCGAACCGAGGATCGTCCGCTTGGCCCCGTGGGTCCGGGCGAGCCGGCCGAGCGCGAGCGCGCCCGCCACCGCGAGCACCTGGACCAGCAGCACCGCCGCGATGAGCGTCGACTGCCCGAGGCCCAGTTCCTCCGAGCCGTACACCGAGGCCTGGGAGATCACGGTCTGGATGCCGTCGTTGTAGATGAGGTACGCCAGCAGGAAGGCGAGGGTGAGCGGGTGGCGGCGCATGTCGCGGACCGTGGCCGCGAGCTGCCGGAGGCCGGGGGCCGTGGGCTTCTTCGCCTCCGGCGCGGACGGGCGGCGGTCGCGCAGCCGCCGGAGCGGAATCAACGCGAAGGCACCCCACCACAGCCCGGCCGAGGCCAGACAGACGCGGACCGCGGCGCTCTCGGAGAGTCCGAAGGAATCGTGGCCCATGTAGAGCACCAGGTTCCCGACCAGCACCAGCGCGCCCGCCGCGTAGCCGAAGGCCCAGCCCCTGGAGGAGACGGCGTCGCGTTCCTCGGGCGGGGCGATCTGCGGCAGGTAGGAGTTGTAGAGCATCGTCCCCACCGACTGCGCCGCGTTCGCGACGACCAGGAGGACGCCGCCGAGGAGATAGCGGTCGCCGCCGAGGAAGAACATGGCGGTCGTCGCGGCGGCCCCGGTGTAGGCGGCGGCCGCCAGCAGGGGTTTCTTGCGCCCACTACGGTCGGCGGCGGCACCCACCAGCGGCATCACCAGCACGGCCACGATCACCGACAGGGACACCGAGTACGCGAAGAAGGAACCGGCGCGCACCGGGATGCCCAGCGGGTGGACGTAGCCGTCGCCGTCCGCCGCGTTCTTGGCGACCGACGTCAGATAGGGGCCGAGGAACACGGTGAGCACGCTCGTCGAGTAGACGGAGCAGGCCCAGTCGTAGAAGTACCAGCCGCGTTGTTCACGCCGCCGGCCGGCGGTCTCGTCCGCTGCGCCCGCCCGCACGGTGTCGGTGCCCACCCGTGCCCTCGCTTCCCCGTGAAGGTGCCGTGCGCGGACCGGGGAACGGGCGGGCCGGACATGGGTCAGACCCAGACGCCCCGGTCCTCCATGACCTTGCGCAGTGTGTCGATGTGATCGGTCATGATGCCATCGACTCCCAGGTCCAGGAGCCGGTGCATGCGATCGGCCTCGTTGACGGTCCACACGTGCACCTGGAGCCCCCGCGCGTGGGCGGCACGCACGAAGCGCTGGTCGACCACCTGGACGCCGGACTGCGCCTCGGGCACCTGGGCGGCGACGGCCGAGCGGCGCACGGCCGCCGGGACCCCCCAGGACCGCAGCCGCAGGTTGAGCACGCCCCGGATGCCGTACGACGTCGCCAGGCGCGGTCCGGCCAGTCGCTGGGCCCGCAGCACCCGCGCCTCGGAGAAGGAGCCGAGGCAGATCCGGTCCCAGGCGCGGGTGCGTTCGACGAGGTCCAGGAACGGCCGCAGGGCGGGCTCGTCCTTGACGTCGACGTTCCAGCGCGCCTCGGGGAAGGTCTCCAGGAGCTCCTCGAAGAGCGGCACCGGCTCCTGGCCCGCCACGCGCGCGTGCCGTACCTCGGCCCAGGGCAGCCGCGCTATCCGGCCCGCCCCGTCGGTCACCCGGTCCAGGGTCGCGTCGTGGAAGGCGACCAGCTTGCCGTCCGCGGTGGCGTGGACGTCGGTCTCCAGGTACCGGAAGCCCGCCTCGACCGCCCGCCGGAACTGGAACGCGGTGTTCTCCAGGCCGTCCGCCGCCCCGCCCCGGTGGGCGAAGGGGATGGGGCCGGGATGGTCGAGGTACGGGTGGCGCATCCGGGAGGTCACGGACGCAGTATCGCTCCCCGCGGTTGCCCGGTGGCAACGACCGTGCTGCCGTCCGGTGCCGGGGGAACGGCGAACATCCGAAGGAAGACCTGGGCGAGGGGGCCGATGGACACCGCGTAGAGGAGGGTGCCGGCGCCCAGGGTGCCGCCGAGGACGAACCCGGTGACCACGACGGTCACTTCGACGGCGGTCCGCATCAGCCGGATCGAGCGTCCCGTGCGCCGGTGCAGCCCGGTCATCAGACCGTCCCGGGGACCCGGACCGAAGCCGGCGGCGATGTAGAGGCCGGTGGCCGCGCCGTTGAGCACGATCCCGGCCAGCAGGAGCGGGATCCGCAGGGCGAGACCGTGCACGTGGGGGACCGCGGCGAGGGTGGCGTCCATGGCGAGGCCGACCACGAAGACGTTGGAGACCGTGCCGAGGCCCGGCCGCTGGCGCATCGGGATCCACAGGAGCAGCACCGCCGCGCCCACGGCGATCGACACCACACCGATCGACACGCCGGTCAGCTCGGCGAGCCCCTGGTGCAGCACGCCCCAGGGTTCCAGGCCCAGGCCCGCCTCGACGAGCAGCGCGGAGCTGACCCCGTACAGAGCGAGTCCGGCGTACAGCTGGATCAACCGTCGTCCCAGACGGCTCTGCGTGGACAAGGTGGGTCTCCCGGTGGTGGTAGTGGCCTGACGCATGACACCCTGTGGCTTGGAACGACAAGCGATCCATGGCCAATTCGGGGAAGGTGGACTGATTTCAGTGGCGCAGTGGACCTCGGCGGTGGGCGCGGCGCAACTCGCCCGGCTGCTCAACTCCCAGCAGGACCGCCCGGCCGGCCCCGGCACGCGCCGCCCGCCCGCCTACCGCGCGCTGGCCGACGGCATCCGCCTGCTGGTCCTGGAGGGCCGGGTCCCGGTGGCCGCCCGCCTGCCCGCGGAGCGCGAGCTGGCCCTGTCCCTGTCCGTCAGCCGTACGACCGTGGCGGCGGCCTACGAGGCGCTGCGGGCCGAGGGATTCCTGGAGTCCCGCCGCGGCGCGGGCAGCTGGACGGCCGTACCCGCCGGGAACCCGCTCCCCGCGCGCGGTCTCGAACCGCTCCCGCCCGAGGCCCTCGGTTCGATGATCGACCTGGGCTGCGCGGCCCTGCCCGCGCCCGAGCCGTGGCTGACCCGTGCGGTGCAGGGCGCCCTGGAGGAGCTGCCGCCCTACGCCCACACGCACGGCGACTATCCCGCGGGTCTGCCGGCCCTGCGCGCGATGATCGCCGAGCGGTACACCGCGCGCGGGATCCCGACCATGCCCGAGCAGATCATGGTCACGACCGGTGCGATGGGCGCCATCGACGCGATCTGCCATCTGTTCGGCGGCCGGGGCGAGCGCATCGCGGTGGAGTCCCCGTCCTACGCCAACATCCTCCAGCTGATGCGGGAGGCGGGCGCCCGGCTCGTGCCCGTCGCGATGGCGGAGGGGCTGACCGGCTGGGACATCGACCGCTGGCGTCAGGTGCTGCGGGACGCGGCGCCGAGGATCGCCTATGTCGTCGCAGACTTCCACAATCCGACCGGCGCGTTGGCCGGCGAGGACCAGCGGCGGCAGCTGGTGGAGGCGGCGCGGTCCGCGGGAACCGTGCTGGTGGCGGACGAGACGATGACCGAGCTGTGGCTGGACGAGGACGTCTCGATGCCGCGGCCGGTGTGCGCCTTCGACCCGGCCGGGTCCACCGTGGTCACCGTCGGCTCCGCCAGCAAGGCGTTCTGGGCGGGCATGCGGATCGGGTGGGTCCGCGGGGCACCCGACGTGATCCGCAGCCTGGTCGCCGCGCGGGCCTACGCCGACCTCGGGACGCCGGTCCTGGAGCAGCTGGCCGTGAACTGGCTGTTCAGCACCGGAGGCTGGGAGCAGGCCGTCGAGCTGCGGCGCGGCCAGGCGCGGGAGAACCGGGACGCCCTGGTGAGCGCGCTGCGCAAGGAGCTGCCCTCATGGGAGTTCGAGGTGCCGCAGGGGGGCCTGACGCTCTGGGTGCGGGCCGGAGGGCTGTCCGGGTCGCGGCTGGCGGAGGTCGGCGAGCTGGTG
>NZ_RSAJ01000043.1 GCF_003933965.1 Streptomyces sp. RP5T
CGCACCACGCACCACGCAAGTCACCGCACGGCGCCCGCGTAACGAACCGACCGCACCGAGCCACCCGACACCCCCGCCCGCGAGCACCCGGCAGGACACCGCGACCGCCCCCGCACCACCCACGGCTCAAGCCACCGACGCGATCCGCGTCTTGATGTCGTCCGGCGACAGCACGCCCTTGGCGGTCACGTGGTCCCCGGAGGACTCCCCCCGCAGCCGGCGCCCGATCCACGGCACCAGGAACTCACGCGCCCAGTGCACGTCGTCCCGCCGCACGTCCAGCGGCCCGCGAGGGGGAAGCGGCGGCCAGGGCTGGTCCGGGTCCGCCGGGACCTCCAGCCCCAGCACCTGTCCCGCGCGGAGCGCCACGCGCGTGTGCCCCTCGGGAGACAGGTGCAGCCGGTCGTTGTCCCAGGCCCGCCGGTCCTGGATGGTCTTCAGGGACCACAGGTCGAGCACCGGGCACCCGTACCGGTCGGCGACGGCCCGCACATGCCCGTTGTACGTGGCGATCTTGCCGCGCAGATGCTTGAGCACGGGCACGCCACGGGTGTCGAAGCCGGTCGTCACCATGACCGTGCCGCACGCCTGCGTGAGCCGGGCGATGGCCCGCTCGAAGCGCTCGGCGACCTCGTCGGGGTCGGTACCGGGCCGGATGATGTCGTTGCCGCCGGCGCAGAACGACACCAGGTCCGGTGCCAGTTCGACGGCCTGCGGAAGCTGGTCCTCGACGATCTGGTCGAGGAGCTTGCCGCGTACGGCGAGATTGCTGTACCTGAAGTCGCCCTCGGGCCGCCGGTCGGCGAGGAGCACCGCGAACCGGTCGGCCCAGCCGACGAACGCCCCGTCGGGGCCGGGGTCGCCGACGCCCTCGGTGAAGCTGTCCCCCACCGCCACGTACGACCCGATCACTGAGCTGCTGTCATTCTTCGAATCGTCTGCCACAGCCGTTCATGATTCACCTTCGAATGTGACCTACGCGACCGTAGGAAGGGCTTGACGGACGGTGAGATAAGCCACTCCTAAAGTGTTGGCCAACTGCGGAATAGGCCCCTCGTCAGTGATGTTGACGCTGCGACCGCCCCACCCCGCGCGAACACCGAAGGCCGGACCCGGGGATCGGGGTCCGGCCTTCGGTGGTACGGAGGGGGCGCCGTCAGCCGACGGCGACACCCTTGGAGCGCAGGTAGGCGACGGGGTCCACGTCGGAGCCGTAGTCCGGCGTGGTGCGGATCTCGAAGTGCAGGTGCGGGCCGGTCACATTGCCGGTCGCGCCGGAGAGTCCGACCTGCTGCCCCGCGGTCACGGCCTGCCCGGCCGAGACGGAGAGCTGGGACAGGTGGGCGTACTGCGCGTAGTAGCCGCCGGCCAGCTTGATGACGACCTGGTTGCCGTAGGCGCCGCCCCACCCGGCGGAGACGACCGTGCCCGCGCCCACGGCCTTGAGCGAGGTGCCGGTCGGGACGACGAAGTCGACGCCGGTGTGGTATCCGCTGGACCACATGCTGCCCGCGACGCGGTAACCGGTGCCGACGGTGGCGCCGCTGACCGGCAGCGTGAACCCGCTGGAGCTGCTGGTGGTGTCCGAACTGCGGGTGACGGTCGCGGAGTTCGAGGACGCCTTCTTCGGCTCGGCCTTCTCGGTCTTCGCCGAGGAGGAAGCGGAGGACTCGGGCTTCGTGGTGCTCGCCTTGGCCTTCTTGCCGATCGTGAGCTTCAGGCCCGGGTGGATCAACGACGGGTCGTCGCCGACGGCCGCACGGTTGTCGGCGTAGAGCTTCTTCCAGCCACCGCTGACGTTCTGCTCGTCGGCGATCTTCGAAAGATAGTCACCGGCCCGCACCGAATAGGTGCGCACGGTCGCGGTCTTCGCGGCGGACTTCTTCGTGGCCGCCTTTTCGGCGGCCTTCTGCACGACCGGGGGCGACTGAACGGTCTTTTCCGAAACGGACTGCGGGGTGGCGGCGTGCGCGCCGGTGGCTCCCAGCAACGGGAGGGCGAGCGCGGCGCCACCGGTTCCGGCGACGGCTATCGAGCGGGTGAAGCGCTGGGACTTCGGACGGCGGTGCTTACCCTTCGCGGGCATGGCGAATTCCTCTCCGGCGCCTGCGAGGTGAGCTGTCGGGTGCGGGCTGGAGATGCCCGGTCGCGCCGAAACGCGGCTTTACCCCTAGCCGTTCCGGAGACCGGAACAGGCATTTTACCTGTGGGTCCCCCGCTCCTGCCGTGCACGGGTGAGTGGGTGTGGGGAATCCGCTCGGCGGCAGGATTGGGCGTCCGACCGGATCGGTGGCGAACGTAAACGAGCAAGACGCAAAGGGACAAGTGAGAGGTTGCCCGGGAAAGCGTTTCTCTTGATCCCTTATGAGAATTACCGGTCACCCTGCGTGGATCCGATCCCCCACAACCGCTCGAACCCCCTTGATAAACCTGCGAATTACGTGAACATGACGGGCGACACACCGTCACGGATATGACGCTCCTCACGTCACGAATTCACAGGAACCCTCACCGCGGGCGGAGTTGGGAGGAAGCAGCTAATTCGGACAGAAGCCTTAGAGGCGACGCAGTCGGATAACTGCCGCATCGAGGTCACCGCGCAGACCGGTGCGAAGTCCGTGATGCAGCAGTACGCCCCCTCGGTGAACTTCGCCCGTTTCAAGGCATTCGTACGACGCGTCCGGGTCGAGTCCGCGCAGCCGCAGCGCGGGCACGGGCTCGCCGTACTTCTGCGCCTGGAGCCAGGCGAGGACGACGGTCTCGTCGCCGAGGACGTACTGCACCGCGCTCTGCCCGCCCTGCGGTGGCCGCAGCCGGTAGAGGTCGCCGCGCTGCACCACGGGCCGGATCTCCTTGTACAGAGCCACCCAGCGACCGGCTTCGGCCAGCTCCTCCTCGGTCCACTCGGTGAGGTCGCCGCCGACTCCGAGCACCCCGGCCATCGCACTCACGAACCGGAACCGCAGCGAGCTCACCCGGTCGTTGAGCTGGGTGTTGGGGCTGTCGGTCACCCAGGCGGCCATCACGCGCGCGGGGTGGATCTGGCTGAAGCCGTGCTGGATGGCGAGCCGGTCGAGCGGGTCGGTGTTGTCGGAGGTCCACACCTGGTCGGTGCGGCTGAGCACCCCGAGGTCGATCCGGCCCCCGCCCCCCGAGCAGGACTCGAAGGCCACACCGGGGTGCGCCGCCCGCAGGCGGTCCAGGAGGGCGTAGAAGCCGCGCACGTGGTCGACCCACAGGCGCTGCGGGTAGGCCTCGCCGGGCCAGCCCGCGTCCGTGAAGCAGCGGTTGAAGTCCCACTTCACATAGTCGATCGGGGCCGAGGAGAGCAGGGTGTCGAGCTGCTCCCAGAGGTACTCCTGGACGTCCTCGCGCGCGAGGTTCAGTACGAGCTGGTTGCGGAACTCCGTCCGCTTGCGCCCCGTCTGGTACTGCACCCAGTCCGGGTGGGCGCGGTACAGCTCGCTGTCCGGGTTGACCATCTCCGGCTCGACCCAGATGCCGAACTGCATGCCGAGCGCGCGCACGTGGTCACCGAGGGGCTTGAGACCGGAGGGGAAGCGGTCGGGGTTGGGCGCCCAGTCGCCGAGCCCGGCCCGGTCGCTGGTGCGGGCGCCGAACCAGCCGTCGTCGACCACGAACAGCTCGACGCCCATGGCCGCGGCCCGCCGGGCGAGGGTTCTCTGCTGCTCCTCGGAGATGTCGAAGTTCGTGGCCTCCCAGGAGTTGAACAACACGGGCCGGTCCTGGTCCGCGTCCGGGATGACGTACGCCCGCTGGTAGGCGTGCCAGGCGCGGCTCGCGCCGCCGAAGCCGCCGTCGCTCCAGAGGCCGGCGAAGACGGGGGTCGTGAAGGACTCCCCGGCGGCGAGCCGGAGCAGGCCCGAGTCGTCGTATCCGGCGCCGCCGGTGATCTGCACGCGCGCGTCGGGCAGTTGCGCCACGGCGATCCGCCAGGACCCCGACCAGCCGAGCGCGACGCCGTAGACCTCGCCCCGCTCCTCGGTGGCGTCGGTGTCGAGTGCGACCCACGGCAGGTGCTGGTGCCCGGTGTGACCGCGGCGGCTGCCGATGACCTTCTCGCCGTAGGTGAGCGGCGTCCGGGCGAGCAGGGACTCGGCGGCCCAGCGGCCGTGCAGCTGGGACAGCCGCCAGCCGTCCTCGCGGTCGGGCAGGGTCCAGGTGGCGGAGTCGGCGCGCAGCAGCTCGACCGGGGCCGGGCCCTCGTTGTCCAGCGTCACCCAGCGCTCCAGGACGTCGTCACGCATCCGGTAGTGCAGCGTGACGGTGAGCCCGGCGTCGCGGAACCGCAGGCGCAGCTCGTCGCCCTCGGTGTCGTACTCCTGGAAGCTCCACTCGGTGCCGCGCCGCTCGTCGGTGCGCACGGACAGGGCAGGGCGGGTGAAGCGGGGGCCGCCCTCGACTGGGTACTCCTCACGTCCGTCGAGCGGGGACTCGAAGGGCCAGTAGTCGGGCAGCGGACGGGCGGTGAGGGCCTCCGCGTCGGCCAGGGCGATCCTCGGACCCCAGTGCAGGTGCAGCAGCTCGTCCTCGGCGGTGAGGTGCAGGGCGTAACTGCTGGCCGGCCCGGACAGAATCCACGTACGGCCGTTCTCGGCGATCTCCAGCATGGTGCTTCCTCACAGATTCGAACAGGTGCCAACAGGGGCACTCAGGCCCCAACATCATCAATGGCCGACGGGCCTGGCTGCAACGGCTGTGGACAAGTCATTGCCGGCCCTGTGGACAACTCATCGGCCCAGGAAGCCGTGTCGTATCGTCGTGAGCGTGCCCCGTCGACGAGCCGCGTCGGCGGAGTCCGGCTGGGAGGAGCCCCCGTGACGCAGCAGATCCCGTCGACCGAGCCCGAACTGGCAGGTGTCCGCAATTTCCGTGACGTGGGCGGACTGCCGACGGCGGACGGGCGGCGGGTGCGGTACGGAGTGCTGTTCCGCAGTGGTCATCTCGCGCACGCCACCGAGGACGACGCCGCCTTCCTGGCGTCCCTCGGACTGCGCACGATCTTCGACTTCCGCAACTCGGCGGACCAGAAGCTGGAGGGCCCCGACGTCGATCTGCCGGGTGTCACCAATGTGAACCTGCCGCTGAGCGACCCGGCGGAGGGCACCTGGTTCTGGAAGATGGTCCGGGACGGCGACATAGAGCAGTTGCGCGAGCTCCTCGGGGACGGCAAGGCCGCGCAGCGCATGATCGACTCGTATCGCACGATGGTCAAGGAGCGCACCGCCGAGCACTCCGAGGTGCTGCACTCCCTCGCCCAGGACAGCGTGCCCGCCCTCATGCACTGCGCGGCCGGCAAGGACCGCGCGGGCCTGTCCGTCGCCGTGACCCTGCTCGCCGTGGGAGTGGAGCGCGAGGCGATCGTCGCCGACTACCTGGAGTCGAACGCCAAGCACCGCCGCTACAAGGTCCGCCGCACCAGCACCTCCGCGGACGCGTACTCCCCCGAGGTCATGGAGCTGCTCAGCCCCCTCTTCGAGGCGCGCGCCGAGTATCTGACGGCGGCCTTCGAGACCATCGAGGAGACCTGGGGCGACGTCGAGGTGTACCTGGAGGAGGGTCTCAGCCTGACGTCCGGGATCCGGGAGCGGCTGCGGGAGCGCCTGCTGGACTGAGCGGTACGGCCGTCACTGCCCGGCTCCCACCTCGAAGAGGAAGTAGATGAAGGCCGCGAAGACGTGGCCGACGGCGAGGTAGATGATCAGGCGCACCCACAGGGCGCGGGGGAACTTCTCCTCCATGTCACTCATGGCGTCTCTCCAGGGGTGGGGCCCAGGCACAGCGTGGCCGTGGGGCTCTGCAGCAGGGTGTGGACGAACAGGAGCTCGACACCGTCGGGGTCCTGGGCGGCGATGCGGTGCGGGGTGAGCGAGTCGAAGTGCGCGCTGTCCCCCGGACCGAGCCGGTGGGTGGTGTCCCCGAGGCGCAGTCCGAGCCGTCCTTTGAGGACGTACAGCCATTCCTCGCCGGGGTGCACCCGCACGATGTCGCCCTGGGAGCCGTGCGGCACCTGCACCCGCAGGGCCTGCATGCCACGGCCGGCGGCGCCCGCCTGGAAGTAGGTCCAGCCGCCCGCCTCGGTCGCTTCCATGTCGGCGGCGCGCACCACGGCGTCCCGGTCGGCGACCGTCTCGCCCAGAAGTTCCGAGACGGTCGTACCGTAGATACGGGCGAGGGCGAGCAGCATCGGCAGCGACGGCTGGCGCTGTCCGGTCTCCAGGCGGGAGAGATGGGCGGGCGACAGGCCCGCGGCGCCGGCCGCGGCCTCCAGGGTGAGGGAGGCTCGCCGGCGCAGTGCGCGAAGCTGGGGAGCCACCGAGGGCAGCTCCGTGAAGGCTTCCGGGGAGGTCATACCTCCATTGAGCCGGAGTTTTGCCTCTGCGGCAAATCTCTTGCCTCAGAGGCAAAAGTCCTGGGAGTGGGCCGCTACCGGTTGGCCACCGCCTGTTTCACGAGCGTCTTGCCGAAGTCCCACATCAGGCCGCTACCGCTGTGCGCGTCGTCCATGACGTCCGTGAAGGCGTCGACGAACCGGTCCACCTCCTTCTCCCCGACGACGAGCGGCGGGATGAGCTTGATGACCTCCAGGTGGTCGCCCGAGACCTGGGTGAGAATCCGGTGCCGCTGGAGCAGGGGTACGACGACCATCTGCGCGAACAGCCCCTTGCGGGCGGCCTGGAGCATGGTCCAGCGGCTGCGCAGCTTGAGCGACCTCGGCCTGCCGAACTCGATGCCGATCATCAGGCCCCGGCCCCGTACGTCGGCGAGCAGTTCGTACTTGCCGATCAGTTCCGTGAGCCGGGACCTGAGCAGGTCGCCGGTGGCGCGGGCGTTCGCGACGATCTGCTCGTTCTCCATGACCGACAGGACGGCGAGCCCGGCCGCCATGGCCTGGGCGTTGGACCCGAAACTCGCCGAGTGCACCAGCACCCGGTCCATCGACGAGTAGACCTTCTTGAAGATCCAGTCCTTGCCGAGGGTGGCACCGACGGGGACATAGCCGCCGGAGAGCGCCTTGGCCACGCACACCAGGTCGGGCTCGACCCCGTCCTCGTGCTGGTAGGCGTAGAAGTCCCCGGTCCGGCCGAGCCCGGTCTGCACCTCGTCGGCGATGAGCAGCGCCTTGTGCCGGCGCAGCAGCTCCTGCGCGGACCGCAGGTACCCGGGCGGGGCTTCGTGCACCCCCTTGCCCTGGATCGGCTCGACGACCAGGGCGGCCACGTCCCCCTTCTTCAGCTCCCTGGCCAGGGCGTCCAGGTCGCCGAGGGGTACGGCCGTGTCGGGCAGCAGGGGCACGAACCCGTCCCGGAAGGCGGACTCGCCGTTGACCGACAGCGAGCCCGTGGTCAGCCCGTGGAAGGCATGGTCGCAGTACAGGACGCGCGGCTTCCCGGTGGCGTAGCGGGCGAACTTCAGTGCCGTCTCCACCGCCTCGGTGCCGCTGTTGCCGAAGAACACGCGGTCCAGGTGCGGGCTGTGCGTGAGCAGCTTCTCCGCCAGCAGTCCGGGCAGCGGCTGGCAGTCGAAGCGGGTGAGGTCGGCGAGAGAGGCGTCGAGGACGTCGTGCAGCGCCTTGCGGACGACGGGGTGGTGACGGCCCAGGCCCATCACCCCGAACCCGGCGAGCATGTCCAGGTAGTCGTTGCCGTCCGCGTCCCAGAAGTAGGCGCCCTCGCCGCGCTCGTAGACCTTGTCGAAGCCGATGGTGTGCAGCATGCGCGGGAGCTGGTGGTTCAGGTACCTGCCGTGCAGCTCGTAGCGCTCGGCTCCGCGCTCGGCAAGGAGTCTGCCGAGGTCGAACTCCGTGGTCATTCAGCCGTCTCCTTGACTTCGGCCTGTGCCTTCACGGCCAGGCTCGCGCTGATCCGGCCCGCCACCTCGACCGGCGTCAGCCCGATGTCGGCGAGCACCTCGCTCCGTTTGGCATGCGCGAGGAACTGCTCCGGGATCCCGAACCGGCGTACGGGCACGTCGACTTCGGCGTCCCCGAGGGCCAGGGCCACCGCCGCGCCCACTCCGGCGGCCCGGCTGTTGTCCTCGACGACGGCCACCAGCCGGTGCTCGGCGGCGAGGCCCGGCAGCGCGGGGTCGACGGGTTTGACCCACCGCGGGTCCACGACCGTGCAGGTGATGCCGCGAGCCTCCAGGAGCTCGGCGGCCTGGAGGCAGACCGGGGCCATCACACCGACGGCGACCAGAAGAACGTCGGGCACGCCCGCGGAGCGGTGCAGGACGTCCAGGCCGCCCACCCGGTCGATCGCCGGCACCGCCGGACCCACCGACTCCTTCGGGAACCGCACCAGCGTGGGCGCGTCGTCCACGGCGACGGCCTCCCGCAGCTGCGCCCGCAACTGGTCGGCGTCCCGGGGCGCGGCGATCCTGAGGCCGGGCACGACCTGGAGGATCGACATGTCCCACATGCCGTTGTGCGAGGCCCCGTCGACCCCCGTGACCCCGGCCCGGTCGAGGACGAAGGTGACCCCGCACCGGTGCAGGGCCACGTCCATGAGGAGCTGGTCGAAGGCCCGGTTCAGGAAGGTGGCGTACACGGCGACGACGGGGTGCAGACCGCCCGTGGCGAGACCCGCCGCGGAGACCGCCGCGTGCTGCTCGGCGATGCCGACGTCCCAGACCCGGTCCGGGAACCGCGCCGCGAACTTGCCCAGCCCCACGGGGTGCAGCATGGCCGCCGTGATCGCCACGACGTCCTCGCGCTCCTCCCCGATCGCGGCGATCTCGTCGCCGAACACCGAGGTCCAGGAGGGCCCGTTGGACGGTGCGAGCGGCTCGCAGGTCAGGGGGTCCATCACCCCGACGGTGTGGAAGTGGTCCTCCTCGTGGGCGAGGGCGGGCTCGTAACCGCGCCCCTTCTCGGTGAGGCAGTGGACCAGCACCGGCCCGTGGAACCGCTTCGCGCGCCGCAGCGCCGACTCGACGGCCCCGATGTCGTGGCCGTCGATCGGGCCGACGTACTTCAGCCCGAGGTCCTCGAACATGCCCTGCGGCGCGAAGGCGTCCTTGAAGCCCTTCTTCGCGCCGTGCAGGGACTCGTAGATGGTGTTGCCGACCACGGGGGTCTTCAGGAGGACGTCCTTGCCCCAGGCGAGGACCTTCTCGTAGCCGTCGGTCGTGCGCAGGGTGGCCAGGTGGTTGGCGAGACCGCCGATGGTCGGTGAGTACGACCGCTCGTTGTCGTTGACGACGATGATCAGCGGCCGGTCCTTGGCGGCCGCGATGTTGTTGAGCGCCTCCCAGGCCATGCCGCCGGTGAGCGCGCCGTCGCCGATGACCGCGACGACGTGCCCCTTCTCCCCCTGCACCTGGCGGGCCTTGGCGAGCCCGTCGGCCCAGCCGAGCGCGGTGGAGGCGTGACTGTTCTCGACGATGTCGTGCTCGGACTCCTCGCGCGAGGGGTAGCCGGACAGACCGCCCTTGCCGCGCAGCTTGGAGAAGTCCTGACGCCCCGTCAGGATCTTGTGCACATAGCTCTGATGGCCGGTGTCCCACACGATGCGGTCGACCGGCGACTCGAAGACCCGGTGGAGCGCGACGGACAGTTCCACCACCCCCAGGTTGGGCCCGAGGTGTCCGCCGGTCCTGGCCACCGCGTGCACCAGGAACTCCCGGATCTCCTCGGACAGTTCACCGAGTTCCGACTCGGACAGCGCCTTCAGGTCGCGTGGTCCCCGGATGTTCTCCAAGATGGTCACGTCGGGCCCCCTTCGGTCCGTGCTGTTCAACTCACGGTGACGGCCGGCTCCCCCGACGCGACGCCGTCCTGCTCCATCTGTGCGGCGATCTTCATCGCCTCCTCGATGAGGGTCTCCACGATCTTCGACTCCGGGACGGTCTTGACGACCTCGCCCTTGACGAAGATCTGTCCCTTGCCGTTGCCGGAGGCGACTCCCAGGTCGGCCTCCCGTGCCTCGCCGGGACCGTTGACCACACACCCCATCACCGCGACCCGCAGGGGCACTTCCATGCCCTCGAGACCGGCGGTGACCTCGTCGGCCAGCTTGTACACGTCCACCTGGGCGCGCCCGCAGGACGGACACGAGACGATCTCCAGGCGCCGCTGCCGGAGCCCGAGCGACTCCAGGATCTGGATGCCGACCTTGACCTCCTCGGCGGGCGGGGCCGAGAGGGAGACGCGGATGGTGTCGCCGATCCCCCTCGACAGCAGCGCCCCGAAGGCCACCGCCGACTTGATCGTCCCCTGGAAGGCGGGCCCGGCCTCCGTGACCCCCAGGTGCAGCGGGTAGTCGCACTGCTCGGCCAGCTGCTGGTACGCGCTGACCATCACCACGGGGTCGTTGTGCTTGACGGAGATCTTGATGTCCCGGAAGCCGTGTTCCTCGAACAACGACGCCTCCCACAGCGCCGATTCGACGAGCGCCTCCGGGGTCGCCTTGCCGTACTTCTGGAGCAGCCGCCTGTCGAGGGACCCGGCGTTGACCCCGATGCGGATCGGCGTGCCGTGATCGCGCGCCGCCTTCGCGATCTCCTTGACCTTGTCGTCGAACTGCTTGATGTTGCCGGGGTTGACGCGGACGGCCGCGCAGCCCGCCTCGATCGCCGCGAACACGTACTTGGGCTGGAAGTGGATGTCCGCGATCACCGGGATCTGCGACTTGCGCGCGACGGTCGCGAGCGCGTCCGCGTCGTCCTGGGTGGGACAGGCCACCCGCACGATCTGGCAGCCGGACGCGGTGAGCTCGGCGATCTGCTGGAGCGTGGCGCCGATGTCGGACGTACGGGTCGTCGTCATCGACTGGACCGACACCGGGGCCCCGCCCCCGACCGCCACCGGCCCGACCATGATCTGCCGCGACACGCGCCGCTCGGCGATCGGCCGGACCGGTACCTCGGGGACGCCCAAGGGAATGGCGGTCATGGCGCTACTCGCGGTTTCCGCTGACGGTCTCGCGCATGGCCCGCAGGGACTCCTTGAGCGAGCCCATGGTGGCGAGGACGGCGGTGGGCTCGTAGCCGCAGTGCGCCATGCAGTTGGCGCAGCGCGGGTCCTTGCCGCGGCCGTACTTGTCCCAGTCGGTCTCCTCGATGAGTTCGCGGTACGTCGGCACGTATCCGTCGCTCATCAGGTAGCAGGGCCGCTGCCAGCCGAACAGGGAGTAGTTCGGGATCGCCCAGGCCGTGCACGGGAAGTCGACCTTGCCCTCCAGGAAGTCCAGGAAGAGCGGGGAGTGGTTGAGCCGCCACTTCCTGCGGTTGCCGCCCGCGAAGGCCTTCTTGAACAGCTCGCGGGTCTGCTCCACACCCAGGAAGTGCTCCTGGTCGGGGGCCTTCTCGTAGGCGTAGGCGGGCGAGATCATCATCTCGTCGACCTTGAGGTCGTCGTTGAGGAAGTTGAGGACCTCGATGATGGTCTGCGGGGTGTCGGTGTTGAAGAAGGTCGAGTTGGTGGTGACCCGGAAGCCGCGCCGCTTGGCCTCCTTGATCGCCTCCACCGCCTCGTCGAACACGCCCTCCTTGGCAACGGACTCGTCGTGCCGATCCCGCAGCCCGTCGATGTGCACGGCGAAGGCGAAGTAGGGCGAGGGCTTGAACTTGTCCATCTTCTTGCGCAGCAGCATGGCGTTGGTGCAGAGGAAGACGTACTTCTTCTTCGCCACCAACTGCCGCACGATCTCGTCGATCTGAGGGTGCATCAGCGGCTCACCGCCGGCGATGGACACCATCGGCGCACCGGACTCGAGGACGGCCCCGACCGCCTGGGCGACCGGCATGCGCTGCTTCAGCACCCCCGCCGGATGCTGGATCTTGCCGCAGCCCTCGCACTTGAGATTGCACGCGAAGAGGGGCTCCAGCTCCACGATCAGCGGGAACTTGTCCCGCTTGCGGAGCTTCTGTTCGGCCAAGTATGTAGCGACCTTGATGGACTGGCGCAGCGGCATGGCCATCTGGCTCACCTCCTGGGGAGCAGCAAGGAACGGTGCCATTCGTAGAAAGCAGGAACGACGGAACGAAGGACGCGGAAGGCTGATATTCCACCGCGCACCGTGCCGATCCGGACGAGTTCATGTTGTGGAGCGTCCACGACCACCCGGACGGCCGCAACCGGGCGCTCGCCCGCCCGCACGGCACTCAGGAGCGTGGCCGCGGACTCCATGTCGGCCGCGATCGCGCCGGTCGCGAGCAGCTCGGACCGCTCGTGACCCCGCACCACGTGATCGGAGCCGGTGAGGGGTCCGGTGTGCACGGTACGTCCCGGTACGGCCCGTACGAGCTCCTTGACCAGTAGGTCGGTCTGCACACAAGGAACGGTTCCGTCCGGATCCCGGGTCTCCTCGGCGACGACCAGGTCGCCGGGGTGCATCCCGGGGGCGAGTCCCGCGCAGAACCCGGTGGCCAGTACGGCGGCCCCGGCGAGGGCGGGGTCGGCCAGGCGCCGGGTGACGGACCGTTCCGCCGCCCGGGGGCCCATGCCCGTCCTGAGCAGGGTGACCGGCCCGCCTGCCTCGCCGCGCTCACCGGTGCGCAGGGCGAGGTGCTCGATGCCGAGGGCGCAGGCGATCAGCAGCGGGGCGGTGGCGGGCCGGGTGCTCATCAACGGGCCTCGGTCCTGGAGAACGGTTCTCCGTGGACGTAACGGCCCAGCGCCGTGAGCGGGAAGACCTGCCGGTAGAGGTGGTAGTTGATGGAGAAGTCCCAGGGGAAGCCGGTGCCGGTGAAGTGGGGCTCGTCCCAGGAGCCGTCCTCGCGCTGGGTGCTCGCGAGCCACTCGATGCCGCGTTCGACGGCCTTGGAGTCCCGCTCCCCCGCGGCCAGCAGCGCCATCAGCGCCCAGGCCGTCTGGGAGGCGGTGGAGGCGCCGCGGCCGCTCCACTCCTTGACGTACTTGTAGGAGCGCAGGTCCTCGCCCCAGCCGCCGTCGTCGTTCTGCACCTTCTCCAGCCAGGTCACCGCCCGCCGGATCGCCGGGTGCGAGGCGGGCAGTCCGGCGGCTGTCAGCGCGGGCACCACCGAGCCCGTGCCGTAGATGTAGTTGACGCCCCAGCGCCCGAACCACGAGCCGTCCGGCTCCTGTTCGGCGAGCAGCCACTCGATGCCGCGCCGGGTGCGCGGGTCGTGGGAGAGGCCCTCGACGGCCAGCATCTCCACCACGTGGGCGGTGACGTCGGCGGACGGCGGGTCGATGACCTCGCCGAAGTCGCAGAACGGCAGCCGGTTGGGGAAGGGGCTGGTGTTGTCGACGTCGAAGGCGCCCCAGGCCCCGTTCTTCGACTGCATCCCGAGGTTCCAGCGCACCCCGCGTCCGATGGCGTTCTCGACCCGCTGGGGGTCGTGGTGCCGGACCCGGCGCAGCGCGAGGACGACCTCGGCGGTGTCGTCGATGTCGGGGTAGTTGTCGTTGTGGAACTCGAAGGCCCAGCCGCCCGGCGGGAGTTGGGGGCGCTTGACCGCCCAGTCGCCCGGCCGCACGATCTCCTCGCCGAGCATCCAGTCCGCCGCCTTGACGATCTGCGGGTGGTCGGCGGGCACGCCCGCGTCGACGAGCGCGATGGTGGCGAGGCAGGTGTCCCACACCGGCGACTGGCAGGCCTCGATCATCCGGGACCCGTCCTCGCGCCAGATGGCGAACCGGTCCAGCGACTCCAGACCGGCTCGCATGACCGGGTGCTGGAGGTCGTAGCCGAGCAGGTGCAGGGCGATCACCGAATAGACGGCCGGGGGCTGGATGCCGCCCCAGCAGCCGTCGTTCTCCTGCCGCTCGATGATCCAGCGGGCCGCGCTGTTCATGGCGGCTCTGCGCAGTCTGCGCGGGGCGACCTTGCGCAGCTGGTGCAGCGCCTTGTCCAGCCGCTGGAAGGCGCCGTCCCAACTCGCCACCGGAGCGAGGGGCTTGGCCGGGTTCGGGTCGGCCGGATCGGTGTGGAGCTCGTCGAGCGGGAAGGGCGCGGGCCGCACCGGGCGCTTCGCGGAGACGATCGTCAGCGGGACGATGGTCTGGCGGGCCCAGCAGCCGAAGTCGTAGATGTTGAGCGGGACCCACTTGGGGAAGTAGATGAGCTCCGGCGGGAGTTCGGGCAGGTCCTCCCACTTCCACCAGCCGAACAGGGCGAGCCAGATCCGGGTGAACACCCGGGCGGCGGCGATCCCGCCCTGGGCGCGGATCCAGGCGGAGGCCTTCGCCATGTGCGGGGCGTCCGGCGCGTCACCGTCCAGGCGGAGGGCGACGTACGCCTCGACGGTGGTGGAGAGTTCGCCGGGGCCGCCGTAGAAGCTGGCCCAGGTGCCGTCCTCGCGCTGCTCGCCGCGGATGAACCGGGCGGCGGCCCGGGTGGTCGACTCGTCGCGGATGCCCAGGAACTGACGGAGCAGCAGGTCCTCGGCGTCCATGGTGACGTTGGTCTCCAGGTCGCCCTTCCACCAGCCCTCGGCGTCCTGCCGGGCGAGCAGGTGGTCCGTGGCGCGCTGGACGGCCCGTGCGGCGGCTTCTTGTACCCCGGCCGCCACGGGGGTGTCGAGACGGGTTTCGCTGGCCGCGGCAGCGCGGGGCGGCAGGGCCCCGGTGCTTCCGTCGGTCGTCGCTGTCATGGCTTCCCCTTCGTGCAGTGTGCAATGTGGTGCTCTGCTGTGGGTCCGCCGTCGGCCGGTGCCTTTCCTTTCCTCGCAGCACCGGCCGGCGACTACGCGAGGGCTATTCGACCGATAGTGATCATCTCTTTCGTACGACGACGAAGTCGGCGAGCGCCGTGAACTGGTCCCGCACCCGGTCGGGCATGTCGACGGCGTTCAGGGCCTCGGTGGCCACGGTGTGCTGACGGCGGGCCTCCGCGGCCGTCCACTCGCGGCCGCCGGCCTCCTCGATGAGGGCGGCGCGGGCCGCGAACTCCTCCTCGGAGAAGTTCTCGAAGTCGCTGCTCTTGGCGTCGGCGGCGAGGATCTCGCCGAGCCGATCGGAGGCGGCACCGCCCGCCGCGAGCGCGGCCACGACCGGCAGGGACTTCTTGCGCTGGCGCAGGTCGCTCCAGGTCTGCTTGCCGGTGGAGACCGGGTCGCCCCAGATGCCGAGCAGGTCGTCGACGGCCTGGAAGGCGAGGCCCAGGTGGTAGCCGTACTTCTCCAGGGCGTCGGCGGTGCGGTCGTCCGCGCCGCCGAGCACGGCGCCGATGGAGGAGGCGCAGGCGAGCAGGGCGCCGGTCTTGTTGCCCTCCATCTCCAGGCACTCCTCGACGCTGACGCGGTCGCGGTGCTCGTAGGAGATGTCCTGGGCCTGGCCGTCGATCAGGGCGCGGGTGGCGGTGGTCAGACGGCGGGTGGCGCGGCCGGCCTCGACGGTGCCGAGTTCCAGGAGGACCTCGTTGGCCAGGGCGAACAGGGCGTCGCCGACCAGGATGGCCTGGGCGGGGCCGTGCACCTTCCACACGGTGTCGCGGTGGCGGCGCTGCTCGTCGCCGTCCATCAGGTCGTCGTGCAGCAGGGAGAAGTTGTGGACCAGTTCGACGGCGACGGCGCCGGGGATGCCGGTCTCGGGCGCGGCACCGGTGACCTCGGCCGAGAGAACGGCGAGCGCGGGCCGCACGGCCTTGCCGCCGTCGCCGTCGGCCGGGTTGCCCTGGGCGTCGATCCAGCCGAAGTGGTAGGCGGAAACGGTGTCCATCGGGGATGCGAGGCGATCGACGGCCGCCTTCAGCACCGGAGTGGCCAGGGTCCGGCCGCGCTCCAGGAGCGCGGTCACGTCCACCGCGGACCTCGCAGCGGCCGTCTCGGCCGGGGGCACAGTGGGCACAGTCTCTCCTCTTGTTGCGGTACCGGAGGTGCTGGGGCCGGATACGCCGTGCTGGTCGAGCATCACGCGGCCTCCTCGAACTCGAAGAGACGGGCGGGGCGGGGCCGGCCCAGGGCGGCGAGAGCGGCGTCCGCCGCGCTCACACCGCTGCGGACCGCACTCTCCATGGTCGCGGGCCACCCTGTGGCGGTCCACGCGCCGGCCAGGTAGAGGCCGGGGGCTCTGGTACGGGCGCCGGGCCGCAGCCGTCCGACGCCGGGGGCGGGAGCGAAGGTCGCCGTGCGCTCCCTGGTCACGAAGAAGTCCTTCACCTCGGCGCCGCGGGCGAGCGGCAGCAGCCGCTCCAGCTCGGGCAGGTAGCGCTCGCGCAGTACGGCCACCGGCTCGTCGATCTCGGCGTGCGCGGCCGACTGGGACAGGGCGAGGTACTGGCCCTCGCGCAGTCCGGAGGCGTCGGTGCGGTCGAAGACCCACTGGACCGGGGTGCCGAGCGCGGCGAGGAACGGCTTGTGGAGCACCTTGCGGTCGTAGACCACATGGACGTTGAGGATCGGTGCGGTGCCGATCTCCCGAAGATTTTCGGGGGCGTCGAGCGCGCCCTCCGGCAGCAGGTCAGCGGCCTCGCCCTGGGCCACGGCGAGCACCACGGCGTCGGCCCGGAGCGTCTCCCCGGGAACCTGAACGCTCCAAGTGCCGTTCTCGTCAGTGGAGATGGAGGTGACGCGTGTACGGACCTCGGTACGCACGCCCGCGGAGTCGAGCGCCTTGCGGGCCAGCCGGTCGTGCAGTTCACCCAGCGGGACGTGTGCCCAGCCGATGTCGGCCGCGCCCGGGTCGGACAGCAGACCGGTCTTGAACACCATCGCGGCGAGCCCCAGCGAGGCGTCGCCCGCGACCGCGTTGAGGGTGGCGACCCCGACCAGGTCCCACAGGGCCTCCACGGCACGCGCCGACTGACCGTGCGCGGTCAGCCAGCTGCCGAAGTCCTGTGCGTCCAGGCTCGGATCGGCGAGGTCGAGCCCCTTGAGCGCGAGCGCGGCACGCCCCACCCTGGCCCGCTCGGCGAGCGAGAGATGCGGATAGGCCGCGAGGCTGCGCCCCAGGTGCAGGGGCACCGGCAGCGCGTCGCGCCGCAGTCTGCCGAGCCGTCGGCCCTCGGGCCGGGCCAGGTCGAGTACGGGCACGTCGAGACGATCCTGCAGCGGCGCCAGCGCCGTCCCCTCGATGCGGTCGAGGAACCAGCGGTAGGCGGTGCAGCAGCGCAGGTAGACGTGCTGTCCGTTGTCGACGGTCAGGTCGCCGCGCTGGAAGGAGAAGGCGAGTCCGCCCAGGCGTGGCCTGCCTTCGAGCAGGGTGACGCGCACTCCGGCGTCGGCGAGCGCGAGCGCGGCGGTGATGCCGGCGAGCCCGCCGCCGATCACGACGGCGTCCCGTCCCGACCGCTGTCCGTCGGTCATCGCCCACCCTCCCCTGCCCGGACGCCGTGGTGCTGGTGCGGTGCACGTCCGGCCGTTGCAGTCAGGGACGCCGTCCGCGAGCGGAGGGTTGCGTGCCGCTTTTCTCCGGTGACGTCACCTTGGAGCGGATTGTCCACCTCGCCCATCAGGCGCGCCTCCTGACGGCCCGCCGCGTCACATGCCGGGTGTCCAGTCCGGACAGGCCGCGGACCGCGACGTACGCCTTCTCGCGCCCGGGCAGCGAGACCCGGCCGCGCAGCACCGCCTCGGGGTCGCGCTCGATGCGGTCGAGCAGACGGCGGTAGATGCCGGCCATGGCGGCGACGCAGGCGCCGCTGCGCCGGTCGAGCATGGGGAGCAGCCGGTAGCCCTCGGCGAAAAGGGCGCGGGCCCGTCGCACTTCGAAGTGCACGAGGCCCGCGAAGTCGGCGCCCTCCGGTGGTTTCGACCCCTTGAAGCCGGCCGAGCAGCCGAACTTCGCGAGGTCGTCGGCGGGGAGGTAGACGCGCCCGCCCTCGGCGTCCTCACGGACGTCTCTGAGGATGTTGGTGAGCTGGAGCGCGAGACCGAGCGTGTCGGCGTACTCCGGCGCGCGCTCGACGGCGCGCGCCCCCGGTTCGGTACCGAACACGCCGAGCGAGAGGCGCCCGATGGCGCCCGCCACACAGCGGCAGTACACCTTCAGGTCGTCCCAGGTCTCGTAGGTCTCGCCGCGTACGTCCATCAGGACGCCGTCGATGAGCTCGTCCAGGCCGCCCAGCGGGATCGGGAAGGTCTCGGCGGCGTGGGCGAGGGCGACGGCCACCGGATCGGTGTCGTCCTCGTCGACCGAGCCCTCGCGCACCCGGGTCAGCATCGCCCGGGTCTCCTCCAGCCGCGCGGCCTTGACACCGGTCTCCAGGGCGCCGTCACCGATGTCGTCGACGCGCCGTGAGAACGCGTAGAGGGCCGACATCGCCCGCCGCTTGGACGTCGGCAGCAGCCTGATGCCGTACGCGAAGTTACGCGCCTGCTGTCCGGTCACGGCCTCGCAGTAGCTGTAGGCGGCGAGTACCGGTGCGGACGCGTGTGGTGACTCCACGGTCCGGATCACCCCTCTCCTCGCAGAGTGACGCCCACCTCGCGCAGCAGCCGGAGCTTGCCGGGCTTGGGCGGGCCGGGAAGTACGTCGTGTTCGGCGGCGGCGATCGCACGGAGCGCCGCCCTTCCCCCCGCCACGAACCCCGCGAGCAGCAGCCTCAGTCTGCCGTGGACGCTACCCACCAGGGGGGCGCCTTCATTCAGGAGTTCGTGGGCGCGTTGCGCCTCGTATGCAACCAGAGCGCGCACCGATGCGCCCGCGGTTTTCGCGGCCAGATCCGCCTCCTGGACATGAAAGCGCTTCATGTCGGCGGCGGGCAGATAGATCCGGTCGCGGCCGAGGTCCTCGGCGACGTCCTGGAGGTGTTCGACGATCTGGAGGGCCGTGCAGATCGCGTCCGAGAGACGGATCCGCTCGGGGGTCGAGGTGCCGGTGACGGCGAGCACGAGACGGCCGACGGGGTTGGCGGACAGCTCGCAGTAGGCGAGCAGGTCGTCGTAGGTCTCGTAGCGGGTGACGAGCTGGTCCTGGCGGTTGGCGGCGATCAGGCCGAGGAAGGGCTCGGGGGTGAGGGAGCGCCGGCGGACCGTGGGCTGGAGGCGGCGCAGCAGCGGATGGCGGGGCTCGGCGGAGAAGACGCGGTCCAGGTCGGCCTCGAAGGCGTCCAGCAGGACGAGCCGGTCCTCGGACTCCTCGGGCGGGACGCCGAGCAGCCGGGCGTCGGCGCCGCCGGGGGCGAGATCGCCGTCGCCGATGTCGTCGACGAGGCGCGCGAAGCCGTAGACCGCCATGAGGTCGGCGCGCCAGTCCTTGGGCAGGAAGAAGGGGGCCACGGGGAAGTTCTCCGCCGCGGCCTTGTCGAGCGTTCCGCGCTCCGTCGCTCCGGGGCGCGTCGTGCCGGTCTCCGTCATCGCTGCCTGCCATCGGCGGGGACGGCACGTGCTGCGTTGAGCTGGGGAGTTTCCGTAGCCATCGCCGTCACATCTCCCGTTCTACACCGCCGACCCAATACACACTATTTCGGACACGCCGCTCAGCCCTCCGCGCGGCGTCCCAGTGATGGGGTGTCGCGCATTATCGCCCTACTTGCCGCGATTGGGCACCGGTACAGCTTACGTTGTACAACGCGGCAGGGATCGTCGGGGTGTCCTGCACATCACAACAACACACCGATTGGCCCCAAGATTCCTAAGGGGGGCCGAAGTTGACGCTTCCTTTGCAGACGCGTGGCCCCGCCGGAACAGTTCCGGCGGGGCCCGGTGGAGCGAGGCGGTGTCTTTCGTCCGGGGCGGGGTGGACTACTTGCCCGTGAACTTCTCGTACTCCTTGATGACCTCGTCGGTCGGGCCGTCCATGCGCAGCTCACCGCGCTCCAGCCACAGCACGCGGTTGCAGGTGTCACGGATCGACTTGTTGTTGTGACTGACCAGGAACACCGTGCCGGCCTCCTTGCGCAGTTCCCGGATGCGTTCCTCCGAGCGCTTCTGGAACTTGCGGTCGCCGGTGGCCAGGGCCTCGTCGATCATGAGGACGTCGTGGTCCTTGGCGGCGGCGATGGAAAAGCGCAGCCGGGCCGCCATTCCGGAGGAATACGTGCGCATCGGAAGGGTGATGAAGTCGCCCTTCTCGTTGATCCCGGAGAAGTCGACGATCTCCTGGTAGCGCTCCTTGATCTGCTCCCTCGACATGCCCATGGCGAGCCCGCCCAGGATGACGTTGCGCTCACCCGTGAGGTCGTTCATGAGGGCCGCGTTGACGCCGAGCAGCGAGGGCTGGCCGTGGGTGTAGACGCGGCCGCTCTCGGCGGGCAGCAGACCGGCGATGGCGCGCAGCAGGGTCGACTTGCCGGAGCCGTTGGAGCCGATCAGGCCGATCGCCTCGCCCTTGTAGGCGACGAAGGAGACGCCCTTGACGGCGTGCACCTTGCGCACGCCCCGCTCCTCGCCGCGCTTGAGGATGCGGCTCAGCGCGGCGGTCGCGCTGCCCTTGCCGGTCTTCGCGCCGTTGACGCGGTAGACGATGTGCAACTCGTCCGCGATGACGGTGGGGGTGCGCTCGTCCCTGGTGTCCTCAGCCACGGCCGTACCTTTCCTCCGCCTTCCAGAAGTACACGAAGCCGCCGAGCGCGAAGAGCGCGGCCCAGCCGGCCGCGGCCGCCCAGACGTGGTCGGGCAGGTTCTCGGCGCCGTAGTCGTCGAGCAGGGCGAAGCGCATCAGGTCCATGTAGATGGCCGCGGGGTTCCACTGCAGGACCGTGGCGAGCCACTGCGGCTTGTCGGCCAGCATGATCGGGATCGAGAACATCACGCCGGACGCGTACATCCAGGTGCGCATCACGAACGGCATGAGCTGTGCCAGGTCGGGGGTCTTGGCACCCGCGCGGGCCATGATCAGCGCCAGGCCCGTGTTGAAGAGGAACTGCAGGATCAGCACCGGGACGATGAGGGTCCAGGACAGGTCCGGGTAGTGCCCGAAGCCGATCGCCACGGCGAACAGCACGACCATCGAGAACAGCAGCTGCTGGAGCTGCTGGAGCGCGAAGGAGATCGGCAGGGACGCCCGCGGGAAGTGCAGCGCGCGGACCAGGCCGAGGTTGCCGGAGATGGCGCGCACGCCCGCCATGACGGAGCTCTGCGTGAAGGTGAACACGAAGACACCCGTGACCAGGAACGGGATGTACACGTCCTTCGGCATGCCGCGGCTGGCGTTCAGGATGACGCCGAAGATGAAGAAGTACACGGCCGCGTTCAGCAGCGGGGTCGCCACCTGCCACAGCTGACCGAGCTTGGCCTGGCTGTACTGGGCCGTCAGCTTCGCCCGCGAGAAGGCGAGGATGAAGTGGCGCCGGTCCCAGAGCTGGCGGACGTACTCCACGAGCGAGGGCCTGGCACCGCTCACGGTCAGGCCGTACCGGCCGGCGAGCTGCGCCGCCGAGAGGCCCTCGTCGGGCGACGCGGGCGCGCTCAGCGTGACCGTGCCGTCGTGCGTTGTCTCACTCACTGATGGATAGCTTTCCTCTTCGGGATGGCTCGGGGTGCGCGGCCCGTACGGGCGGGGCCGGGCGGAGGCCGGGGTGCGGCCCCGGCCGCTCTCGGCAACGAGCTTGTCAGATGACCGGGGGCCGGCCCAGTCGGGTCAGTCGCCAGACGGTACGCCACTTCATCGGGCGGCGCGGTCCGCAGGGCGTGCTCCAGCCTTCCCGGAAGCCGCCGAACCATGCCTTCAGGGCGGGCCGCGAGGGGCGGCGCGCGAGCGTCAGCAGCATCCAGACGCCCAGGTAGACCGGGACGAGGAGCGCGGGCAGGTTGCGGCGGGCGAGCCAGACGCGGTTGCGCGCGACCATGCGGTGGTAGACCGCGTGCCGCGAGGGCGCGGTCGTCGGGTGGTACAGCACCATGTCGGACCGGTAGTCGATCATCCAGCCCGCGTCGAGGGCCCGCCATGCCAGGTCGGTTTCCTCGTGGGCGTAGAAGAACTCGTCCGGGAGGCCGCCGACCTCGGCGAGGACCTGGGTGCGTACGGCGTTGGCGCCGCCGAGGAAGGTGGTGACCCGGGAGGAGCGCATGGGGTCGGCGGCCCGCAGCCGCGGGACGTGCCGGCGCTGGGTGATGCCGGTCTCGGGGTCGGCGATGCGGAAGCTGACGATGCCGAGCCGCGGGTCGGCCGTGAAGGCCTGGCGGCACAGTTCGGCGGTGTCGTGGTTCGGCAGGAGGCCGTCGTCGTCCAGGAAGAGCAATATGTCGACGTCGCGACCGCTGGGGCCGAAGGCCTCGATGCCGACGTTGCGGCCGCCGGGGATGCCGAGGTTCTCGGGCAGCTCGATGGTGCGCACGCCCTCGGGGACGTCCGGGACGGGCGAGCCGTTGCCGACGACGACCACCTCGACTCGGTCGCCGTCCTGCTTGGCGACCGAGTCGAGCAGGGCGCGCAGCTCCTCGGGGCGGTTGCCCATGGTGATGATGACCGCGCCGACCTTCATGCCGCCGCTCACTTCAGCCTGCTGGAGGCGAGGATCGACACCAGGTGCAGCAGGGTCTGGAGCATGGCGATACCGGCGAGCACCGCGACCCCGAGCCGCGTGAAGAACAGGTCGCCCCGCATCTGGTCGGCGATCGCCAGGACCAGGATCAGCAGGGACGCCTCTATGCCGAGGATCAGCCGGTGGAACTTGAGCAGCGAGGCGGCCCTGCGGGCCAGCGCCATGCCCGAGGAGCGCATCTCGGCGGCCGACTCCTGCACGGGCGGCTTGCCGGCCTGGTGCCTGGCGACGCCCACCAGGTCGGTCTCGGCCTTGATGAGGATCGCGCCGAGCGCGGCCAGGGTGCCGAGGAAGGCCCACAGCCAGTCGATACGGCCGCTGCCCCACAGGTCGGCGGCGCGCAGACCGAAGCCGACGAGCACGGCCGCGTCGGTCAGGTAGGCGCCGACCCGGTCCAGGTAGACGCCGTTGAGCGAGTACTGCTTCTTCCAGCGCGCGATCTCGCCGTCGACGCAGTCCAGCAGCAGGTACATCTGGACGCACACCACGCCGAGGACGGCGCCCGGGATCCCCGGCACGAGCAGTGCCGGGGCCGCGAGGACACCGAAGACGGTCATCAGGTACGTGAGCTGGTTGGGCGTGACCCTGGTGTTCACCAGGTAGCGGTCCACCCGCAGGGACACCTCACGCATGTAGAGGCGTCCCATCCAGTGCTCACCGCTGCGCCGGTCCTTGACCCCAGCGGGGTGGACGACCGGACGGAGTTCAGCTACCGATGGCCTTGACATAGTCGGTGTAGATGTCCTTGATCTGGTCGGTCTTGAGGTCGAGGTGTTCGAGGATGGTGTAGCGGCCGGGGCGGGTCTGCGGAGCGAACTCCACGGCGCGCACGAACTCCGCGGGCGTGAAGCCGATCTCCTCCGGCAGCACCGGAAGTCCGTGCCGGCGCAGTACTCCGGCCATGTAGGCCGCTTCCTCGTGGGCTCCGCGCAGGTACATCGCGAAGGCCGCGCCCAGGCCGCACTGCTCGCCGTGGGCGGCGGCACGCCTGGGGTAGAGCAGGTCGAACGCGTGGTTGATCTCGTGGCACGAGCCGGACGCGGGCCGTGAGTCGCCCGAGATCGACATCGCGACGCCGGTGAGGACCAGGGCTTCGGCGAGCACCTGGAGGAAGTCGTTGTCCCCGACGCCTCCCGGGTGCCGCAGCACGGCCTCGCCGGCCTGGCGGGCCATGGCGGCCGCGAGCCCGTCGATCTTCTCGCCCTTGACGCGGTTCGCCAGCTCCCAGTCGGCGATCGCGTTGATGTTGGAGACCGCGTCGCCGATGCCCGCGCGCACGAAGCGCACCGGGGCCTCGCGGATGACGTCGAGGTCGATGACGGCCGCTATCGGGTTGGGCACGCCGTAGGAGCCGCGACCCGCGTCGTTGTCGAGGGTCGCGACGGGCGAGCACAGGCCGTCGTGCGCGAGGTTGGTCGGTACCGCGACCAGGGGCAGGCCGACGCGTGCGGCGGCGAACTTGGCGCAGTCGATGATCTTGCCGCCGCCCAGTCCGACGACCGCGTCGTAGTGACCGGCCTTCATGTCGCCGGCCAGGCGGATCGCGTCGTCCAGGGTGCCGCCGTCGACCTCGTACCAGGTGGCCCCGGGCAGCGAGGGCTCCAGCCGCTCGCGCAGCCTGGCGCCCGAGCCGCCGCTGACCGCGACGGCCAGCTTGCCGGAGTGCGAGATCCGCTCGTCGGCGAGCACGCAGGCCAGGTCGTCGAGGGCACCCGGGCGGATGTCCACGACGACCGGTGAGGGGATCAGCCTTGTCAGTACCGGCACGCGATCTCCCGTCCACGGGCGAGGTCGTCGTGGTTGTCGATCTCCACCCACGGGACGTCGCCGATCGGCGCGACGTCGATGCGGAAGCCGCGGTTCACGAGCTCCTGGTAGCCGTGCTCGTAGAACTGCTGCGGGTCGGTCTCCCAGACCGCCTTGAGCGCGTCGGCCAGCTCGGGGGCGGCGTCGCCCTCGATGAGGGTGACGCCGATGTACTCGCCGGTGGCCTCGGCGGGGTCCATCAGCTTGGTGATCTTCGTCATGCCCCGCTGGGGGTCGACGACGACCTTCATCTCCTCGTCGGCGAGGTTCTTCACCGTGTCCAGGGCGAGGATGATCCGGCGGCCCTCGCCCCGCGCGGCGAGCAGCGTCTTCTCGACGGAGACCGGGTGCACGGTGTCGCCGTTGGCGAGGATCACACCGTCCTTGAGGGCGTCACGGCCGCACCACAGGGAGTAGGCGTTGTTCCACTCCTCGGCCTTGTCGTTGTCGATGAGGGTGAGCTTGAGGCCGTACTTCGCCTCCAGGGCCGCCTTGCGCTCGTAGACGGCCTCCTTGCGGTAGCCGACGATGACCGCGACCTCGGTCAGGCCGATCTCGGCGAAGTTGGCGAGGGTGAGGTCCAGAACCGTGGGTTCGCCCTCTATGCCCGCGGGCCCCACCGGCACCAGAGCCTTGGGAAGGCTGTCGGTGTAGGGGCGCAGTCGGCGTCCGGCGCCGGCCGCCAGCACGAGGCCGATCATGCGGGTTCTCCTTCGTCGTGTACGGCGGGCGCCCCAGCGGACACCCAGAAGCGGATGCTCTCGACGAGCACCAGCAGGGCCACGGCCACGGCCAGGACCGTGAGTGCGACCGTGAACTGCGAGGCGGTGAGCAGCGCGGCCAGAACGGTGACGAGCAGAACCCGTCCCTCGTGCCCCCCGACGGCGCGCACCAGCCAGGCCGGGGGCGCTCCGGCGTTGCCGCGGATGCGGTACACCGTGTCGTAGTGATGGTAGGCGACGGCGGCCACCAGGCCGAAAGCCGCGGGAAGCGCCCCGTTCACGTCCGCTTCGGCCGCGAGCAGCAGGACGGTGCCGTACTCCGCGGCGCGGAAGAAGGGGGGGACGAGCCAGTCGAGGGCGCCCTTGAGGGGGCGGGCGACGGCGAGGCCCGAGGTGACGGTGTAGATCACGGCGCCGACCACGGCCAGCGGTCCGCCGAAGCCGGGCTGCCAGGCCAGGCCCACGAGGACGAGACCGCCGAGCAGGGCGAGAACGGGGGCGGCGAATCCGGGCAGGCGGCGGGCGGGAGCCCTGAGGAGCCCGGCGACGGCCTGCGCGAGCGGGCCCGAGTCGGCGAGGTCCGCGAGCGCCTGCGCGGCCCGGTCGGTCCGTCGTGCCCTGCGGGTCAGCGACCGCAGCACGCGGCCCGCCGTGGTGTACGTCGCCGCGAAGGCGCACCCGATGAGCAGGGCGTAGAAGGTGATCCGCGGAGTCGTCAGCGCGGTCAGCACCGCGATCATCGCCCAGCGCTCGCCGATGGGCAGGACGATCATCCGCCGCACCCACACCGTCCAGCCGACGCTGTCGAGCTTGTCCGAAAGGGCCGCGGTGGGGCTGGTGTTGGCGGTCGCGTCGTGGTTGGCCTCGTTGAAGGAGAAGTCGACGACGTGCCGGCAGGTCTGGAGGACCATCGCGCCGAGGGCCAGCGCCCACACGTCGTCGCCGCCGCGAGCCGCTCCCAGGGCGAGGCCGGCGTAGTAGGCGTACTCCTTGGCCCGGTCGAAGGTGGCGTCGAGCCAGGCACCGAGCGTGGAGTACTGCAGGGAGTAGCGGGCGAGCTGGCCGTCGGTGCAGTCCAGGACGAAGGACGCGATGAGCAGGACGCCCGCGGCGACGAAGCCGCCCCGGGTGCCGGTGGCCGCGCAGGCCGCCGCGACGAGCGCGGTGATCAGCGACGCCGTGGTGACCTGGTTCGGGGTCAGGCCGCGGCGGGCGCACCAGCGGGCGATGTAGCGGGAGTAGGGGCTGATGAAGTGCGTGGTGAAGAAACCGTCGCGGGACTTCACGGCGGACTTCAGGCGTACGGCCTCGTCGTCGACGTCCGCGACGGCCTGCCGTGCCTCGTTGCGGGCCTGGGGGTCGGCGGGGACGGCGGCGACCAGGCTGCCGAGCTCGGGGCGGTGGACCTCGGCGCCGTCGTCGGCCAGCGCGGTGACGAGGCGGTCGGGCAGGCTGTCGACGGCGACTGCGGTGCCGCCGCCCGCGGAGTTCTCGCGGGCCAGCGCGCGGGTCAGGGTCGCGCGGCCGTCGGGCTGCGCGGTGACGGCGCCGGGCAGCGCGGCGAGGGAGAAGCGCGGGTCGGTCAGGCCCAGGCGCAGCGCGTGCACGTGGCCGACGAACCGGGCGTCGACGACGGCGACGCGCTGGTCGCAGGGTGCCTCGGCGACCAGCCGCTCGGCGTCGGCGGCGTCCACGGCGACCCGCACGTCGAAGCCGAGGGCCCGCAGATCACCCTCGATCGACGAACCGGGGACCGGCTGACCGGTGAGGATGGCGGTCGACAACCGAACTCACTCCCTGGGTGCCGACGCGCGGGCGCCGGTCATGTGCACGATGGGGGCGCCCCTTGGCTGGACCAGGCGGGCGGCATGTCGGCAGAGGCTATCGGATGCCAAGAGGGCGGCGTTCACCGCCCGTTAACGGACCGATCAACAGCGTCTCCCCCGGCCTTTGCCGCGATCATCATCGGTGATCCGGGCCCCCGCCCACAAACCGCGCCCCACAGAGCGGACATCCGGGACATCGGGGCAGCGCGGGAGCGTCGGCATAGGGTGGACGACCATGACGTGGCTGATCACCGGCGGTGCCGGGTACATAGGGGCGCATGTGGCGCGAGCCATGACGGGGGCCGGGGAACGGGTGCTCGTCCTGGACGACCTCTCGGCGGGGGTGCCCGCGCGGCTGCCCGCCGACGTGCCGCTGGTCCGCGGCTCCTCGCTGGACGGCGGCCTGCTCAAGCGGGTGCTGGCCGAGCACGCGGTGACGGGTGTGGTGCATCTTGCGGCGCGCAAGGAGGTCGCCGAGTCGGTGGCGCAGCCCACCCGCTACTACCAGGAGAACGTCGGCGGGCTGGCGACCCTCCTGGAGGCGGTGGCCGAGGCCGGGATCGACCGTTTCCTCTTCTCCTCCTCGGCGGCCGTCTACGGCAACCCCGATGTGGGGCTGATCACGGAGGAGACGCCCTGCGCGCCCGTGAACCCGTACGGCGAGACGAAGCTCGCCGGGGAGTGGCTGGTGCGGGCGGCGGGGCAGGCACACGGGATCTCCACCGTCTGCCTGCGGTACTTCAACGTCGCCGGGGCCGCGGCGCCGGAGCTCGCGGACACCGGTGTCTTCAACATCGTGCCCATGGTCTTCGACCGCCTCACCCGCGACGAGGCCCCGCGGATCTTCGGCGACGACTATCCGACGCCGGACGGCACCTGCGTGCGGGACTACATCCACGTGTCCGACCTCGCCGAGGCGCATCTCGCGGCGGCCCGGCGGCTCTCCGACGGGGGCGGGGCCGGCGACCTGACAGTCAACATCGGTCGCGGCGAGGGCGTCTCCGTACGGGAGATGGTCACGGTGATCGGCGAGGTGACCGGAGACCGACGGCCCGCGGTCGTGGAGCCCCGGCGCCCCGGGGACGCACCCGTGTCGGTGGCGTCGGCCGCCCTGGCCGCCGAGGCGCTCGGCTGGAGCGCGCGGCGAGGGGTGCGCGAGATGATCGAGTCCGCCTGGCACGGCTGGCAGCTGCACCACGGGTGAGACTGCCCCGCCCTGACCTGCGTTTCGTTTCCGCAGGTCAGGGCACATGACAACGGTGTTCAGTGCCGCGTTGCCGGATACCCCCCACCCGTAGTTCACTGTGATCCCGGGCGGGCTGTCCGGATCGACACGCAGGAGGCGGCTTCCATGGGGGCAGGGCACGACCACGGGCACACGCACGCGCCCGTCGGCGGTACGGCGACCGCCGCGTACGTCGGCAGGCTGCGGGTGGCGTTGTCGATCACGCTCACCGTCATGGTGGTGGAGATCGTGGGCGGCGTCGTCGCCGACTCCCTGGCCCTGGTCGCCGACGCGGCACACATGGCGACGGACGCGCTGGGCCTCGGCATGGCCCTCCTCGCCATCCACTTCGCGAACCGCCCCGCGACCGGCAACCGCACCTTCGGGTACGCCCGCGCGGAGATCCTCGCCGCCCTCGCGAACTGCCTGCTGCTGCTCGGCGTGGGCGGCTACGTCCTGTACGAGGCGATCCAGCGGTTCGTCACGCCGGCCGACACCGAGGGCGGGCTGACCATCGTCTTCGGCGCGATCGGCCTGGTCGCGAACATGATCTCGCTGACCCTGCTGATGCGCGGCCAGAAGGAGAGCCTGAACGTGCGCGGGGCGTTCCTGGAAGTCGCGGCGGACGCGCTGGGCTCGCTCGCGGTGATCGTCTCGGCGGCGGTGATCCTGACCACCGGCTGGCAGGCCGCCGACCCGATCGCCTCGCTCGTCATCGGCCTGATGATCGTGCCGCGCACCTTCAAGCTGCTGCGCGAGACCCTCGACGTCCTGCTGGAGTCCGCTCCCAAGGACGTCGACATGACGGAGGTGCGGACCCACATCCTGGCCCTGGACGGGGTGGAGGACGTCCATGACCTGCACGCCTGGACGATCACCTCGGGGATGCCGGTGCTCTCGGCGCACGTGGTCGTGCGCTCCGACCTGCTCAGCGCCACGGGCCACGAGAAGATGCTGCACGAGCTCCAGAACTGCCTCGGCGACCACTTCGACGTGGAGCACTGCACCTTCCAGCTGGAGCCGGGCGGGCACGCGGAGCACGAGGCGCATCTGTGCCACTGACACACGTGTACGGTGCATGAAACGCCTGTTCCGGCGGAATGCAGCGATCCGGCGCGTCCGCGCGTCCTCCCTCCCACAGTCC
>NZ_RSAJ01000440.1 GCF_003933965.1 Streptomyces sp. RP5T
CTCTTCCCCCTTGCACGTCACAGGAGTTGCCGCCATGTCCTCCCCCATGCCCTCATCCGCCCGCATCACCGCCCTGGACGTCCTGGACGTGCGGTTTCCCACCTCCGAACACCTCGACGGCTCGGACGCCATGAACCCGGAGCCCGACTACTCCGCTGCCTACGTCGTCCTGCGCACCGACGCCGGCGACGGACTGGAGGGCCACGCCCTGGCCTTCACCACCGGACGCGGCAACGACGCCCAGGCGGCCGCCATCGCCACGCTCGCCCCGCACGTCGTCGGCCTGTCCGTCGAGGAGGTCTGCTCCGACCTCGGCGCCTTCTCCCGCTCCCTGGTCCACGACCCCCAACTGCGCTGGCTGGGACCGGAGAAGGGCGCCATCCACATGGCGACCGGTGCCGTCGTCAACGCCGCCTGGGACCTCGCGGCCAAGCGCGCGGGCAAGCCCGTGTGGCGTTTCCTCGGCGAGATGTCCCCCGAGGAGCTGGTGGCCCAGGTCGACTTCCGCTGGCTGTCCGACGCCCTCACGCCCGAAGAGGCCCTCGAGATCCTCCAGCGCGCGGAGCCGGGTCGCGCGCAGCGCATCGAGCGCCTCATCAACCAGGGCTACCCCGCCTACACCACCACCCCCGGCTGGCTCGGCTACTCCGACGAGAAGCTCGCCCGCCTGTCCCGCGAGGCGGTCGCCGACGGCTTCACGCAGATCAAGCTCAAGGTCGGTGCGGACCTGGAGGACGACATACGGCGCCTGCGCACCGCCCGCGAGACCGTCGGCCCCGACATCCGCATCGCCGTCGACGCCAACCAGAGATGGGACGTCCAGCCCGCCATCGACTGGATGCGCGCCCTGGCCCCCTTCGACCCGTACTGGATCGAGGAACCCACCTCCCCCGACGACATCCTGGGCCACGCCGCCGTCCGTAGGGCCGTCACCCCCATCAAGGTGGCCACGGGCGAGCACATCGCCAACCGCGTGGTCTTCAAGCAGCTCCTCCAGGCAGGCGCCGTCGACATCGTCCAGATCGACTCCGCCCGCGTCGGCGGCGTCAACGAGAACATCGCGATCCTGCTCCTCGCCGCCAAGTTCGGCGTCCCGGTCTGCCCGCACGCCGGCGGCGTCGGCCTGTGCGAGATGGTCCAGCACCTGTCGATGTTCGACTACGTCGCCGTGTCCACCACCACCGAGGACCGTGTCATCGAGTACGTCGACCACCTGCACGAGCACTTCGTCGACCCCGTCCGGATCGCCGCCGGCCACTACCTGGCCCCGACCGTGCCCGGACTGAGCGCGCAGATGCACCCGGAGTCCCTCAAGGAGTACAGCTACCCCGACGGCCCCGTGTGGTCCGCCCGTGTCTGAGCCGCGGCCCCTGATCGACGCCCACCACCACGTGTGGGATCTGGACCGGCGCCCGCAGCCCTGGCTCGACGAACCCGGCCACGAGCCGATCCGCCGCAGCTACGGCGTCGACGACCTCCGACGGTCCGCCACCCGGCCCATAGCCGGCCGGCAGCTGACGGGCACGGTGGTCGTCCAGTGCGTGGCGTCCGTCCCCGAGACCGCGGACCTGCTGGACCTCGCCGGCCAGGACCCGCTGATCGGCGCGGTCGTCGGCTGGGCGGACCTCATCGGGCCCGGCATCGGGGACGTACTCGACGCACTGCTCTCCCGGCCCTCGGGCGGGTATCTGCGGGCCCTGCGCCACGTCGTGCAGGGCGAGTCCGATCCGCGGTGGCTCCAGCGGCCGGCCGTCGAGCGCGGCCTGCGGGCCGTGCAGGAGAGGGGTCTCGGCTACGACATCCTCATCCGCAGCCACCAGTTCCCCCAGGCGATCCGGCTCGCCCAGCGTTTCCCGGACCTCCCGCTGGTCCTGGACCACGCGGGAAAGCCGCCCATCGGCCACCCCGCACTGCCCGACTGGGTGCGCGCGGTGCGCGAACTGGCCGTCCACCCCCAGGTGCGCTGCAAGGTCTCCGGACTGATCACCGAGGCCGACCGGGAGAAATGGACGATCGACGACATCCGTCCGGTCTGGGACACCCTGCTGACCGCGTTCGGACCCGACCGGCTGATGTTCGGCTCCGACTGGCCCGTCTGCGTCCTGGCGGGCGGCTGGGACCGCTGGGCCACGACCGTCGACGAGCTCCTCAGCGCCTGCTCCCCGCACGAGAGGCAGGCAGTGCTCCACGACACGGCGGCGGCCTTCTACCGGCCGGCCGCTCCCGAGAAGGAGGCAGAGGCACCGTGCTGCTGACCGAACTGACCCACCCCGGCATCCTCGAGGCGCTGGCGGGAGCCGGCCACGGCGCCCGCGTCCTGCTCGCCGACGGCCACTACCCCGCCGGCACCGCGACCGGGCCACACGCCCGCATCGTCCACCTCAACCTGGCGCCGGGCACCGTGGACGTCACCACCGTCCTCGACGTGCTGCTGCGCGCCGTTCCAGTGGAGTCGGCCCAGGTGATGGCGCCCGAGGGCGAACCGGAGCCGCCCGCCATCGCCGAGTACCGCGCGAAGCTGGCACCCGCCCCGGTCCACACGCTCACCCGCTTCGACTTCTACGACGCGGCCCGCTCCCCGGATGTCGCGCTGGCGATCGTCACCGCCGACATCCGTACCTACGCCAACCTGCTGCTGACCATCGGCGTCCGCGCGGAAGGGACCCTGACCCCACGATGACTCTCGCCGTCCGCTACACCGCGGCCCGCACCTTGGACACCGCCCCCGCCGAGAGCGTGGAGCCGGGCCCGGGAGAGGTGGAGATCGCCCCCGCCTATGTCGGGATCTGCGGCACCGACCTGCACATCTTCCACGGCGACATGGACGCCCGTGTGACCACGCCGGCCGTCCTCGGGCACGAGATGTCCGGCCGCATCGTCCGCGTGGGTCCCGGAGTCGAGGGGTGGCAGCCCGGTGACGCGGTCACCGTGATGCCGCTGCGCTGGGACGACACCTGCCCTGCCTGCCGGGCCGGCCATCAGCACATCTGCCAGCACCTGGACTTCATCGGCATCGACTCCCCCGGTGCCATGCAGCAGCGCTGGACCGTGCCCGCCACCACCCTCGTCCGCGTCCCCCAGGACGTGCCCCTGGAACGAGCCGCGCTGGTCGAACCCACCGCGGTCGCCGTCCACGACGTGGGCCGGGCCGCGATACAGCCCGGTGAGCGGGTCGTCGTGGTCGGCGGCGGTCCCGTCGGCATCCTCATCGCCCTGGTCGCGCGGGACGCCGGCGCGGAGGTACGAGTCGTGGAGCTCAGCGCCCACCGCCGGTCACTGGCCGAGGAGTTGGGGCTGGTCACGTGGGACCCCGCAGCCGACGACGTCGCCGACCTGCTCCGCGCCTGGACCGGGGACGCCGGCGCGGACGTCGCCTTCGAGGTGTCCGGCGCCGCGGCAGGTGTCGAGACGGCCGTCGACGTGCTCGGCGTACGCGGACGGCTGTGCCTGGTGGCCATCCACCCCCGGCCCCGGGAGATCAACCTGCACCGCTTCTTCTGGCGCGAACTCACCCTCGTCGGCGCCCGATTGTACGACCGCTCCGACTTCGAGAAGGCGGTGACCCTGGTGGCGGACGGCACGATCCCGGCCGACCGGCTGATCAGCAAGGTCGTCCCGCTGACCGAGGCACCCGCCGCGTTCGAGGCCCTGGAGGGCGGCGGAGACGTGATGAAGATCCTCGTCGACTGCACCGACCACGCACAGGAGAGCACCGTATGACCGCCTTCGACCTCACCGGGAAGCTCGCCGTCGTCACCGGGGCCCGCCGCGGCATCGGCCGGGCCATGGCCCGCGCGCTCGCCGAGGCCGGCGCGGACGTCATCGGGGTCAGCGCGAACCTGGAGTCCTCCGGCAGCGACGTGGAGAAGGACGTCACCGCCGCGGGCCGCACCTTCGAGGCGATCCGCACCGACTTCGCCGATCCCGACGCCGTCCGCGCCCTCGGCGAGAACCTCGCCGGACGCGAACGCCCGGTGGACATCCTGGTCAACAACGCGGGCACCATCCGCCGCACCCCGGCCGCCGAACACAGCGACGCCGACTGGGCGTTGGTGCTCCAGGTCGACCTCACCGCCCAGTTCGCCCTCACCCGGGCCGTCGGCGCCGTCATGGTCGCCCGCGGCCACGGCAAGGTCATCTTCACCGCCTCCCTGCTCAGCTACCAGGGCGGCATCACGGTCCCCGGCTACACCGCCGCCAAGCACGGCATCGCCGGACTGACCAAGGCCCTGGCCAACGAGTGGGCGCCGCACGGCGTCAACGTCAACGCCGTCGCCCCGGGCTACATCGCCACCGACAACACCCAGGCCCTGCAGGACGACCCGAGCCGCAGCAAGGCCATCCTGGAGCGGATCCCGGCCGGACGCTGGGGCTCGGCCGACGACCTCGGCGGGGCCACCGTCTTCCTCGCCTCCCCTGCCGCCGACTACATCCACGGCACCGTGCTGCCGGTCGACGGCGGGTGGCTCGGCCGATGACGCACCACGCCCTGAGCGCCGTACTCGCGGGGGCCCGGCTCCTGCCGGTGCTCACCGTGCCGTCCGTCGCGAGTGCCGGCCCCCTGGCCGAGGCGCTCGCGACGGGCGGCGCGCGCTGCGCCGAGGTCACCTTCCGCACCCCGCAGGCCGAGCAGGTGGTGAAGGTCATGGCCGCGCACGGCGGTCTGACCGTCGGCGCCGGGACCGTCCTCACCACCGAGCAGGCGGAACGCGCGGTCGCGGCCGGGGCCCGCTTCCTCGTGTCACCCGGCTTCGACATCGAAGTCGTCGACAAGGGACGCGAGTTGGGGGTGCCGGTGGTACCCGGCGCGGCGACCGCGACCGAGCTCATGCACGCGCTCAAGGCGGGCCTGGACACGGTCAAGCTGTTCCCCGCCGAGCCGCTCGGCGGCATCGGGACACTGCGCGCGCTCGCGGCGCCCTTCCCGCAGATGGGCTTCGTGCCGACCGGCGGCATCGGCCCCGAGCAGATGTCCGCCTACCTCGCCCACCCGGCGGTCCTGGCCGTCGGCGGCAGTTGGCTCGCCACCCGCGCCCACCTCGAACGCGGAGCATACGACGAGATCCGCCGGCTCACCGCCGAGGCCGTGGAAAGGACCGCACCGTGACCGACGTGATCGCCCTCGGCGAGGTCATGCTCCGCTTCGACCCGGGCGAGGGCCGGATCCGCACCGCCCGCACCTTCCAGGTCTGGGAAGGCGGCGGTGAGTACAACGTGGCCCGGGGTCTGCGGCGTTGCTTCGGACACCGTGCCGCGGTCGTCACCGCGCTCGCCGACAACGAAGTCGGCCGCCTGGTCGAGGACCTCGTCCTCCAAGGCGGTGTCGACACCTCGCTCATCCGCTGGGTCACCGACGACGGAATCGGCCGCAGCGCCCGCAACGGCCTGAACTTCGTCGAGCGCGGCTACGGCATCCGCGGCGCCCTGGGGGTGAGCGACCGCGCGCACACCGCCGCGTCCCAGCTGCGCAAGGGGGACGTCGACTGGGACGCGGTCTTCGCCGGCGGGGTGCGCTGGTTCCACACCGGTGGCATCTTCGCGGGCCTGTCCGACACCACCGTCGATGTCGCCGACGAGGCGATGGCGGCCGCACGGCGGCACGGTGTCACCGTCTCCTACGACCCCAACTACCGCCCCAGCCTCTGGGCCGGCCGCGGCGGCGCCGACCGCGCCCGCGAAGCCGACCTGCGGCTCGCCCGGCACGCCGATGTCGTCGTGGGCGCCCTGGGTCTGGCGGGCACGCGTCCGGGAGCCGTGCGCCTGGCGGAACACGAGGTGCCGGACGCGCTCGCTTCCGTCGCCGCGCTGCTGCCGGGCGCGAAGGTACTGGCGACGACCGTGCGCGAGGTGCCCTCGGCGGGGGTCAACGACTGGTCCTCGGCCGCCTGGTCACCCGCCACCGGTATGGTCACCGGCCCGCGGATGCCCGGTCTGCACGTCCTGGACCGCATCGGCTCCGGCGACGGCTTCGCCGCCGGGCTGATCCACGGCCTCCTCACCGGCACGTCGCTGGAACGCGCCCTGGCCTACGGCACTGCCCACGGCGCCCTCGTCATGACCACCCCCGGTGATGTCTCCATGGCCACCCTCTCCGAGGTCGAGGCTCTGGTCGCGGGCTCCACGGCCCACGTCCGACGCTGACCCCACGCCCATCCGCAGCCTCCGAGGAGCGCGCCTTGCACCGCCGAACGATCCACCGCACCCGCATCGAACTCACCGAACTCGGCTTCGGCGCCTCCGTGATCGGCAACCTGTACCGGACCACCACGGCCGCAGACGCCGCAGCCGCACTCGACGCCGCCTGGGACGCGGGCATCCGGTACTTCGACACCGCGCCGCACTACGGCCTCGGCCTGTCCGAACAACGCCTCGGCGCCACGCTGCGCACCCGCCCCCGCGACGAGTACGTCGTCTCCTCCAAGGTGGGCCGCCTCCTCGTCCCCAACGAGGAGCCCCGCGGTGTCGACTCCGAGGGCTTCGTCGTACGGGACGACCTGCGCCGGCAGTGGGACTTCAGCCGTGACGGCGTGCTCCGCTCCATCGAGGAGACGCTGGAGCGCACCGGTCTGGACCGTCTGGACATCGTCTACCTCCACGACCCCGACGACCACTGGAGACAGGCCGCCGACGAGGCCATGCCCGCCCTCGCCGAACTGCGCGACCAGGGGGTGATCGGAGCGATCGGCGCCGGGATGAACCAGTCCGCCATGCTCGCCCGCTTCCTGCGCGAGACCGCCGCCGACGTGGTCATGCTCGCCGGGCGCTACACCCTCCTCGACCAGTCCGCCCTCGACGACGTCCTGCCCGCCGCACAGGAGTCGGGCAAGAGCGTCGTCGCGGTGGGCGTCTTCAACTCCGGCCTGCTCTCCCGCCAGTGGCCCGAGGAAGGCATGAAGTACGACTACCAGGACGCCCCGGCGGAACTGGTGGCCCGCGCCCGCGCCATCGCCGAGGTCTGTGAGGCCCACGGCACCACCCTGCCTGCGGCCGCCATCGCCTTCCCCC
>NZ_RSAJ01000441.1 GCF_003933965.1 Streptomyces sp. RP5T
CCCGAAAAGGTCACCCGTTCGCCCCAAGAACTCCCGTTCCCCCTGGGGCCTCGAACCGCACGGCCCCGAGTTCGCGCTCGCCAGGTCCGCCACCTGGCCTGAACCGGACCACACCACAACCACCGAGACCACCCGCTACGACGCCGCCACCGCCCGGAGCTGGGACCGATTGCACCTCCGGCTGGCCCACCGCACCTGCTGGCTCGATTGCGACGGCGAACTCTCCTTCATCGAGGGTAGGTTGATCCGCCTAGAGGTCGCCCACCTACCCGGCGACCGCAACCCCGAGCCCGTGTGGCTGTGGTCCTCGGTAACTGGTGCCGCCGCTGCCGACATCGACCGCTGGTGGCGCCCTACCTGCGCAGATTCGACCTCGCACACACTTTCCGGCTCTGCAAACCGCCAACGAACTCGACCTCACCCGCCGGGACCCGACCTTCCGTGAGCGCTAGGGTCCCGAACTCCTCGCCGCCCTGCTGACCCGGTTCAGGCCGTTCCCGAGCCAACTCGCCTGGCGGGAAACTCCTTCCTTCCTGCACGCCCCTTGACTTCTCAAGAGCCCCGCGCGACGTTCCGGACCCTTCGTCCATACCGACCGCAGGGGGGACCCGACCATGAGCGTGACCCGAAGACACCTGCTGGCCGCCGGGGCCGGGGCGGCCGTCGCCGCCGGGGTGCAGCAGGGCGCGAGCGCCGCCGACCTGCCGCCTCTCGGGACGTACGACGTCGTCGTCATCGGTTCCGGCGCCGCCGGCATGACCGCCGCGCTCACCGCCGCCAAGCAGGGGCTGAGCACCGTGGTGCTGGAGAAGGCGCCCACTTTCGGCGGGTCCGCGGCCCGGTCCGGGGCCGGGATCTGGATCCCCAACAACCCCGTCGTCCTGGCCGCCGGTGTCCCGGACACCCCCGCCAAGGCGGCCGCCTACCTCGCCGCCGTCGTGGGGTCCGACGTCCCCGCCGCCCGGCAGCGGGCCTTCCTCGCGCACGGCCCCGCGATGATCTCCTTCGTCATGGCCAACAGCCCGCTCCGCTTCCGCTGGATGGAGGGGTACAGCGACTACTACCCCGAGCTCCCGGGCGGCCTGCCGAACGGCCGCTCCATCGAGCCCGACCAGTTCGACGGCAAGCTCCTGGGCGCCGAACTCGCCCACCTGAACCCGCCGTACCTCGACGTCCCCGCCGGCCTGGTCGTGTTCAGCGCCGACTACAAGTGGCTCGCCCTGTCCGCCGTGAGCGTCAAGGGCGCGGCCGTCGCCGCGGAGTGCCTGGCGCGGGGCACGAAGGCGGCCCTGCTCGGGCAGACCCCGCTCACCATGGGCCAGTCGCTGGCGGCCGGGCTGAGGAAGGGGCTCCTGGACGCGAACGTGCCCGTCCGCCTCGGCACGCCCCTCACCGAGCTCTACGTCGAGAACGGCGCCGTCGCCGGAGCCGTGACCCCGGGCGGCCTCTACCGGGCCCGCCGGGGCGTGATCGTCGGCTCCGGCGGCTTCGAGCACAACGCGGCGATGCGGGCCCAGTACCAGCGCCGGCCCATCGGCACGGAGTGGACCGTGGGCGCGAAGGAGAACACGGGGGACGGCATCCGGGCCGGGCAACGCCTGGGCGCTGACGTGGCGTTGATGGACGACGCCTGGTGGGGACCGGCCATTCCGCTCCCCGGCGACCCGTACTTCTGCCTCGCCGAACGCACCCTGCCCGGCGGGCTGATCGTCAACGCGGCGGGCAGGCGGTTCGTCAACGAGGCCGCCCCCTACAGCGACGTCGTCCACACCATGTACGACCGCAACCCGACCGACCCCGACATCCCGGCCTGGCTGATCGTCGACCAGAACTACCGCAACCGGTACCTCTTCAGGGACATCGCGCCGACCTTCGTCCTGCCCGCCGACTGGTACGGCTCGGGCGCCGCCCACAAGGCCTGGACGGTCGACGCCCTCGCCGCGTCCATCGGCGTGCCGGCCGGCGCCCTGCGGACCACCGTCGACCGCTTCAACTCCCTTGCCCTGAAGGGCGACGACCCGGACTTCGGCCGCGGTGACAGTGCCTACGACCACTACTACACGGACCCCTCGGTCCTGCCGAACTCCTGCCTGGCCCCGCTCTGGCTGCCCCCGTACTACGCCTTCCAGCTCGTCCCGGGAGACCTGGGCACCAAGGGCGGCCTGGTCACCGACGCCCGCGCCCGCGTCCTGCGCCCCGACGGCTCGGTCCTCCCCGGCCTGTACGCCGCCGGAAACGCCAGCGCGGCCGTCATGGGCCACAGCTACGCGGGCGCCGGCTCGACGATCGGCCCCGCGATGACCTTCGGGTACGTCGCGGCGCGGGATCTCGCCGGGGTGCTCTAGGGACGGCGGGCGATCAGGAACGCCTGCTGGGACACCTCCTCGGGGCCGGGTTCGCGCACCGTCTGCGAGACGAGCGAGAATCCGGCCGCGCGCAGCAACCCGGCGATCTGCTCCGGCCGCCGCCGCAGGAAGGTCAGCGCGACCGGCCGCCCCCACGGTCGGTCGTGATGCCGGTCCTTGTCGCCGGCCTGGAAGGCGACGAGGAGGTGCCCGCCCGGTGCCAGGACGCGGTGGAACTCGGAGAACAGGCGCGGGAGTTCGTCCGCAGGCGTGTGGATGGAGGAGTACCAGGACACGGCACCGGCGAGCGCCCCGTCGGGAAGGTCCAGCTCCAGCATCGAGCCCTGCTCGAACCGCAGCCCCGGGTTCTCCCGGCGGGCGATGGCCAGCATCGACTCCGAGAGGTCGAGCCCGAAGACGGACAGCCCGAGGGAGGCGAGGTGAGCGGTGATCCGTCCGGGCCCGCAGCCCAGATCGGCGACGCGTCCGTCCCCCACCAACTCGGCGAACCCGGACAGCAGCACCCGGTCCAGGGGGCTGACGGTGAGCACGCCCCGGAACTGCTCGGCGTAGTCCTCGGCCACGGTGTCGTAGAAGGTGCGGGTGGCGGTCACGAAGTCGGTGTCGGTCATGGCGGGGGACCCTAGCGGCCCCCACTGACACTCACGCGACACCGACCGCCCGCAGTACGGCAGTTGTGGCCGCCGCCCCCAGGACCACCACCACGAACGGTGCCCTGCGCCAGGCCAGTGCGGCCCCCACCAGGACTCCGGTCGGGCGGGCCCAGCCCGCGAAGTCGCTGGACTCCGTCAGGGCTCCCGTCGCCAGCAGTGCCACCAGGAGGACCACGGCGCCGGCGGACAGCAACTCCTGTGCCCGCTGCGGCAGTTCGACCCGTCCGTGCAGCGCCGGGCCGAGCAGCCGGAAGGCGTACGTGCCGACCGCCAGCGCCAGGATCATGGCGATCGTCGCGTTCACGCCGCCCTCCCGCGGCCGTGCAGGACCAGTCCCGCGAGCGCCACCAGCACCGGCACACCCGCCGGGACGGCCGGGGTGACCGCCAGGGCCAGCCCGGCGCCGAGCAGCGCGGAACGCCGTACGGCCGCATCCGCGCGCAGGACGGGCAGCACCAGGGCGACGAGCACGGCCGGGAAGGCCGCGTCCAGACCGTAGGTGCCGGTGTCGCCCAGCGCGCCCCCGGCGAGGGCCCCGGCCAGGACGCCGAGGTTCCAGACGACGAACAGGCCGACCCCGGAGACCCAGAACGCCGCCCGGCGCCGCGCCGGATCCGGCTGGGCCAGCGCGAAGGCCACGGTCTCGTCGGTGACCAGGTGGGCGCCGAGGAGACGGGCGAGTCGACCCCGGCCGAGGATGTCGGCCACCGCCAGGCCGTAGGCGACCGTACGGGCGTTCAGGAACAGGCCCGTGGCCGCCGCGGCGACCGGACCGCCCCCGGCCAGCAGCACACCCACCGCACTGAACTGGGCGGAGCCCGCGTACACGACCAGGGACATCACCACCGGCACCCACACCGGCAGGCCGCCGGTCACGGCGATCGCGCCGAAGGAGACGCCCACGACCCCGCTCGCCAGCCAGACGAGCGCGCTGTCACGGACCAGGGCTGTTCGCTCTGCCGTACGCATGTTCACTACAGTGGACGGGAGGAGTCATGTTCGTCAAGGCGAACGATCGTACCGATGGAGCGAACAGCATGCCCGAACGCCCCCTGGACTGGATCGCCGCCGCGCTCCGCCGTGAACGCACGCGCGCCGGCCTTTCCCTCTCCGAGCTGGCCAAACGCGCCGGCATCGCCAAGTCCACGCTGTCCCAGCTGGAGGCGGCGGGCGGCAACCCGAGCGTGGAGACGCTGTGGGCGCTGGGCGTGGCGCTCGGGGTGCCGTTCAGCACGCTGGTGGAGCCGCCGGTGTCGTCCGTGCAGGTCGTCAGGGCGGGCCGGGGGCCGACCCTGGCCTCGGAGAAGGCCGACTTCGCGGCAACCCTGCTGTCCGCCAGCCCGCCCGGGGCGCGCCGGGACATCTACCACCTGCGGGCCGAGCCGGGACCTGCGCGCGCATCGGAGCCGCACATCCCGGGGACCGTGGAGCACCTGATCGTGAGCACGGGACGGGTGAAGGCCGGACCCGCCGGGGAGGAGGTCGAGCTGCATCCCGGCGACTACATGACGTACCGCGGAGACGTGGCCCATTCGTACGAGGCGCTCGATCCCGGCACGACCTTCGTGCTCGTCATGCAGCACGTGTGAGAACGGGGCCGGGAAAGGCAGGAGCCCCGCTGCCGTGCGGCGCGGGGCTCCTTGGGTACTGCATTCAGGTCCGGATCAGAGGCTGGAGCGCCTATGAGACGGGATCACTATGAGACGGGATCGCTCAGACGGGGGTGACGTTCTCCGCCTGCGGGCCCTTCGGGCCCTGGGTCACGTCGAAGGAGACCTGCTGGTTCTCCTCCAGCGAACGGAAGCCGCTCGCGTTGATCGCGGAGTAGTGGACGAAGACGTCGGGGCCGCCGCCCTCCTGGGCGATGAAGCCAAAGCCCTTTTCGGCGTTGAACCACTTCACGGTTCCGGTAGCCATAAGCCCTCCTTGGGCCCAAAAGGGTTGCCCTGCTCCAGAACCTGCAAGTGTGAAAACAGTGCCGCACAACTGCATTCTTCTGAAAACGACTAGAGCCCGCGGTTACATGCTCCGCAGGCTCTGTACTGCAAGGGAAACCAAACTGCAACTTGCGGCGAGCCTAGCACGCAGGCAGCCGAAAGCAATAGAGGCCAAGATCACGTCACCCGGATGTTTGAAGATCGGAAAGGCGTTGACCCTGGGGCCGGAGTCCGAAGCGTACCCCAAAGGGTCTAGTGTCGCGATGTGGACAATTCTCGCACCCGGCCGCGCGTCGGCCACATCCAGTTCCTGAACTGCCTGCCCCTGTACTGGGGGCTCGCGAGGACGGGCACGCTCCTCGACTTCGAGCTCACGAAGGACACCCCGGAGAAGCTCAGCGAGAAGCTGGTGCAGGGAGACCTCGACATCGGGCCCATCACCCTGGTCGAGTTCCTCAAGAACGCGGACGACCTGGTCGCCTTCCCCGACATCGCCGTCGGCTGCGACGGCCCGGTCATGTCCTGCGTCATCGTCTCGCAGGTCCCGCTGGACGAACTGGACGGAGCGAGGGTGGCCCTCGGGTCGACCTCGCGAACCTCCGTACGCCTCGCCCAGCTCCTCCTCGCCGACCGCTTCGGCGTCCGGCCCGACTACTACACCTGCCCGCCCGACCTCAGCCTGATGATGCAGGAGGCGGAGGCGGCTGTCCTCATCGGCGACGCGGCGCTGCGGGCCAACCTCCTCGACGGCCCCCGCTTCGGCCTCCAGGTCCACGACCTCGGCTCGCTCTGGAAGGAGTGGACGGGGCTGCCGTTCGTCTTCGCGGTGTGGGCCGCCCGCCGGGACTACCTCGAACGTGAGCCGGTCATCACCCGCAAGGTCCACGAGGCGTTCCTCGCCTCCCGCAACCTCTCCCTGGAGGAGGTCGGCAAGGTCGCGGAGCAGGCGGCCCGCTGGGAGGCCTTCGACGAGGAGGTCCTGGAGAAGTACTTCACGACCCTGGACTTCCGCTTCGGCGGCCCCCAGCTCGCGGCGGTCACGGAGTTCGCCCGCAGGGTGGGACCGACGACGGGTTTCCCCGCGGACGTGAAGGTGGAACTGCTTCAGCCGTAACCTGCATCCAGACCTTACGGGGGACTTACGGGGGAGGCAGGATGCAGCCGCTCGGCGTCGACGAGCCCACCGCCGTGGGCCCCTACCGGCTGCTCGGCCGGCTGGGCTCCGGCGGCATGGGCCGGGTCTACCTCGGCCGCAGTGCCGGAGGCCGCACGGTCGCGGTCAAGATCGTGCACCCGCACTTCGCACTCGACGAGGAGTTCCGCGCCCGCTTCCGGCGCGAGGTGGACGCGGCGCGCAGAGTGGGCGGGGCCTGGACCGCCCCGGTCCTGGACGCCGACCCGGAGGCGCCGGTGCCCTGGGTCGCCACCGGGTACGCGGCCGGCCCCTCCCTGACCTCCGCGGTCACCGACGGGGGCCCGCTGCCCGAGCACTCGGTACGGGTCCTGGGCGCGGGGCTGGCCGAGGCGCTCGCCGCCGTGCACGAACTGGGCCTGGTCCACCGGGACGTGAAGCCCTCCAACGTCCTGCTCACCGTCGACGGCCCCCTCCTCATCGACTTCGGCATCGCCCGCGCCACCGACGGCACCGCGTCCCTGACCTCCACGGGGGTCTCGATCGGCTCGCCCGGCTACATGTCCCCCGAACAGATCCTGAGCAAGGGCGTGTCGGGCGCGGCGGACGTCTTCTCCCTCGGCGCGGTCCTGGCCTACGCGGCCACGGGGACGCCGCCCTTCCCCGGGGACTCCTCGGCCTCCCTGCTCTACAAGGTCGTCCACGAGGAGCCCGAACTCGGCTCGCTGAGCGGCGAGTTGCGGGAGGTCGTGGAGAAGTGCCTGCTCAAGTCGGCGCCGGACCGGCCGACTCCGGGCGAGGTGGCCCGCCGGCTGGCTCCGCAGGGCGCGGCCCGGCTGGTGGCGGCGGGGTGGCTGCCCGGGGCACTGGTCGAGCAGGTGGGGCGCAGCGCCGTACAGCTGCTGAAC
>NZ_RSAJ01000442.1 GCF_003933965.1 Streptomyces sp. RP5T
CTCCCGTCCCTCCCGCCGATCCCGCAGCACCCGTGCCGGATTCCCCGCGGCCACCGACCACGCCGGAACGTCGCGCGTGACCACCGCTCCCGCGCCGATCACGCAGTGGTCGCCGATGGTCACGCCGTCCACGACGACCACGTGCGAGCCGATCCAGACGTCGTCGCCGACCTGGATGCCCCGGCTGGTGAGCGGCTGCCGGAAGACAGGCCGGTCGGGGGCCATGGAGTGGTTGAACCCCAGCAGGGAGGTGTGGGCGCCGACGCGGACGCCGTCACCGAGCACGACGTTCCCGCGCACCGTGGTGAACGGGTTGAGCGTGCAGTGCGAGCCGGTGGTCAGCTCGCCGGTGACGTAGGCCTGCGCGGCGATGTACGAGTCGTCGCCGAGCCGCAGCCGGTCCGGGAACACCGCGGCGGACCCGGCGACGTAGCACCGCTCACCGATCACGGTGTCGCCGCCGACCGCCCGCTGCACCTCCCGCTGCGCGGCGCGCTGTTCCTCGGTCGCCCCGTCGGCGAAGAGCCAGGGACAGTGGTCGAGGTGCCGTGAGGACGGCTGCCGCGGGTGATCCATGGGAGCACGCTAAGCAGCCCCGGGGCCGCCGGGGAAGGGGGGCCGCAGGCGACGCGGTGCGCCCCGAAATGGTAGAAGCGGTCATGAGCAACTCGTACTTCTCTTGCTTCTCCTCCCGCTTCTCCTCCTGTCCGGCGGGTGTCCGATGACCGAGGGCGTCGACATCCCCGACGGCCGGGGCCGCACCGGACTCGACCGCACCGGCCTGGACCTGACCGGCAACCCGCGCGTCAGGGTCCGGGACGTGAAACTCTTGTCCAGTCACTGGTACGTCGAGCGGGCCACGACCTTCGATCTCCGGCGCGCCGACGGGACCTGGAGCACCCAGCAGCGCGAGACCCACGACCGCGGCAACGGCGCCACCATGCTGCTGTACGACACGGAACGTGAAACCGTCCTGCTCACCCGCCAGTTCCGCTTCCCGGCGTATGTCAACGGCCACCCCGACGGAATGCTGATCGAGACCCCGGGCGGCCTCCTGGACGACGATGACGAGCACCCCGAGATCGCCGTACGGCGTGAGGTCGTCGAGGAGACGGGGCACACCATCGGCGAGGTCCACCACGTCTTCGACGTGTACATGAGCCCCGGCTCGGTCACCGAGCGCGTCAGCTTCTACGCGGCCGAGTACGCCCCGTCGACCCGTACCCACGAGGGGGGCGGTCTCGACGAGGAGGGCGAGGACATCGAGATCCTCGAACTGCCCGTCCGCAGGGCCCTGGAGATGATCCGCACCGGGGAGATCGCCGACGCCAAGACCATCATGCTGCTCCAATGGGCGGTTCTGGAGGGCCCGTTCGCCAAGTGACCGCGCCAAGTGGGCGCGGAAGTCCTTGACTTCGCGTGCGCTCCAGCGTGAAGACTCCCGTGTGACCCGTTTCCGGGGCACACACGGGAGGACACACCACCATGCGCTACCGCACCATCGGCACCGACCCGGCGACCCGCCGCGAGGTCAGCGTCCTCGCACTCGGCGCGATGCTGTTCGGCTCACGGACCGACGAGAAGACCTCCTTCGCCGTCCTCGACCGCTATGTCGAGGCCGGCGGCAACTTCATCGACACGTCCGACAACTACGCCTTCTGGGAGGACGGCGGCCAGGGCGGCCAGAGCGAGGAACTGCTCGGCCGGTGGCGGCGCAGCCGGGGCATCGGCGACGAGATCGTCATCGCCACCAAGCTCGGCGCCCGCCCCCTGGCCCCCGGCACGAGCTACGTCGACAACGGGGAGGGCCTGTCGGCCCCGGTGATCCGCGAGGCAGCGGAACGCAGCCGGGAACGTCTCGGCGTGTCCAGGCTGGACCTGCTCTACGCACACATAGAGGACCACAGGGTCCCGCTCCAGGAGACGGTGGAGGGTTTCGCCGCACTGGTCGCCGAGGGCACGGTGGGCCTGCTCGGCGTGAGCAACCACGCGGTGTGGCGGGTGGAGCGGGCCCGCGCCCTGGCGGCAGCGGCCGGCCTGCCCGGCTACGAGGTCCTCCAGTACGCCCACAGCCATCTGCGCCCCCGCACCGACGTCCCGGATCCCCTCTTCCCCGACGGCAGCCTCGGCCACGCGGGCGCCGAGCTGGTGAGCTACCTGCGCGCGGAACCCGCTCTGACCCTGGTCGCGTACTCGCCCCTCCTGAAGGGCGCCTACACCCACCCGGACCGTATCCCCGCGGACTTCGACCACCCCGGCACACCGTCCCGTCTCCAGGCCCTGACCGAGGTGGCGAAGGAAACGGGCGCCACCGTCAACCAGGTGGTCCTCGCCTGGCAGATCGGCTCGGACCTGCCGATCGTCCCGCTGGCGGGGGTCTCCTCCCTGGCACAGCTGGAGGAGAACCTGGAGGCGGTGGACATGGAGCTCACGGGGGAGCAGCGGACGCGGCTGGACGCGGCGCACTGAGCCCGCTTCGGCTTCAAGCCGCGCGGTGTCAGGAGCTTGCCCCCGCTTCGCCCCGTCCCGCCTCGCCGAAGCGGTCGAGCAGCGCGTCCAGCCCGGCCGCCAGCCCCTCAGGCCCACCCTGCCCGGCCAGTGCGGGGGCGAACTCACGGAGCGTCGGCAGTTCCTGGGCCGGCATGCGGTGCAGTCCCAGGCGGAACGAGGGGTCCGACTCCTCGGGACTGTCGACCATCGGCCGCAGCTCGACGGTCGCATAACCGAGGAGCCAGGCCGTGTAGGCCCGGAAGGCCGCGGCGGCGCGCTCGTCGTCGAGCCCGCCCTCCCTGAGCAGCGCGAGCACTCTCTCGTGGTCGCGCAGCACGGCGAGCGGCCGTCGGGCCAGCGGCACCGCGAGCATGCGGGTGGCGAGCAGTGGGACGACCTGGGGGTGAGCGAGGCAGACGTCGTACATGGCCCGGGCGACGCGATGGAGTCCGGCACGCCAGTCACCGCCACCCTGCTCGGTCGCCGGCTGCTCGTCCAGCTGCAGGTACAGCGCCTCGACCAGGCCGTCCAGGAGATCGTCCTTGCCGGCCGCGTACCGGTACAGGGCCATCGCCTCCACGCCGAGCTCGGCGCCCAGCCTGCGCATGCTGAGCGCCGACAGGCCCTCCCGGTCCACCAGCTCCAGAGCGCCGGCGAGCACGCGCTCCCTGCTCAGCCGGCCGTAGCGGCCGCGGTCGGCGGCCCTGCGAGCCGGACGGGACCCGTCGGTCATCGCTTCTCCTCAATCTCAACAAAGAGGGCATAAGTGGCGAAGTTGACAATACTGCACCATAAGCGGAGGGTGTACGTATACGTCATAAACGTATGGCGTAGAGGTGATGGGACGAGTGCACCTGGAGACCCTGATGACCAACTCCGGACAACTGGCCCAGACGGGCGTGTCGTGGCCGCTCTACCTCGCCGTCGGACTGGTGACGGCCGGCGTGGGTGTGGTGATGAGGCTGTTCGGCAGAGGCCGAGAGCAGTAGATGACCACCATCTGTGCGATAGTCCCCGCGCACAACGAGGAGCAAGGGCTGGGGGACACGCTGGAGTCCTTGCTCAGTCAGACCCGGCCGTTCGACGAGATCATCGTGGTCGACGACAGCTCCACCGACGGGACCCGTGAGGTGGCCCTGTCCTACGGGGTGACCGTCTTCACGGCCGAGACGAATCAGGGGAGCAAGGCGCGGGCGCAGAACTACGCGCTGCGGTACGTGTGGACCGATCTCGTTCTCCCGGTCGACGCCGACACCATCCTCGCCGAGGACTATGTCGCCCTGATCCTGGAGCCTTTCGACAATCCCAGGGTGGCGATCGCCGCCGGGTGCGTCCTGACACGGTTCGACGACACCGTGACCGAACGCGGACGGTCCATCGAGTACCTCTTCGGATTCCATTTCCAGCGACCCATTCAGAATGCCGCGAACAGCCCGGTCGTGTGTTCCGGCTGCTGCTCGGTGTTCCGTACAGAGGAGCTGCGCACTTTCGGGGGATTTCCCGAGCGCACCGTGGTCGAGGACATGGACTACACCTGGTCCAAACAGGCGCAGGGCCGCAAGGCGGTCTATGTGGGGGCCGCGCTGGCCAAAGCGGCCGACCCGGCGACCATGACGTATCTGCGCAAGCAGGTGTGGCGCTGGATGTCGGGCTTCTTCCAGAACGTGAGAATCCACGGGGCCAGCCTGATGCGGCACAAGCCGGTGCTTCTGCTGTGGATTCTCATCGCGGTGTGGGACATCGTCACCGCGCCCCTCTGGTACGCGATGCCCTTCCTGATGATCTTCGTGTTCCACTACGGAGTCCTGGTGAGCATGCTGTGGTGGCTCGGCGCGGAGGTGGTCCTGCTGTTCCCGCCGCTGCTCTACGGCGCCCACCGAAGAAAGATCCCCTATCGACAGGTGATCCGTAACTTCCCCTATGTCTACGTGAACAAGGTGGTCAACACCTATTACGCCTGGAAGGCCATGCTCGTGGAACTGATCCTGGTTCCGCTGAGGCTGTCGGACGGGCTGGTCACGTACGAGAAGGGAAGGCCCTGAGGCAGAGGCGGCCGTCATGAGTGCCCCCATCGAGGACTACGCCCTTCTCAGCGACCTCGAGACAGCGGCCATGGTCGGCAGGGACGGCTGTGTCGACTGGCTCTGCCTCCCCCGCTTCGACTCCCCCGCCTGTCTGGCCGCGTTGCTCGGCACCCGGGACAACGGGGTCTGGCGGGTGGCGCCGGTCGGGGTGCGCGGGTGTTGTGCGCGGCGGGACTACCGGCCGGGCACGCTGGTGCTGGACTCGTGGTGGCGGACTGCGGACGGGGTCGTGCGGGTCACCGACTTCATGCCACCACGGGCCCAACTACCCTGTCTCGTCAGGGTGGTGGAGGGCATCTCCGGTGCCGTGAAAGTGCGCAGTGAGCTGAGTCCGAGGTTCCATCAAGGGCGGGTACGGCCGTGGGTCCGGGGCACCGCGGACTGGGCCGTCGCGGTCGCCGGGCCCGATGCCGTCTGGCTCGGTGCCGAGAGCCAGGAGGGGCCCACCGACGGGGCGGACGTCACCGCTCTCGACGTCACGGTCAGGGCGGGCAGGCGGCTCACCCTGACCCTCGTGTGGGCACCCTCGCACCGGGCCGATCCCCCCGCGCTGCTGCACGTTCCGGCGGAGACCCTCCTCAAGGAGACCACCGACTTCTGGCACCGCTGGAGCGGCCGGTGCCGGTACCAGGGGCCGTGGCGGGAGGCCGTGCTTCGGTCCCTGATCACCCTCAAGGCGCTCACCTACGCCCCCACCGGCGCCTTCGTCGCCGCGCCCACCACCTCGCTGCCCGGCCGCATCGGCGGTGAACGCAACTGGGACCACCGTTACTGCTGGCTGCGCGACTCCGCCCTCGCCCTGTCCTGCCTGCTGCGCAGCGGATACCGCGACGAGGCGAGTGCGTGGCTGGACTGGCTGGTACGGGCGGTCGCGGGGGACCCGGCCGATCTGCAGACCGTGTACGGGGTGAAGGGGCAGCGCCTGCTGCCGGAGACCGAGGCGTCGTGGCTGCCCGGCTACGCCGGATCACGGCCGGTGCGCTTCGGGAACTCGGCGGTCGGGCAGTTCCAGCTCGACGTGTACGGCGAGGTCCTGGACACGCTCTGGCTGTCGCTGCGGGCGGGCATTCCCATGCCCGCCCATGTGTGGGACCTGGTCCAGGCGCTGATGGGCTTCCTGCAGCGGCACTGGCGCGAACCCGACCAGGGGCTGTGGCAGGTGCGCGGGCGGCGGCGGCAGTTCGTCCACTCGAAGGTGATGACCTGGGTGGCCGCCGATCGCGCCCTGCGGATGGGGGAACTGCTGGGGCGCAACGGGGCTTCCGGTGAGTGGCGGGCCATGCGCGACGAGGTGCACCGCCAGGTGTGCCGGGAGGGCTGGGACCCGCGACGGCGCACTTTCGTGCAGTCCTACGGCTCCTCGACCCTGGACGCCTCGGCCCTGCTGATGGCCCGGCTCGGTTTCCTGCCCGCCCACGACGAACGGATTCGCGCCACGGTGCGGGCCATGCGCGAACTGGAGCAGGGCGGCTTCGTGCGCCGGTACGCGCCGGGCGGTGCCGGGCCGCACGAGGTGGACGGCCTGCGCGGTGACGAGGCCACGTTCGTCGCCTGTTCCCTCTGGTACGCCGACGCCCTCGCCGCGACCGGACGTCCGGGACCGGCACGGGAGCTCTTCGAGCGGGTTCTCGCGGTACGCAACGACGTCGGTCTGCTGGCCGAGCAGTGGGACCCGGACACGGGACGACAGCTGGGCAACGCCCCGCAGGCCGCGAGCCATATCGCCCTGGTCGAGACGGCCTTCGCCCTGGCACCCGTGATCTGATCGTCCGGCCCTGGTCAGGGCTCGTGACGTCGTCCCCCGCGAGCCTCCGGGCGGCGTGCGGAGTCCGTGTAGCCGTCGGGGTTCAGTTGCCCGAAGTGCCAGGCGTCCCGGCACACGTCGGTGAGCGTGCGGGTGGCGCGCCAGCCCCAGTCGCGGGCCACCGCACTCGCGTCCGCGACGAGTTCGGGGACGTCGTCCGGGCGGCGGGACGTGAGGTCGTAGGGGAGCGGGCTCCCGCAGGCCCGGGCGAACACGGCGATCGTCTCCAGGACCGAACTGCCCCTGCCCGTGCCGAGGTTGTACACCCGCATACCCCGTGTGCCGGTGACGTGGTCGAGCGCGATGCGGTGTGCCTCGGCCGTGTCCATGACGTGGAGGTAGTCGCGGATCGCGGTGCCGTCCGGGGTGGGGTGATCGGCGCCGAAGACCCGCAGCCGGTCGAGCCGGCCCGCCGCCACCTGTGCCAGCCGCCGGACAAGGCTGTCGGGGGTGGCGCGCGGGTCCTCGCCGAGCAGGCCGCTGGGGTGGGCGCCGGCCGGAGTGGCGTGACGCAGGCACAGGACCGTGAAGTCGTCCCGGTAGCGGCAGACATCGGCGAGGACCTGCTCGCAAAGCCACTTGGACCTCGCG
>NZ_RSAJ01000443.1 GCF_003933965.1 Streptomyces sp. RP5T
CGCCGAACCTCCCGCCATGTCCCCGGAGTTCGGCCTCGCCGAACCCACGCCCCCTACCGCCGTTCAACCGCCGTTCAGGCCGTCGGGCGGCCCATTGCTCGGTATGTCCAGCCCGCCTTGCGCCACAGGGTCGGGTCCAGGGCGTTGCGGCCGTCCAGGACCACCTTCGCCGCCGCGACCTCGCCGAGGGCGGCCGGGTCCAGTTCGCGGAACTCCCGCCACTCCGTGAGGTGCAGGACGACGTCGGCGCCTCGCACCGCGTCCACGGCGGTGTCGGCGTAGCCGAGGGTCGGGAACAGGCGGCGGGCGTTGTCCATGCCCTTGGGGTCGTAGACCGTGACCTGGCCGCCCTGGAGGTGTATCTGCCCGGCGACGTTCAGCGCGGGGGAGTCGCGGACGTCGTCGGAGTCGGGCTTGAAGGTCGCGCCGAGCACCGCGACGCGCTTGCCGAGGAACGGCCCGCCGCCCAGTATCTGCCGGGCCAGCTCCACCATCTGGCCACGCTGGCGCATGTTGATCGAGTCGATCTCGCGCAGGAAGGTCAGCGCCTGGTCGGCCCCGAGCTCACCCGCGCGGGCCATGAAGGCGCGGATGTCCTTCGGCAGACAGCCGCCGCCGAAGCCGATCCCGGCCCGCAGGAACTTCTTCCCGATGCGGTCGTCGTACCCGATGGCCTCGGCCAGCTTGGCGACATCGCCGTCGGCGGCCTCGCAGACCTCCGCCATCGCGTTGATGAACGAGATCTTCGTGGCCAGGAAGGAGTTGGCGGAGGTCTTCACCAGCTCGGCGGTCGGGAAGTCCGTCACCACGAACGGCGTGCCCTCGCCGAGCGGCGTCGCGTACACCTCGCGCAGCAGTTTCTCCGCGCGCTCGCTGCGCACGCCGACGACGATCCGGTCCGGGTGCAGCGTGTCGTCCACGGCGAAGCCCTCGCGCAGGAACTCCGGGTTCCAGGCCAGTTCGGCGTCCGCGCCCGCGGGGGAGTGGTCGGCGAGGTAGCGGGCCAGCCGGTCGGCGGAGCCCACGGGCACGGTCGACTTGCCCACCACGAGGGCGGGGCGGGTCAGGTGCGGGGCCAGGGAGGCGATCGCGGAGTCGACGTACGACATGTCGCAGGCGTACTCGCCGTGCCGCTGCGGGGTGTTCACGCAGACGAAGTGCACGTCACCGAAGGCGCCGACCTCGGCGAAGTCCATGGTGAAGCGCAGCCGGCCGGTGGAGCCCTCGATGCCGGCGACGTGCTTGCGCAGCAGGTCCTCCAGGCCCGGCTCGTACATCGGGACCTCGCCCCGCTGGAGCATCTCGATCTTCTCGGGCACCACGTCGAGACCCAGCACCTCGAAACCGAGCTCGGCCATGGCCGCGGCGTGGGTGGCGCCGAGGTAGCCGGTGCCGATCACGGTGATCTTGAGGGCCATGAAGACTCCAGGAAGGGGGACGGTCCAGTGCGCGCCCGAGCATAGTCGGCGCCCTGGGCGGGCAGTTTTCCCGCTGTCGCCAAGCTCACGTATCCGTCCCGTGGGCGGACCCCTAAAATTTGAGTTACTTAACGGTAATTAGCACAGGCATCACAGCGTCCTTGGAGCGTGAGAGACCTTGGCCGGAACGGCTGACTTCGACCTGTACCGCCCGTCCGAGGAGCACGACATGCTCCGGGACGCCATCCGCTCGCTGGCGGAGGCGAAGATCGCGCCGTACGCCGCCGCGGTCGACGAGGAGGCCCGTTTCCCCCGGGAGGCGCTGGACGCGCTGGTGGCCAACGACCTGCACGCCGTGCACGTCCCCGAGGAGTACGGCGGCGCGGGCGCCGACGCCCTGGCCACGGTGATCGTCATCGAGGAGGTCGCCCGCGTCTGCGTGAGCTCCTCGCTGATCCCGGCCGTGAACAAGCTGGGCTCGCTCCCCGTGATCCTCTCCGGCTCCGAGGACCTGAAGAAGAAGTACCTCTCGCCGCTCGCCAAGGGCGACGCGATGTTCTCCTACGCCCTCTCCGAGCCGGACGCCGGTTCCGACGCGGCCGGCATGAAGACCAAGGCCGTCCGCGACGGCGACCACTGGATCCTCAACGGCGTGAAGCGCTGGATCACCAACGCGGGCGAGTCCGAGTACTACACGGTGATGGCCGTGACGGATCCCTCGAAGCGTTCCAAGGGGATCTCCGCGTTCGTCGTCGAGAAGTCCGACGAGGGCGTCTCCTTCGGTGCCCCCGAGAAGAAGCTCGGCATCAAGGGCTCCCCGACCCGCGAGGTCTACTTCGACAACGTCCGCATCCCCGCCGACCGCATGATCGGCGAGGAGGGCACCGGTTTCGCCACCGCGATGAAGACCCTGGACCACACCCGCATCACCATCGCCGCCCAGGCCCTCGGCGTCGCCCAGGGCGCCCTCGACTACGCCAAGGGCTACGTCCAGGAGCGCAAGCAGTTCGGCAAGGCCATCGCCGACTTCCAGGGCATCCAGTTCATGCTCGCCGACATGGCCATGAAGATCGCCGCCGCCCGCGCCCTGACCTACCAGGCCGCGGCCGCCTCGGAGCGCGGCGACAAGGACCTCACCTTCCAGGGCGCGGCGGCCAAGTGCTTCGCCTCCGACGTGGCCATGGAGGTCACCACGGACGCGGTGCAGCTCCTCGGCGGGTACGGCTACACCCGTGACTACCCGGTCGAGCGGATGATGCGCGATGCCAAGATCACCCAGATCTACGAGGGCACGAACCAGGTCCAGCGGATCGTGATGGCGAGGAACCTTCCCTAGCGGAGCCACCTCAAGGCCCCCGGCGTGCCGCCGGGGGCTTTGTCGTACCCCGTTCACCTGCTCACCGCCCGACGGGCTTTACTCAGGCGGGGATTGAGTACGCGCGCTCATACCCGGTGATCGCCGCGCGGCCAGGATGGGAGCAACGGCGCGGCCAGAAGCGCCGGTACGCATCCAGTGGACCCGAGCAAGGGAACTTCTCATGTCGCGCCGTATCGCCCTGTCCGTGACCGCCGGTGTCCTCGTCCTCGGTGGTGCCGGAGCCTTCGCCCTGGCCCAGGCCTCGGAGCAGCCGCTGTCCGTGACGCACGGCGCCGCCCGCTACGCCGCCCCCGAGGGCGACCGCAGCGGCTCGCTGACCTTCACCACCGACGTCACGGCGTCCTCCGGCGTCAAGGACGTCAAGGTCCTGGCCTGGCCGGCGGACTCGTCCTTCGCGAAGAAGGGGCTGACGGCCAAGGACATGGCGGCCGTCGAGTCGGCGTCCTGCGAGCCGTCCGGCGGGGACACCGTGCGCTGCACCTACAAGGTCACCGTCACGCGCGCCGACGCCGAGACGTCCCCGCGGGGCGCGTGGCACGTCGCCGTCCTGGCCACCGCGAAGGACGGCGACACGAGGCTCGACACCCGGGCCGCCGACTTCACCGTGGCCTGATCCGCGAGCGCTCCCCTCTCCCTGGGCCGCGTCTCCCCGGGCCGAGAAAAGGAGGGCATACGGGACGGATTGGTACCGTCCGCCCGATGGCGCGCGGCACGGGACGGGCGTAGGACGGTAGGCACGGGGCCCGCCCCGGGCTCCCGCAGTCCCGAGGAGGAGCCATGACCCAGGCCGAGAGCATGCCCGCGATGAGCAAGGAGACGCAGGACTGCGTGGCGGCGTGCATGGAATGCCACAGCGTGTGCGAGGAGACCATGAGCTCCTGCATGCAGAGGGGCGGCCAGGCCCAGATGCAGATCATGCGCGCGCTCATCGACTGCGCCGACATGACCCGCATGTGCGCGGACATGATGATGCGCCGCTCGCCCCTGTCGGCCGAGATGTGCGCGATGTGCGCCAAGGCGTGCGAGATGTGCGCCGAGGCGTGTATGTCCATGCCGGACGATCCCCAGATGATGCGCTGTGCGCAGGCGTGCCGCCGCTGTGCGCAGACCTGTCGGTCGATGGCGGGCATGGCGATGTGACGCAGGCCGGCCGACCGGATCGAGGGCACCCGCCGGGGTGCCCTCGATCATGCGTGGGGCAGGCTGGTGCGCATGACCGCACGCGAGAGCACGCCCGTCTCCGGCTCCCCGGAGAGGGACGCCACCGAGGCCTTCGACGCCGCCGAGCGCGCGATGTGGAGGGGCCGTTCCGAGGCCTACGCCGGGAGCTTCGCCCGCCTGTGCGCGTACCCCGTGGCGGCCCTGCTGGACGCGGCCGGGGTCGAGCGGGGCACGCGGGTCCTCGATGTCGGGACCGGCACCGGTACGGCGGCCGTGGCGGCGCGGGCGCGCGGTGCCCGGGTGAGTGCCGTGGACGCCGACGCCGGGATGGTGGCGGCGGCCCGGGCCCGCGGGATCGACGCACGGACCGCAGAGCTTCCCGAACTGCCCTACCCGGACGGCGAGTTCGACGCCGTCGTCGGCAACTTCGTCCTCAACCACGTCGGCCGCCCCCGCGCCGGCCTCGCCGAACTCCACCGCCTCCTGCGCCCCGGCGGCCGGATCGCCGTCACGACCTGGGGCGCCCGGCGCGGCGCCGGACAGGACCTGCTGGGCCGGGCCTGCGAGGCGGGCGGGGCCGTACCGCCGCCGTGTCTGCCGCGGCTGGACCCCACGCAGGACTGGCCCCGCACGCCGGAAGGGCTCACCCAACTCCTCGGCGGGGCGGGCTTCGTGGCGTCCGAGGCGGCCGAACTCGCCTGGGAGCACCGGGCCGGCGTGGAGGAGTGGTGGAGCGGCGCGGCGGGCGGCGTCGCCACCATCGGGCTGGTCGTCACCTCGCAGGATCCGCGGACCGTCGTACGGATCCGGCGGGAGTACGACCGGTTGAGCGCCGAACACACGGTGGTGGAAGGGCAGTTGGCCCTTCCGCACATCGCGCTGCTCGGCACGGGACGGCGGCCGTAGGCCTCAGTTGCCCGAGACCGTGACCTTCTCGTCGTTCTTGAGCTCGTCGACCAGGGTCTTCACCTTGGCCTTGTCCCAGAGCAGGTTGCCGCCGGTGGAGCCGGAGATCGGCATGTTCATGGAGGTGCCGTCACCGCCGTTGACGCCCTTCATGGCCCAGAACATCTTGCCCAGGTCGTACAGGCCCATGTCCTTGTCGACGATCAGCGAGTCGAGGCCCGCGCCCATCGTCGGGTAGAGCTTGAAGGGGTTGAGGACGGTGCTCGGGGTGGCGACCTGGTTGGCGAGCGCGTTGAGGAACTTCTGCTGGTTCTTCGTGCGGTCGAGGTCGGAGCCCGCGAGGGCGTAGCGGGTGCGGACGAAGGCGAGGGCCTGGTCGCCGTTGAGGGTCTGCTTGCCCGCCTGGAAGTCGGCACCGGACTTGGTGTCCTTCATGCCGCCCTTCGGGATGTCGATCTCGACGCCGCCGACCGCGTCCACGATGTTCGCGAAGCCGGCGAAGCCGATCTCCACGTAGTGGTCGATCTTCAGGCCGGTGTTGAACTCCACCGTGCGCACCAGCAGTTCGGGGCCGTCCTCGGCGTAGGCGGCGTTCAGCTTCACGTGCCGGCCGGTGCCCTTGTACGTCTTGCCGGACTCGGAGCCCACGAAGGTCGGGATCTCCACGTCCGAGTCACGCGGCAGCGAGATCAGCGTGTCGCCGTTGCTCCCGGTGTGCAGGATCATCATCGAGTCGGTGCGCTTGCCCTCGGCGGAGCCGGTGTGCAGCTGCTTCTTCTGCTCGGAGGAGAGCCCGGCGCGGCTGTCGGAGCCGACGATCAGGTAGTTGGTGCCGTCGCCCTGCTCCGGCCGGTCGATGACCTTGGACAGGTCGACCTCGCGGTTGAGCTTGGAGTCGGCCCAGAAGTAGGTGCCGACGGTCGTCACGACCAGCCCGGTGATCACGACGATCGCGGTCCACTTGATCCGCTTGCGCCAGTTCGGCGCGGGCCGCGGACCCCGGCCGCCGACCGGGTCGCCGGGGCCGCCGTGGCCACCGCCGCCGGGGCTGCCGTAGACCTGGCCGGTGTTGTAGTCGCTGTCGTACGCGTCGTAGTCACCGCCGTGTCCCTGGCCGTTGACGTACGACGGCTGCTGCTGCGGTACGCCGCCGTACGGCGGCGCGGACGGGCCCTGACGGCCGTACGCGCCCTGACCGCGGCGGACCTGCCGCATCACGCGGGCGCTCTCGGGCTGTGCGCTCGCGCTGCCGCGTCCGTACCGGTCTCCGCGGTTGTCGCCGGACCATCCCTCGGGCCAATCGTTCATGGGCCCCAGTGTGCCGGTACCCGCTGTGCCCTTTACAAGGGTCGTCGGAAAATCAGGGCGGCCCTGTAGCCAAGCTGACACAAATTCCCGAATTGTCGTCGGCATAGGGTGGGAGCCATGACAGACCAGGCCACCGCCGCGCCCCAGGGCACCCCGGAGATTCCGGGCAAGCCCACCTCGGCATCCCGTACGACGCTCAGCCACATCATGACCCAGGCCGACACCAACCTCCTCGGTACCGTGCACGGCGGTGTGATCATGAAGCTGGTGGACGACGCGGCGGGCGCGGTGGCCGGGCGGCACAGCGGCGGTCCCGCGGTCACCGCCTCCATGGACGAGATGGCGTTCCTGGAGCCGGTCAGGGTGGGCGACCTCGTCCATGTGAAGGCCCAGGTCAACTGGACCGGCCGGACCTCGATGGAGGTCGGCGTACGGGTCCTGGCCGAGCGCTGGAACGAGTCCACGCCCGCCACCCAGGTCGGCTCCGCCTACCTGGTGTTCGCCGCCGTCGACGCCGACGGCAGGCCCCGCCGGGTCCCGCCGGTGCTCCCGGAGACGGAACGGGACCGGCGCCGCTACCAGGAGGCCCAGATCCGCCGCACGCACCGCCTCGCGCGACGCCGGGCGATCCTGGAACTCCGCGAGAAGCGGGCGGCGGAGGGCTTCGAGGACTGAGCCGTCACCGGTCTCCCCGCACCCCCGGCCGGATGTCACGGACGACAGCCGTCAGGTCACTTCGTGAGGATCGTCACCCGGGTTTCCCCGGGCGGGGCTACACGCACCCCACCTC
>NZ_RSAJ01000444.1 GCF_003933965.1 Streptomyces sp. RP5T
TCCTTGGAGCGGGCGAGGTCGAACGCGGGGAGGGGGGATGTGGAGGGCATGATTGCTCCTTTCCAGCTTCACCTAACGGTGTTAGGTGTTCATCGACTGTAGGCTAACACCGTTAATCCGGGAAGGTGGACAGCTGATTCCGGACAAGCGGACACCCGGGTAGACAGGTGCCGACGGTGAGGAGGCGGCATGGAAGCGCAGGCCAGACGGATTCCCAACGCGCGCGGCGAGGGCGAGCGGCTACGGCAGGAGATCCTGGACGCGGCCACGCGCATCCTGGAGGAGACAGGCCGCGAGGACGCGCTGTCCGTGCGCGCAGTCGCCCGCGAGGTCGGAATCTCCGCGCCCAGCGTCTACCTGCACTTCAAGAACAAGACCGACCTGGTCACGACGGTGCTTGACGCCGCCTACCGCACCCTGGCGGCAGCGATGGCCGAGGCGGGCGCGGCAGCTGCCCGGGACGGCGCGAGTCCATGGGAACAGCTGACGGCCACGGTCGGCGTCTATCGCAGGTTCGCCGTCGACAAACCCCGCCGCTACCGGCTGATGTTCAGCCTCGCTTACGAGCCACGACACCAGCCGCTTACTGAGCCTGAACCCGCCGGCACTGTGCACCAGGCATGGGCCGCTGCCGTGGACACCTATCTCGCCGCCGTCAGCCCCGACCACCGCGCCGACGCGGAGATCCTCGGCGTCCACCTGTGGGCCGCCCTCCACGGCCAACTGGCCCTGTGGCGCGCCATCCCCAACCGCCACACAGGCGACGAGGACATCCTGATCGAACTGGAGGAATCCCTCCTGCGGCGGCTGCTGCCCGGAGCGCAGGCACACTGAGCGCGACGCCCCTCCGGCAAGCGCCGGGCCCCGCAGCTGTGACCTTCAGAGCTGCACGACGCTGAATCTTCAGCGGTATCCGGCGTGCAAGAAGGGTGTCCGGTCCGGCGAAGCAGATGCTCACCGGCCCGGACGCAGTGCACCTACAGTGCGAGGTGCTCGCGGAGCTTGCCGGGCCAGGCGGGAAGCGCCCCCGACGGACAGGCCGAGGGTGAGGAACCGGCTCACCCTCAATTGGGTAGAGCTCAGCCAGGACACCCAAACCGGAGCTGTCCACGCGCTCCAAAGCCCCCACAGGCCCTCACGCTCCACGGCCTCACCATCACCGCACGCCTGCTCGGCCAACTGGCCAGCCAGCACCCCTGCGCACGACACCCCTCCAGGTCAGTCACCGCTGAAGATTCGAGGCTGTGAAGCCCTGAAGGTCACACCTGGAGGGTTCGCGCAGCCCCCGACATCGAGGGCGTCAAGCGCGTCTTCCTCACCAACACCCACGAGAAGGGCACGCGTCGCCTACTGAAAGCCTCAGCCGACGACCAGACCCGAGGTGCCGTGCAGGACCTCACCTACACCTACGATCTCGCCGGCAACGTCAGGGGCATCTCCGACAGCGCCAACATCGGAACCGGCGCGGACACCCAGTGCTTCACCAACGACACATATGGCCGTCTCAGCGAAGCCTGGACTCCCAAAACAGCCGACTGCGCGACCTCTGGCCGCACCACGACGAATCTCGGCGGTCCGGCCCCGTACTGGACCAGCTACACCTACACCGCTTCCGGTCAACGCAAGACCGAGAAGAAGAACACAGCCACCCCAGTCACCAACACATACTGCTACGACACCGCCCGCACCCACGCACTGGCCGCCACCACAACCACGGGCTCCTGCACCGGGGTCGCCAAGCAGTACACCTACGACGACACGGGCAACACGACGTCACGCGTCAAGAGCGCCGGTGCTACCACCTCCCAAACCCTGGCCTGGAACGAAGAAGGCAGACTCAGCCGCCTGACCGACGACGCGTCGGCCACCTCCACGAACTATCTCTATGACGCCGACGGTGAGTTGCTCATCCGACGCGACAATGCCCCCAGCGGTGAGACCGTCCTCTACCTCGGCAACACAGAAGTCCACCTCACGACCGGCAAGAAGTGGGCCAACCGCTACTACCAGGCGGCCGGCGCCACCATCGCCCTGCGCACCAACGAATCCGGTACCGAAAAGCTGAGCTTCCTCGCCGGTGACCAGCACGGCACCAGCACCGTCTCCGTCACCAGTGACGCCAACCAGGCTCTGACCAAGCGCTACAGCACACCCTTCGGCACGGGCCGCGGCGCCACGACCGGCGTATGGCCCGACGACAAGGGCTTCCTCGGCATGAGCGCCGACGCCGGCACCGGGCTGACGCATATCAGAGCGCGTGAGTACGACCCCAGCACCGGTCAGTTCATCAGAACGCGTACGGACCGGTGTCCAGGGGCCGGTTGCGGAACGCGGCGACTTGCTCGTCCAGGTGCTTGGCCATCGCACTGACCTGGGACTTCGACAGCTGGGTGACCCCAAGAGACTCGGCAAGCTTCTCGACCCGGCGCGTGCTGACGCCCAGCAGATAGGCGGTGGCCACCACCGAGATCAGGGCCTGCTCGGCCCGGCGGCGCCGTTCGAGGAGCCAGTGCGGGAAGTAGCTGCCCTGGCGCAGCTTGGGGACTAGCAGATCCGGACTCGCCGCGGCCAGGTTGTCCTCGGCGAGGGCGTGCAGGGGCAGACTGTCAGGTGCGGTCATCGTGCTGATCTCCTGCGACACTTCGAAGATCAGCCGGTGGCCGTTCATCTATGCGGGCACCATCCCGATGCCGGAGCAAACCCCCACATCAGGTCGAACCCGTACACCACTTCCCTGGACGCAACCCGCGCCGAAAAGGTCGACGCCCACGCTGATCTGCGGAAATGGTTACGCGGCAGACGCATCAGAGTACGGATCGCAACGGCATCGAGTCCAGCGAGCGATTGGGGCGCCGTGTCATCGAGAGGACGATGTCCTGGCTGTCCGGCTACCGACGTCTGAGCCCTCGCTACGAGCGCACCCCCCGCAACTACCTGGCCTTTCTCGAACTCGCCGCGGCCCTGTGCTGCTACAAGCGACTCGTTCGCCTCACCACATAGGACCCGGTGTTTAAAACGCTCGCCGGCCGGGCCTACCAGGCAGCTGACGCCACCGTCCACACCCTTTACCCTCATCACGAACAGTCCAAGCACTCCCGGCGGCGCGCCCGGGGCGAGCGCGCCTTCTCACAGCTGGAGGTCTGGCGACTGTTACGGCGAGCAAGACGTTCAAATCGGCATATCGGCACCGTCGTACAAGCCATCCGCACATTCTTGAGCTACGAATATTCAGGATTCATGAGGGTTCCGCGGGAATGGAATCGCAACAAACCTTGATGGGTGCAGAATACTTTTGGCAATTGGCCGCACGCTGACTGACCTGTCCCGTTGAATGTTCCAGCTTCCGTAAAATGACGCCAGAGCAAGCGCGGCCTCAGTGACAGCGAATTTGTCTCCGACGCACTTTGTCGCTCCAAGACCAAACGGGATAAATGTCCCTCGTGATGCTGACGGCTTAGACTGGTGCCCTGGAAGCCAGCGAGTCGGATCAAACTTTTCCGGGTTCACGTAGTGGTCGTCTCGGCGATGAAGTATATATGGACTGTAGATGACGGTACTTCCCGCATCTATTGACCTGCCCGCCACAACGATGTCCTTGGTTACGGTCCTGGGCTGAATGAACGCAGGTGGATAGAGTCGCAGAGCCTCCTGCACTACAGCATTAGCATATGGAAGGTTCGGCAAGTCTTCCCATCCTGCAGACTTCCCTGCCAGAACACTGTCAGATTCTCTCTGGAGAAGCTGTTGCGTCGAGGGGTTTTCACCAAGCAGATATAGACACCAGGTCAGGGCTATGCTTGTGGTTTTAATGCCAGCAAGAATCAATACGGCGACATGGTCGGACAATTCACTGTCAGTGAGCGGTTGTCCCGAAATGGTGCGATGCTCCAACAAACCGGCCAATAGATTGCCGGAGTCTTCCAAGTCTTCACGTTGTCGCGATATCAGGCTGTTTGCGTAGAAGCGCCAACGCTCAATAGCTTTTGCGTATCGGCGATTTCCCGCAGTGGGGAGCCTAGTCCAGAACGGAACCACCTGACGGAACAGAATGCCATCCGCCCAGATAGAGAATATTTCTCTGAGTTCATCTATAGCGTCCGATTTAAGTTCCGCATCAAAAAGCGTTCGGAGGGTGACGTTTGCGCTCAGCTTAAACATCTCATCGCCTATTTCGATGCGCCGCCCGGGGAGCCATCCCTTAGTGAGCGATGAAATTTCCTGCTGCATCACCTTGGCGTATTCGCGCAAGTAATCGCGACGGAACATCGGTTGCACGAGACGGCGCTGCCAATGATGTTCTGCGTTAGGCGCTGACGGCAAGCCATTCCCCAGGGAGTCGCGAACACGATCCCAAACCTTGCCACTTCGATCGAAAGTCTGAAAATCTACGAGCACCTGTCTTGTCAGCTCGGCATTACAAAGAACAAATGCCGACCTCGTTCCCAGCTTGATTTCAACGATGTCCCCAATATCAGGCAGCGCGTCGAGGAAGTTGAGGAATTGCGACTGCATCTGGGGAAGGTGCCCTAAAATCGGCCAGGCGTGAGGTGCGCAACCAGCACGCAGGCCAGTGAGAGATGAGGCGATTTCGGTTCTATTCATTTGCTGATCTCCATTTCCCTTTCGGCGTTGAACGGTACTGGACGATCATGCACCGCCGACGTCTCTCCGGATGCCGAACAGTCGAATAGCGTCAAAACCGGTGTTTAGGCGCTTCCGTATCCATAACGCATCGGATCATTTTTGGGTTCACCCCACGTTCCCCGATCCCGACCCCGACTCCACGGACGTGCGCTACAAGAGGGTGGACACCTTCGTCTTCGTTGCCGTGCGTTGTCAACGAGCACCCGGGCTGGTGCTGCTTTGGGCGGACGATCACCTGGTGCTCACTGAAGTCGACCTCGAGTGTCACGCCTGGGGCAGGTGCACACCCAAGTTTGCCGGGTGACGCTCGAGTGTTCGTCCTTCGCCATGTCCCCCAGAAAGGCTTGAAGTCGCGGTGCCATTGCCAGCCCGGTTGGTGTGGCTCGTGAGATGCCTGCCGCCGACTCGCCGGGCTGCCTACGTCACCAAGTAAGCCAGCAGCCTCTGTGCCCGGTACTACCTACTGCGAACGCACCTAAAGAGCCTCCGGCACATCCGTTGCCCCTACCACCGGCCTACGATCAAACCGACCTATCCTAAGCCAAGGCCACCAGCGGATTCAGCGAACTACCGGTAAGGGAGCCGCGTTAGAAATCTATTCACCGCCCCGGCGATGCACCTCGGCCAGTCGACGCACTGCGATCAGCACTCGCAGCGGGCCGCGTGGCCGAGGGCGAGTTGCTTCGCTCTGGAGAGGCAGGATTGGCTTGCTGTCCAGACACGGACGGCGCCTCCTGTCCGGGCGGGAGCAGTGAGGTTGCGGACGAGCCGACTGGGTTCTGGGTAGGGCTCGCGGAAGTCGGCGGACTCGGTTGGCGGTACGCAGGCGGCAGTTCATACCCAGGGGGCGGCGGTTCATACGCAGGGGGCGCAACCCCCAACCCCTCCTGCTGAGCACGCCTCTCAGCTTGGCTTTGAGCGAGCGCCCGGAATGACTGTAGCGCTGACTGCAGCGCCTCACCATTGTGTGCAGCCGGCACTTCTCCCTGTCGCGGCTGCTGGGCGCGCCTCTGAGCTTGGTGTTGAGCGAGCGCCCCAAATGACTGTAGCGCTGACTGCAGCGCCTGACGGTCACTGGATCCTCCGTCCCCGCCCGGGTTCTGATCGGCTGGCATGGCTACTCCCCTTCTCAGTTGCTTAGTCACCGAAAGTTCGGTGCGCTATACATTGACCCTTGTCAGAACGGCCACCGATCGGGTGGCACCGGGAGCCAGGGCCGGGACCAGCATGACGCCAACCTCCCTGCTGAGGAACGTCGTCGACATCTACCACGACGTTATCCTCACGATGCGCTGCAAGAAGCTCACTGCTACAACTCTTCTGCATGCCAAACGGTTCACTGAAGGACGAGAGTCGAAGCATCTTGAACCGTTCCGGGTTCGATAGGGACTCGATCATTTGAGAGGATCGAGTCATGGCACGCCCTTCCCCTTACCCCCTTGAGCTGCGCAAACGTGCAGTCCGCATGGTCGCCGAGGTACGGCCCGAGTACGAGACCGAGTGGTCCGCGATGAAGGCGGTCGCCGCCAAGCTGGGGATCGGGACGACCGAGACGCTGCACAAGTGGGTCCGCCAGGACCAGATCAACAACGGAGCCCGGCCGGGGACGACGACAGAGGAGTCCGCGCAGGTCAAGGCGATGAAGAAGGAAATCGCCGAACTCAGGCGGGCGAATGAGATCTTGAAGGCGGCGGCGAGTTTCTTCGCGGCCGAGCTCGACCGGCCACACACGCGCTCGTAGCGTTCATCGACGAGCACCGGGACCGCTTCGGCGGTGTCGAGCCGATCTGCGGCGTGCTCACCCAGCACGGCTGCAAGATCGCCCCTTCCACCTACTACGCCTGCAAGAAACGCCAGGTGGCGCCCTCACCCCGGTCCGTGCGGGACGACGGGCTCAAGGAACAGATCAAGGAGGTCTACGAGGCCAACTACCGTGTCTATGGCGCGAGGAAGGTCTGGCGGCAGCTGAACCGCCAGGGCCAGAAAGCGGCCCGCTGCACGGTCGAGCGTCTGATGCGCGAGATCGGCATCGCCGGCGCCGTCCGCGGCAAGAAGGTCATCACAACCCTGCCGGACCCGGCGGCAGCCAGGGCCCCGGACCTGCTCGACCGCGACTTCGTCGCACCGGCGCCGAACCGGACCTGGGCCGCCGACTTCACGCACGTTGTCGGCGTACTCGTGAAGGTGGCTCTGGCAAGATTTTCGTAGACGGAGATCATCTGGGTGCCGTGGTCGGCCGGTCCGCGTAACGGCGGCGGAGGTGGGCGATCAGGACGACGCGGTGGCGCAGGAGCGGAACGCCGGCGCGTCCTG
>NZ_RSAJ01000445.1 GCF_003933965.1 Streptomyces sp. RP5T
GTGTCGGCGTAGGGGTGGGGGTTGGAGTTGGAGTGGGATCGGTACCGCCGGGTCCGCTGCCGCCGGTCCAGATGTGGGCGCCGGCCGTGACCGTCTTTCCGGCGGGCACCTGCACGGTGGTTCCGTCGGAGAAGTGTACGGCGGTGTCAGTGGCGGTGGTGTTGGCGGCGGCGTAGGTGCGTTCGCCGTTCTTGACGAAGACCGCGGCCAGCGGGCTGTCGGCGGTGACGCCGGTGTCCACGGTGCCCAGCGCGGCAAGGTTTCGAATCCAGTGGAAGGTGTGGGCCTTGCTCTCGCCCTCCTCGGAGGTGAGGGAACTGTTCGCGCGGAAGGCGGCCAGGGCCGCGTCGCCGTCGCCCAGCGCCAGGTACTCGTACCAGATGTCGGGCCAGATGCCGGGCTGGGTCTTGCCCGCCTGATCGAGCATCTCCTGGTAATTGGCCTTCACATAGGCCGGGTTGGCACCGAGGTAGAGGTGTCCGCCGGTCACCGGCAGCAGGTTGATGCCCTGGATCTGCTCCGGGGCGCTGGAGAACCAGGTGGAGTAGGCACCTCCGTTGCTCCAGACCATGCCGACCTCCTTGTGCGGGAAGTCGCCCGGGTAGACCTGGTCATGGACGTCGAACCAGTAGTCCTCGATGGCGGCGGCCTGCGTGGTGTACATGTAGATGCCTGCGTCCCGGACGGCCTTGTTCCCGGTGACGGTGCCCCACTGGATGAGCGCGTTGTCGAAGTTCATCCCCTCGGAGGACGACTCCTGGTTGTTGCCCGCAGCGAACGAGCCGTGCCCGGAGGCCCAGTCGTGACCGGCGTAGATGTCGAAGTCCCGCAGATAAGGGAAGCGTTCGTCGCTGCGGTCGTAGTTGTTGGCGTCCCGGATGAGCAGGTCCACCATGCCGCCGTAGTGGTCGGCGTCGGCCCACGTGGGGTCGAACCTGGCGAGGGTCGCGGCGGCGGCGATGTAGTAGCCGTAGTGGAAGTGGTGGTCGTTCAGCTCCTGGTCGGACCCGTAGGAGGCCGGATAGCCGATCAGGGTGCCCCACTTGTCGTCGTAGTAGAAGAGGTGGCCCGTCTTGCCCGGCGAGGCGGTGAACCAGTCCGTGAGCTTGGACTTGATCGCGGACAGGGCGGCGTCACGGACGGCGGTGTCACCCGTCTGGTCGGCGATCTCCGCCAGTCGTGCGGCGCGCCCCAGGCCCTTGCCGGTCCAGTACGTGTCGTCGCTCTGCTGGCGCGTCGGGTCGGCCTTCTCGGCGTCCAGGTAGTTCCGCAGTGTCGTCGCGTCGGCGCCGGAACTGTCGGCGACTCCCGGTATCTCGGGCAGCACTCCGTGGAAGACCATCGACGTCGAGAAGGACGTGACGCCGGTGAGCACCTTCAGCGGGCCACGGGAGGAGATGTACGTCTGCGGCAGCGGACTGCCCTCGGACAGGTGGCGCCACTGGTGCGGCAGCAGGGCCGCGACCGTGCCGGTGGCCGCCCCCTCAAGGGTTGTGGTCGTGTAGCGGTAGGTGGTGGTGACCGTGCTGTCGGCCTCGTCGTACCGGTAGGACACCGCGGTGCCGGTGACGTGGTCGTACGCGTACCTGGCGTACTCGGCCGCGAGCGCGGCCCGGTCGGCGCTCGCGGTGGACGGCGTCGTCGGCAGTACAGCGACGGAGAAGTAGTCCTTGCCCGCGAGCGAGGACGTGAAGGTGGAGCCGCTGACCGACCAGGAGGCGCCGCTCGGGGCGAAGGCCACGTAGTCGTGTCCGGCGACCGTGTAGCCAATCGTGGGGCCGGAGTTGGACCAGACGGCCACGGTCGCGTCGGCGGCGGCCTTGATCTGGGCGGTGCCGCCCGTCGCACGGAAGTAGGCGAAGGGCAGGCCCGAGCCGATGGTCGCGCGCAGGGTGTGCGCACCGTCGCTGAGGTACGGGCTGACGGTCCAGTCGCTCCAGTCGTCGACCTTCACCTCGGGGGCGGCCAGGCCGGAGACGCCGACGACGAAGTCCTCCTTGTAGTCGAAGTGGTACTCACCCACGCCCTTGGCGCTGCCGGAGATCGTCGGTTTGGTGCTGTAGGAGACTTCCAGCCCTCCGGACTGGGCCCGGAAGCCGAGCGGCTGCGCGAACAGGGGTTCTCCGTAAGCACAGTTGGTGCGCTTCCAGAGGATCGACGACCACCAGTCGTTGGTGGGCACGGCGCCCGACGGGGCGTCGGACGTGACCCAGTGGCGCGGGTTGGTGGACAGGTCCGCGCATCCCGAGGGCAGCGGGCCGGGCGCCGTGGTGGTGTAGCTGCCGGCGCCCACCGTGTCGGCGCCGGCCGACGTGGAGCCGAGCATGGTGAGGAGGCCGCTGAGCAGAGCGACGACGGCCACGAACCCGGCCACCCGCCGCCAAGGCGCGGACCACGGCGCCGTCCTTAAGGGCTGCGCTCTGTGCGGCTGAACTGCCTCTCTTGACATCGGTGCACCCTTCGGCAGGAGAAATACGGCACTTTCGTTTCCCAGGTCCAGGCCATAGATGAACCGGGCTAATGCAATTTGAGAGCGCTCTCAAGCCGGGAAGGCTAGGATCACCTCGGGTGACCGTCAATACAGCGCGCGATGATTCTTCGCCGCGACACCCCTGGCGCCGGCCGTTACCCCACAGCCGATACCCCACCGTCTTCACTCGCTGCGATGTCCGTCGCGCCGGCGGTCTGCAGCTTGGACTGCTCTCGTATGACTCCGCGTACCGCCCGCCGATGGAGAACAACTTCTGGTGCGCCCCCGCTCGACGGTCGATCCGCCCTCGACCACCAGGACCACCTCCGCCACCCGCACGGCACGACGACAGCCGCGGCACGGCCGGACGGACCCTCGCGGTGCGGGCCTCCCGTACGGCGGCCCAGGAGGTGTTACCGAGGCGGGCGATGGCCCCCTCGTCGATGAATTCCCGGCACACCCGAGCGCAGCCACAGCACGACATGCGACCGACCTCCGAGTCGCACTGTGCAGAACCACTTCAGATGATCTGCTCAGTGGCCGAGTCAGGGGCTCGTTCAGCGCGTTGCTGAGAGGGCGCGTCACCTTGAAGATCACCGCTTCGGCGACGTCCCGTGGATCGAGAAATCCGTAGCCGCTGGGTGTGGGGGCGTCCGGGGCATGTGGGTGCCGTGAAGCCGGACAACAGGGCGCGGGCGGCGGCCATGGCCGAGCTGTCCGCCACGTCCGCCTTGCCCGCACCCCGATCACCGTCTCCTGCTCGGCAGGCCGGCTCCGGCGGAAGCGGAGACGAGGGCGGACCAGCTGCGGTCCAGCCGCAGGAGCTGGCGGAGCTGGGGATGATCGCGTCCACGGAGAGGCGGACGCCGCCATGAACTGTCGCAGCCGGGGCGGAAACCGGGACAAGTGAAAGTACCGTCCGTAACAATGGCGAGGCGAGGGGTCACACGGACGGGGGCGTCATGGAAGGCGTGGTCGAGTTCAGGACCGCCGACGGTGCGGTGATCGCCGTCGAGGGCGTGGAGGAGGAGTCGGGGTCACGCCTCGTCGCACGGGACGACGGCACCGTCCGGGCGACCCGCACCTTCGAGGAGGCCCTGGGCGGGGTGCGCTCGGCGGCCGAGACGGCGTTGCAGGTCTTCAAGAGCGTCTCGCTGCAACCCGACTCCGTCGAGATCGAGTTCGGGGTGAAGCTCAGCGCGGAGGCGGGCGCCCTGATCGCGAAGAGCGCGGTCGAGGGCCATCTCATGGTCAAGCTCTCCTGGTCTCCGGGGCAGAATGCCGGCCCCCCGGAGACCCTCCCCGCGCCATGAGGAGTGCGGCCTGGCACGCCAGGATCGTCTGCGGCCCCACCACCGGTACGGGATTCCTGGTCACCGAGCGCCATGTGCTGACCTGCGCGCACGTCGTCGCCCGTAGCAAGGCGGACCCGATTCGTGTGACCTTCGCGCACGACGGCGAGGAGTCCGTCGGTGCGCGGGTGGTCGCCCATGGCGGCTGGGACGACCGTACCACCGGGACGGGCGACATGGCCGTGCTGGAACTCGACCACCAAGTCCTGCTGAAACCGGCGCAGTTCGCGGGCGTGACGGACGCCTTCGGTCATCCTCCGCGCAGACTCGTGGCCTACGGGTTCCCCAAGGCCTATGACGACGGGACCTTCGCCGAATACCGGACGACCTACGATCAGTTGATCGCCGGGGACTGGATCCAGGTCGAATCCTGGGCCGCGCACGGCCAGCCGTTGGTCCGCGGCTTCAGCGGCGCGGCACTGACGCTCGCGGACACGGGAAAGGTCGTGGGCATGGTCACCGAAGCCGCGCGCGACCCTGGAGTCCGCAACGGCCGGATGCTGCCCGCCCAGGTGCTGGCCCGTTACTGGCCGCCGCTCGCGGAACTCGTGCCGACTCCCGGATTCACCCGCGAGGAGAAGACCCGGTTACGGGAGTTGCTGACCGACATGTCCGGCCGGGTGGAGCGAGGCGGCCTGGAATGCCATCCCGAGCGGCTCTACCGCGCGTCCGTGGGCAGGAACGGGCCCGACCCCACCCACAGAATCCGCTCCCTGTGGGACGCGGTGTGCTGCCTGCTCTTCGAGGTGCCCGACCCGTCGGCTCTCGTCCGGTTCACCGAGCGGCTCGCGGACTTCGTGGAGGACGTCTCGGTACGCGCGGCACTGCGGTCCTGGTCCCGACAGTCGTACGGACAGTCGTACGGGCCACCGGACCCGCCGGCGCCGGTGCGGCCTCCCGAGACCCCTCAGCCCTGGTCGCCGATCCTCGTCGAGATCTCCCCCAGCGGCTCCGGAGAAGGCCGGTTCATGGTGGAGGTTTCCGTGTACGACGGGCAGTACCGCAGGATGGTGGGCTCCCGGACCCTCCCCGCCGAGCGCGTCCGCGGCTACGCGCTGGAGCGCATCGACGACGCCTACCGGTTGCTCGACCAGGACGCCCGGGAGCTGATCGCGTTCGTGCTGCCGCGTCGCTGGCTGAACACGGGTGTGGCGCGGTGGCCGCGCAGCGACGATGACGCGAGCCCGCTCGGCGCGATCGCCCCGGTCGTCGTGCTCGATCTGGAGAGGCGTCGCAGCGGAGTCCTGCAACGGCATCTCGTGCGGAACTGGCGGCGTCTCGACACCTGTTCCTCCGCCCGGATGCAGCGGGTCGGCTGCGAGCCGGCCGGACAGGATCCGCAGGAGGAGGTGAAGCTGACGCTCGAACTCCGTGGCGACGCCGACATGGTGGGCTTCGGCGTCCCCCCACGTGGAGCTGGCGCCGCCCGCCTCTTCAGGGCGACCCTGAACGCCGCCGTGCCCGTGCTCGTGTGGCCCCACTCCGGCTGTCACGGCCGGAACCCGCACGAGGGCTGCCGGGGCGCCGTCTTCCTGGACCACCTCGCCGAACACCTCGCGGACCTCCCCCCGAAAGAACTGCCGGCCTACGTCCATCTGTTGCGCGAGAAGGCGTACGCCGCCCAGGAGACGGAGCCGCACTGGGCGTACGACCTGGCGTTGCTGTGGGAGGACCCCCGCTGTCTGCCCGATCCCGTGGGCTACCGGCACACTCCGGTCGCCGACCCCTCGCGTCCCTGAGGAGCACTCATGTCCCTGTGGCCCGTGTACACCGGTACGAGCGAGCCGCACGACGGCATCGAGCTGCTTCCCCCGCCGCCGCCCTGGCGTGCCTTCGACGGCGGTCCGGCGTTGCCGATCCCCCTCGACGGCGGTGACAGCGCGGCCGCTTCGCCCGACCGTCGGCATCGCGCCCGTACCTATCTGGCCACGGACGAGGCGGTCCAGTTGGTCAATGCCGCGCTGTACCTGCGCCGCCCGCTGCTGGTGACTGGCCCGCCGGGCAGCGGCAAGTCGAGCCTGCCGTACTCGGTGGCGCGCGAACTCGGTCTCGGCCCGGTCCTGCGCTGGAACATCACCAGCCGCACCACGCTCCGCGAAGGGCTCTACCACTACGACCCGCTCTCCCGCCTGTACGCCGCCGGCCGTGGCTCCTCACACGAGGACCCGCCCGACACGGAGGTCCAGGACCACCTGCGGCTCGGCCCGCTCGGGACCGCCCTGCTGCCCTACGAACGCCCCCGCGCCCTGCTGATCGACGAGTTCGACAAGAGCGACCTGGACCTGCCCAATGACCTGCTGAACGTCCTGGAGGAGGGCCAGTACGAGATCCCCGAGCTGGTCCGGGTGGCCCAGCGCGCCCCGTCCGCCCGGGTGATGGTCGACGGCACGTCCGACCATGTGCGCGTGAACGAGGGCCGCGTACGCTGCCGGGCGTTTCCGTTCGTGGTGCTGACGAGCAACGGCGAGCAGGAGTTCCCGCCCGCGTTCCTCCGGCGGTGCGTCCACTTGACGCTGCGCCGCCCGAGCAGGGACCACCTCGAAAGCATCGTACGGGCGCATCTGGGCGAGCTCGACGAGTACGCCGCCGAGCTGATCGACCGCTTCCTGGAACGTCAGGTCATGGGTGAGCTGGCCACGGACCAGTTGCTGAACGCGATCTACCTGGCCGGCACTGCCGGGCCCGAACTGGACGCGGTGTCCCGGGACGCACTCGCAGAGCGGCTGCTGCCGTATCTGAACGCGGCGCAGGACGGCCGGGTACGGGACGAGTCCGATGTCTTCTGACGGGAGCCCGGCGCCTCCCGGCCGCTCCGGCGAAGGGGTACGTCGTCTGGGCGCGGACCGGCTCGCCGCCGTGCTCGCCCGGGCGGGCGGCGGTGACGGGCCGACACCGGTGGAACTGGCGGAAGCCCTGTGGCTGGCGCAACACGTCGCGGGCCCGGACGACTTCCGTCCCCCTCCCCCACGGCCGTCCCGGCGGTTCACCTCCACGCCTTCCTCGGACCGGCCGGACACGGGACGGCCTGCGAGCTCCGCACCCGCGCCGGACGGGACCTTCGCCCTGCCGCAGTTCCCCGGCGACCGCGTCCCCCTCCACCTGCCCGGCAAGAAGAAGGATCCCGTGC
>NZ_RSAJ01000446.1 GCF_003933965.1 Streptomyces sp. RP5T
CCTCCCCTCCACGCCGACCTCGATGACCTGGACGAACCGCTTCGGCTCGGTGACACAGGCGGCGACCGCACGCCCGCGCGTTTCATCGGGAACGCGGTGAGCCTCGTACGGCTGTACTCGGGCGTTCTCTGGAGGGGCGGGCTTACGAGCTCGCGGGAGTGGAGGCAAGGGGCTGGACATCTTCGGCTGAGATGCGCCGGTGAGGGGGAACCCGTGGCGGCGTATTCTTGAATTGGACTAGACCTGTAGCCGCCCGAGACCGTCGACGAATGGGGTCCCATGAGCAAGCGTGCAGTCCTGGAGGTGATCGCCCTCGACGCCGAGGACGCGATCGCCGCCCGGGCCGGAGGCGCGGACCGGCTGGAACTCGTGACCGACATGGCGGCGGACGGTCTGACGCCGACGGTCGCCACGGTCGCCGGGATCCGGGAGGCGGTGGACATCCCGGTACGGGTGATGCTGCGGCTGTCGGACGGGTTCGGCGCGGGGGACGTCCCCGTGTTGGTCCGGGCGGCACGGGAGCTGCGGGACGCCGGGGCCGAGGAGTTCGTGCTGGGGTTCCTGGACACGAACGGCGATGTGGACCTGGGGGCCGTCGAGCGGATGGTCGAGGTGCTGGACGGGGCCCGCTGGACCTTCCACCGGGCCATCGACCACGCCGCCGACCGCAACGCGCTGCGCAAGCAGCTGGCCGACCTCCCGGGCCTGGACACCTACCTCACCGCGGGCTCGGCGACGGGCGTGGACGAGGGGCTCCCCGTGCTGCTCGCGGAGGCTGCGCGGGCCGGGGAGCCGGGGTACGAACAGCAGTTGCTGGTCGGTGGCGGGCTGCGGCTGGAGCATGTACCGGGCCTGCGGGCCGCGGGGATCGACGCGTTCCACATCGGCGGGGCGGCGCGGCCGGACGGGTGGCAGGCACCGGTGTCGGCGGACGCGGTGGGGCAGTGGCGGCGGGCTCTGGACTTGGGGTGAGCCGGACTCCCCAGGGGCGCGGAGAACTGCCCGAGCAACCCCCGCGCGCCCGCGGGCCGGGGCGACGTCTGGAACATGGGCGCGGTGGTGCGGGGGATCCCGGTCCCTCGGGGCGGGGCCGCAGCCCCGTGGCTATCCGGCCAGCGCCGTGGGCAGTGGTGCCGTGTGCGTCACGATCAGGCCCGACACCGCTCGGGTCAGCGCCACGTACAGGCGCCGCAGGCCCGTGCGTTCGTCCGGTTCGCCGTCCACCACCGCCCGCGGCTCGTCCAGGACGACGTAGTCGTACTCCAGGCCCTTGGCGAGGGAGGCCGGGACCAGGGTCAGCCGGGTCTCGGCCGTCGTCTCCTCGCCCGGGGCGAGATACGCGATTCCCGCCGCCGACAGCGCCTGGGCGAGCACCGGGACGCGGGCGTCCGCCGCGATCAGACCGGTCGAGCCCTCGTGGCGCAGCAACTCCTCGCACGCGGCGACCACTTCGGCCGCCCCGGAGTCCCCTCCCGAGGTCTCGCGCACCTCGAAGAAGCCCGGGTTCTCACGCACCGACGCGACCGGGGTCAGGCCCGGCGCGATGTGCGGCAGGAGCCGGGAGGCGTAGGTGATGACGTCCGTCGGCACGCGGAAACCGGCCGTCAACTCCTCCACCACGCCGTCCGGCTTGCCGAGGTGGGCCAGCGCCTCGTCCCAACTCCGCGTCGCCCAAGGCGTGGTGCCCTGCGCGAGGTCGCCCAGAACGGTCGCCGAACCGGTCGAGCAGCGGCGGCCGACCGCGCGGTACTGCATGGGAGACAGGTCCTGGGCCTCGTCGAGCACCACATGCCCGAGCGACTGCGTCCGCTCCACGAGGTCCCTCGCCTCGTCGATCAGCACCGCGTCCGCGGCGGACCACCTGGCCGACTTCACCGACCGCACGGGCTTCGCCCACAGGATCGTCTTCTGCTCGTCCCCGCTGAGGACACCGTCCGCGTGCGCGGCGAGGAAGTCCGCATCCGTCAGCAGCCGCAGCACCAGCTTCGCCGGGTCCACCGGCGGCCAGATCGCCTTCACCGCCGCCTTCACCGCGGGGTTGCGGGCCACCGCGTCCTGCACTCGGTCGTCCGGCGCCTCCCCGGACCGCTCCATCTGCACCAGCACGGCGTGCGCGATGCGCTGCGGAAGGGCCTCACGGGCGGCGCCGTACCGGATGCCCCGGTCCTGCAACTCCCGCACGATCTCCTCGATCTCGTACGCCGGCACCCGCCACCTGCGCGACCCGCGCACGACCATCACCGGCTCGCTCGGCACGGTCACGTGGGAGTGGACGGCCCGCCTGAGCACCTCCGCCATCCTCGCGTCGCCCTTGAGGACGGCGGCGGGCGCCTCGTCGGTGCCGCGCACCTCCACGTGCGCCACGAGGTCGTCGACCGTGGCCTGCCGGACCGTCAGCTCGCCCAGCGCGGGCAGCACCTGCTCGATGTAGTGCAGGAAGGACCTGTTCGGCCCGATGACGAGCGTGCCGGTGCGGGCGAGCCGCTCGCGATGGGCGTACAGGAGATAGGCGACCCGGTGCAGGCCGACGGCCGTCTTCCCGGTGCCCGGGCCTCCCTGCACACAGACCGTGCCGCCGAGACCGGACCGTACGATCTCGTCCTGCTCGGGCTGGATCGTCGCCACGATGTCGCGCATCGGGCCGACGCGCGGGCGCTCGATCTCCTGCTGGAGCAGCTTGCTGGTGGCGGCGGCCTCCGCCGGGTCGGACAGGTGCTCGTCCTCGTAGGCGGTGATGTCCCCGCGGGTGTAGCCGAAGCGGCGGCGCAGCCCGACGTCCATCGGGTCCTTCTTGGACGCCCGGTAGAACGGCTGCGAGACCGGCGCCCGCCAGTCGATCACCATCGGGTCGCCGTCGTGGTCGTGGACGTGCCGACGGCCGATGTAGAAGCGCTCGCCCTGTGCGCCCTCGGCCCGGTCGGCGCCGGGGGAGTGCAGGTAGTCGAGGCGGCCGAAGAACAGCGGGGTGTCGCTGAGGTCCGCCAGCGCCTTGATCCGGTCGTCGATCTGGCGGGCCAGGACCTCGGCGTTGACCCAGTTCGCGGTGACGTCCTTGATGTCCAGCGACTCGACGTCCTCCCGCATGGCGCGCAGCGCGGCGCGGGAGCCGGCGAGGTGGGAGCGTTCGCGGGCGAGGGGGTCGTCGTCTGCGGGCACGGGAGTGGACGGCCTGGACAAGGGGGTGCCTCCGAAGGTGCTGCGGGCCGCGTGGTGGGATGCCGACCGGTTTCCGTCCGGGCGGCGGCACTCCGTGAGGGAGGCGGGCAAGAGCGGAGATTGTAGAGGGGCGCGGCGAGAGAGGGCCAACCGATTTCTCCGACCGTATCCGTCGGGCCCCAGGCCCCTGGGCCTCCAGGACCCCAGGACCTCAGGCGCCCAGGACCCTGGGCCCCTAGGGGTTCGCCCCTCATCCGCCAAGGGGTGGCTCCACCCGCGGGCAGTACTCAGGTAGCACAGAAAGGGGCTACCTGGGACCGATGCCCTCTTTATGCCTCCTCGGCCACCATGGAGACATGAGCGCAGCGACCTTCACCCCAAGCCCTGGTCGCCCGTCCGGGGCGACCCCCGTCTCCGGTGTCCACAGCACCCACCGTCTGGGCAACGCCCTCCGGGCGATCCGCGTCTTCGCCGGCGCCGCCTTCGACGTCGTCATACTCGGCGAGTACGGCGAGGAAGCGGGCGTCCGCCGCCGCTGAGTACGGCGCACGGCTCGGGATGAGTACCCGAGCCGATGTCCGGGCGCCCCGCGCGGCGGTTCACTCGGTGGCATGACGACAGCGACCGCACCGGCCCTTCCCGACCGCGACCAGGACCGCCACGCCTGGGTGGCCCCGCTGGTCGCGACCGTCCTGCTGATCATCCTCGGCCCGCTCGCCCTGCTGTTCGGCGGCCTGTCCGCGATGGCCACCGACTCCTGCGGCCCCGACGACTGCTCGCGGGCGCTGACGGCGTCCATCACCGCGATCTACGCGATCCTGGAGTTCGGCGGCCTGGTCACCCTGCCCGCCTTCGTCGCCTCCTGGGCCCTGCCCTGGCAGCGCCGCTGGTCCGGCCTGCGCGCGTGGATGGCGCTCCTCGCGGTGCTGCCGCCGGCGACCGTCCTCGCGCTGGTCTTCACGCTGCTGGTGCCGTAGTCGCCCCGGCGCTCAGGCCTCCTCCGCCAGCAGGTCGTCCGCGTCCACGATCCGGTAGGCGTACCCCTGCTCCGCCAGGAAGCGCTGGCGGTGCGCGGCGAAGTCCTGGTCGATGGTGTCGCGGGCGACCACGGAGTAGAAGTGCGCCTGGTGGCCGTCCGCCTTCGGGCGCAGGACCCGCCCGAGCCGCTGGGCCTCCTCCTGGCGCGAGCCGAAGGTGCCCGAGACCTGGATGGCGACGGTCGCCTCCGGCAGGTCGATGGAGAAGTTCGCCACCTTCGACACCACCAGCACGCTGATCTCGCCCTCACGGAAGGCGTCGAAGAGCTTCTCGCGCTGGGCGTTGGAGGTCTCGCCCTTGATGACAGGGGCGTCCAGATGCTCGCCGAGCTCGTCGAGCTGGTCGATGTACTGGCCGATCACCAGGATCTGCTGCCCCGCGAAACGCTTGACCAGCGCCTCCGTGACCTTCCGCTTGGTCGCGGTCGTCGCGCAGAAGCGGTACTTCTCCTCCTGCTCGGCGGTGGCGTAGGCGAGCCGCTCGGAGTCGGTCAGGTTCACCCGCACCTCGACGCAGTCGGCGGGCGCGATGTACCCCTGCGCCTCGATCTCCTTCCACGGCGCGTCGAACCGCTTGGGCCCGATCAGCGAGAAGACGTCCGACTCCCGCCCGTCCTCACGCACCAGCGTCGCCGTCAGCCCGAGTCTGCGGCGGGCCTGGAGGTCGGCGGTGAACTTGAAGACGGGCGCGGGCAGCAGGTGCACCTCGTCGTAGACGATGAGCCCCCAGTCCCGGGAGTCGAAGAGCTCCAGGTGCGGGTAGACGCCCTTACGCCGGGTCGTCAGCACCTGGTAGGTGGCGATGGTGACGGGCCGGATCTCCTTCTTGGTGCCGCTGTACTCGCCGATCTCCTCCTCCGTCAGCGAGGTCCGCTTCACCAGCTCGTGCTTCCACTGCCGGGCCGAGACGGTGTTGGTGACGAGGATCAGCGTGGTCGACTTGGCCTGCGCCATGGATCCGGCGCCGACCAGCGTCTTGCCCGCGCCGCAGGGGAGCACCACGACCCCGCTGCCGCCGTGCCAGAAGTTCTCCACGGCCTGCTTCTGGTAGGGCCGCAGCGCCCAGCCGTCCTCGGCCAGTTCGATCGGGTGCGCCTCGCCGTCCACGTACCCGGCGAGGTCCTCGGCGGGCCAGCCCAGCTTCAGCAGCGTCTGCTTGATCTGCCCGCGCTCGGAGGGGTGCACCACCACGGTGTCAGGGTCGAGCCGCGCCCCCACCAGCGGGATGATCCGCTTCGAGCGCAGGATCTCCTCCAGGACCGGCCGGTCGGTGGTGGTGAGCACGAGCCCGTGGGCGGGGTGCTTGCTGAGCGTGAGCCGCCCGTACCGGTCCATCGTCTCGGCGACGTCGACGAGCAGGGCGTGCGGCACCGGGTAGCGGCTGTACTGCACCAGCGCGTCGACCACCTGCTCGGCGTCGTGCCCGGCGGCCCGCGCGTTCCACAGCCCCAGCGGGGTCACCCGGTAGGTGTGGATGTGCTCGGGCGCCCGCTCCAGCTCGGCGAACGGCGCGATGGCCCGACGGCACTCGTCGGCCTGCTCGTGGTCGACCTCGAGCAGCAGGGTCTTGTCGGACTGGACGATGAGAGGACCGTTCACGTACATGCATCCTTCCGCACGGGCCAAACGTCCAGTGTGCCTCAATCAGGGACGATCAAGGGAGGCCGAGGCGGCCGGGGCCCGTCCTGGCGCAACCCCGGCCCTCGCTTGTGTGTCTTGACTGGCGGGAGCGGTCTGGGGAGGACACATGGGGATGTCTGCGGGCAGATGGGCCGTCGGTGGGGGAGCGGTCGTCGTGCTGGTGGCGACGGGGGCGTGGGCCCGCTGGCCGTCGGACGCCGACCCCCGGCTCTGGGACCAGGTGCGGCCGGTCGTCGAGGCGCGGCTCGTGGAGCAGGCGCGCGGCAGCGGGTACGGGGAGAGCGAGCCCGGGCTCAGGGCCCGCTGGTTCTGCCGGGCGGAGGCGGTGGACCTCGACGAACAGGGCTCACTCGTGCGGGCCGGCGTCAGCACCCTGTGCCTGGAGTACGGGGTGCGTGCCGGGCGCCTGGTGGAGTGCAGCGGCGCCGAGGTCCCGCAGGTGCTGCGGCTGCGGCGGGAGGCCGGCGGCGACTACGTGGTCGTGTCGCAGGAGGAGCCGCCCGAGGGGGCCGGCAGCGCGGAATGGCTGACCGGCCACTTCGGGCTCGCGACGACGATCGCCCTCGACACCGAAGTGGCCGCCGACCCCCTGGAGTCCGCGGCCCGGACCCACTTCGGCCTGCCCGCCGACTCCCCTGTCACACAGTGCTGACACGCCCTAGTCCTCCGCCAGTTCCGCCACTCCGGTCACGCGGTGCAGCGGGTACGTGCGGACCTCGTCCGCCGTGTGGTCGTAGGCCGTCACGAAGCCGCCCTCGACGCGGATGGGGGCGATCACGCGCTGGCTGGCGGCGCCCTCGGCATTGACGTAGCCGATCCACAGGGCCTCGCCGGTCAGGACGGCCGCCTGCATGGTGGCGAGGGTCTCGGCGGAGCTGGTGCGCGGGAGTTCGCCGGTGGCGGGCCGGGCCTGGTCGCCGTGTCTGCGGGGGGTCGTCGAGGCCAGGTCGCCCGCGCGGATCGCCCGGATCGCGGCCGACAGCAGGGTCGCGTCGGGGACCGGCGGACCGTCCGGGACCGGCTCCGGGGGCGTGCGCGGCGGGGTGCGGTGGGCGTGGGCGCGGGTGATCAGGACATCGCCCTCCGCGGACTCG
>NZ_RSAJ01000447.1 GCF_003933965.1 Streptomyces sp. RP5T
CCCCAGGACGACACCACCACCGCAGCTCCCGGTGCCGTCGCCCAGCCCCCGCTCGCCGCACAGCCCGCACCTCAGGGCAGTCAGAGCAGTCTCGCCGAGACCGGCACCCAGCTGTGGCCGGCCGCACTCGGTGCGATCCTCCTGATCAGCGGCTTCGTTCTCCTGCGACGCACCAGCCGCCGCTCCGTCTGACACCGGTCGGCACGACCGAGAGGCACAGTGGCTGTCCACCGCGCGGTTCCGGCGGTGGGCAGCCACTCGCGTTCGCCCGCACGGCGGCCGACATGCCACCTCGAAATCGACGTGGTTATTCTTGAGCTGGGAAACCGAATTCGGACCGTACCCCGGCGGCCGCCCCCGACCGATGGCATTGACGCGCAAAAGAAGCTGAACAACGGCGACCGCTGATCCCGGCGGGGTGAATTGACGGCACCACTCCGTGGCCCTGCCACCGGCCCGTGCACCGCAGTCCGGGAAGCGGGGCGTGAGCGCCTTCCGGGCGGCTGGGCGCGCCATGACGTCCCCACTTCCGGGAGCCCCCATGTCTCTGCGCCGATCCCGCCTGCGAGCGGCATCCGTCCTCACGGTCTGCCTCACCGCGCTGGCTCCGGCGACGGTCACCGCCGCCTCCGCCCCGCCGGGCGACCAGGCGCTTCAGCGTCAGCTCGACGCCTTCGTGCGCCACTCGGGGGGCCCGCCCGGAGCCATCGCCGTCCTGCGGACCGAGAACGGCACCCGAGTCGTACGCGCCGGGGTCGCAGACGTCGGCACGGACCGCCGGCCCGGTTCCGGCGATCACATGCGCATCGCGAGCACCGCCAAGGCGTTCAGCGGGGCGGTGGCCCTCACCCTGGTCGACCGCGGCGCCCTGGACCTGGACGACACCCTGGGCGAGCGGCTCCCCCAACTCCCGGACGCATGGGGATCGGTGACGCTCCGTCAACTCCTCAATCACACCAGCGGTCTGCCGGACTACTCCCGGAGCGAGGGGTTCATCGCCGAGCTGCAGGCCGACCCCCTCCACCACTTCGACTCGCGGCGCCTGCTCGACTACGTCGCCGACCAGCCCCTGCTCTTCGCGCCGGGCACGCAGTACCGCTACTCGAACTCGGACAACATCGCCGTGGCACTCATGGCGGAGGCGGTGACGCGCAAGCCGTACGAGGGCCTGCTGCGCGACCTCGTCTACGCGCCGCTGGGGCTGCGCTCCACCAGCCTTCCGCAGGGGAACCGGATGCCGGCGCCCTACCTGCACGGCTATGCCGTGAACCCGCCCGCGGCCCCCGAGGACGTCAGCGAGATCATCGGCATGTCGGGCGTCTGGGCTTCCGGTGGCATCGTCTCCACACCGGCCGACATGACCCGCTTCATCCGGGGCTACGCGGCCGGACGGCTCTACGGCGGACAGGCCGTGCAGCAGCAGCGGCAGTGGGTCGAGGGCGCGTCCGAACCCGCCGGTCCGGGCCGCAACTCCGCCGGCCTGGCCGTCTTCCGGTACGAGACGCGTTGCGGTGTCGTCCTCGGCCACACGGGCAACACGCTCGGGTACACCCAATTGATCGCGGCCACCCCCGACGGCCGCCGTTCCCTGACCTTCTCGGTGACTTCCCAGATCACCCAGTCCTCCGACGCGAAAGGACTGAAGAGAATGCGCGCAGTGCAGGAGAATTTCGTCTGTGCGATGTTGCGCGGCGGGAATCAATAACCGTTCAGCAAGGTGGCGCGACGGTCGTACGCATTCAACTCACCTCGATTTCCCAGGTGTCCACGGCGTAATGGACCGACATTCCGTTGCGGGCGTACAACGCGGGGGCCCCGGTGGTGTTCGCGGTGTCCACGCCGAGTCCCACGGTGTCCCGGCCCCGGGCCGCGAACGCGGCGAACGCCTGCCGCAGCAGCAGGCCGCCCAGGCCCCGGCCCCGGGCCTCGCGGACGACCCCGACGCTGCGGATCCATCCCATGGCCTCGCGGTCGTCGCGGGCGATCAGGAAGCCGACGTCCCCGAGGTCCTCGGCGGAGGCGAGCCACACCAGGGACCAGTCGAGGCGGTCGGCGTGGATGTCGGCCAGCCACTCCTCGTAGGGGCGCGGCTGGAAGTCGAAGTGCTCGGCGAAGGCGGCCTGGTACAGGGCGTGCACCTGCTTCCGGTCCGCCTCGTCGGCACAGGCCCGCACCTGTACGCCCGCGGGGAGCTCGGGCGGCAGGTCCGCCCCGGCCCGCAGCGCCCGCTCCAGCACGTGGTACCGGCGTACGACCGACCATCCGCGCGCCCGTATCAGCGCGAGGTCGGTCGTGGGAGCCGCGTTGAGATGCAGATGGAGCACGGCCTTCGAGGCGCCGTTCGCCCGGGCCTTCTCCAGTGCCCTGGTCTCGACCGCCTCCAGGAGGAGTTCACCGGCCTGCTGGTGGTCGGGGAGTACGTAGTGGTCGGCGTCGATGCGCTCGCCCTTCGAGTCGTCCCACACCAGGGCGTAGGCCACCAGGCGCGGTCCGTCGAAGGCCAGCCAGGAGTCACGGTCGAGGTCGACCCCGGGGTGGCCCAGATCGGACTCCACGGTGTGCAGATCGGTCTCGGCCCGCCCGATCTCGATCCGGTCGATCTCGTTGAGCAGGTCGGTGACGGCCGACGCGTCGTGAAGCGCGGCAGCGCGCAGGAGGTAGGGCATGAGGCAAGGGTCGGGGGCGGGCGCGACGGCCGCAATCGAGTTTCGCGTGAGCGGGGGCGAGGCGTTCTCAATGCCTTGGTAGGCTGCGCCCGTTGATCATGGAAGGGTGGCCGGACCAGGGGTTTCCATGCAGCCCACCACCGCGGCGAACGCCGCTGCGAGCCGTCCTCCGGACGGCGCCGTCCGGTCGGGCGGCGACCGCTGACCGGCGGCCGACGCGGGCTTTGCGCGGTGTTTGTGGAGAGTCGTCAAGTGTGGCGCGCGGTACGCCTGTTGACACTGTGACGACTGATAAGATCATTACACTTTTCAGTAGGCTGATGACGCGTCATACGCGCGTACGGGGGACAGCCAAAACGGCCCCATCGTGAAGGAGTGACGGTTGGTCCGCCGGTAAGGTCCGCGCCGCACGGCGGCGGGCATTTCCGGGGTCCCATGCACGGTCAGTCTCCCGACGCGAGGCGACTTGAAGAGAGTCTCATGACGTCATTGTTCGAAGATCCACTCCTGTGGATCCTGCTCGTGGTACTCATCGCTGCGATTTTCGCAGTGATGCGCGCACGGAGAACCAACATCCAGCTCCGCGCGAACAACAACAAACTGCACGGCGACATGGCGAGTGTGCGAGGTCAGCTCGCCGAGCTCCAGACGACCTACTCGTCGGTGAGCGCACGGCACGCCGCGGATCTGGAAGAGGTGCGCAGGGACGCCGAGTCGGCGACCAAGGCGACCCTGAAGTCGGCCGTCGGCACCCTGGCGACCCTCGCCGAGGAGCAGCTGGCCCTGCTCGACGGACTCCAGCAGAAGTACGGCGATGACAACGCGGTCCTCGCCGACCTGATGCTGGTCGACCACACCGGCAGCCAGTTCAGCCGTCGTACCAAGGGCATCTCGGTGCTCTGCGGCGGCTGGCTCGGCCGGCGTGACCGGGACGCTTCGGTGTACGACGTCGCCCGCAGCGCCCAGGGGCGGATCCGTGACTTCGAGCGGGTCAAGGTCCACTCGCAGGCGAGCGTCGCGATCACCAGCCGGGCGGTCGAACCGGTCGCCATGGTCCTGGCCGAACTGCTGGACAACGCCACCAAGTACAGCGCCCCCGGCACCCCCGTCGAGATCAACATCCAGGCCGTCCCCACCGGGATCTGCCTGATCGTCGACGACGCCGGTCTCGGCATGGACCAGGAGACCAAGGCCCGCGCCGCGTCCCTGCTGACCTCCGGCGGGTCCGTGGACATCACGAGCCTGGGCGACCCGCCCAAGTTCGGCTTCGCCCTCTCCGGCAAGCTCGCCTCCCACTACGGATTCCACGTCTCCGTCGACGCGGTCTCCCCCTACGGCGGTGTGCGTGCCGTCGTCCGGGTGCCCGAGAACCTCCTGACGGCGGAGCTGCCCGCACCGGCACCGGTCGAACTCGACGAGAACGAGGGGGAGCCCGTGGCGGCCAAGCCCACCCCGGTCACCTCCCTCGTCGTCGGACAGACGGCCGGCGGTCTGCCCAAGCGCCGTCGCCGCCGCAACGGCACCGTCTCCGTGGTCGCCTCGCCCAGCGCGGAGGTGCCCGACCTGGACACGGCCGGCGAGGAGACCGCCTCACGGCTCAAGGCATTCGCTCGCGGAACCCTGCTCGGGCGGGACTCGGACAACACGGAAGGAACTCAGAACCAGTGAATCCCGACCTGTCGTGGGTGTTGAACGACGTGCTCGAGGTGCGCGGAGCCCGCCACGCCATCCTCGTCTCGGCGGACGGCCTGCTCATGCAGCGCTCCGACGGCATCGTCCGTGACGACGCCGAGCGGAACGCCGCCGCGATGAGCTCCCTGCAGTCCCTGTGCCGCAGCGTCGCCCCCTTCGTGGGCGGCGGCAAGGGCCTGTGGAAGCAGACACTGATCGAGTTCGACGGCGGATGGATCTTCCTCATCGCCGGGGGCAGCGGCTCCTACCTCGCCGTGTCGACCGCACTGGACGTCGACATGGAGGCCATGTCGATCCGGATGCAGAAGACGGTGGGCGCGCTGACCAAGGCGATGAGCGCCTCGCCGCGCCAGCACACCGGCGCAGACGCATGACCTGGCCAGGCGAGGACGCTCCGGTAACCAGCGACTTCGTCCGCTCCTACGTCATCACGGGCGGTCGTCGTCTCCCCTCCGACGACGACCTGGCCCTGCACACCCTGGTGTGCCTGGCGCCCGACCGGACCCTTCCGCTCGGGGCAGGCCCCGAGGTCCGGGCGATCTGGGAGCTCTGTTCGGGCGGCTACCTGTCGGTCGCCGAGGTCGCCGGGCACCTGGGACTGCCCGTCGGCGTGGCCCGACTCCTGCTGTCCGATTTATTCGAGCAGGGGCACCTCCTGCGCCGCGCTGAACCGGCCCCTGCCCAGCATGTTCCCCGAGCGATACTCGAGAAGGTTCTGCATGGACTCGAAACCCTCAACATCGGCTGACCCCGGGGCGAACGGCTCCATCTACGTCTCCGCCGACGTGACCACCGCCGCGAAGATCCTGGTGGTCGGACACTTCGCCGTGGGCAAGACGACCTTCATCGGGTCGCTGTCGGAGATCACTCCGCTGCGCACCGAGGAGAAGATGACCCAGGCGTCCATGCACGTCGACGACCTGCGCGGGGCGCCGGACAAGGCGACCACCACCGTGGCGCTGGACTTCGGCCGGCTCACGCTGAGCGACGAGCTGGTGCTGTACCTGTTCGGAACCCCCGGACAGCAGCGCTTCATGCAGCTGTGGGAGGACATGGCCCGCGGCGCGCTCGGCGCGCTGCTCCTGGTCGACCCGTCCCGGCTGGAGGAGACGTTCCCGGTCATCGACCTGATCGACGAGTACGGCCTGGAGTACGCCATCGCCGTCAACACCTTCTCGCAGACCAGCCACTTCGAGGAGGAGGAGATCCGCGAGGCCCTCGACCTGCTTCCGGACACTCCCGTCATCTACTGCGACGCCCGCGACCAGCGCTCCTCCGCCCGCGCCCTGATCGCCCTGGTGCGTCACCTGCTCGACCGCGCCGCCTGAACCACCACCCCCCCGCCCGGACCGCACGGTCCGGGCCACCAAAGGACACAGACATGGACGTTCACGACACGGCCGCCACCGGTGCGGCCAGATGCCCCATGTACGACGGCTCCTTCGCCGCGGACCCGCACAAGCTCTACGAGTACCTCCGGGCCCACGGCCCCGCCGGCCCGGTCGAACTGGCCCCGGGCGTCGACGCCACCCTGGTCGTCGACCACGAGACCGCCCTGCGCGTGCTCCAGAACCCCAACCTGTTCGCGCGCGACGGCCGCCGCTGGACCGCCCTCAACGACGGCCGGGTCCCCCTCGACAGCCCCGTCCTGCCGATGATGGCCTACCGGCCCAACTGCCTGTTCACCGACGGCGCCCAGCACCTCAGGCTGCGCAAGGCGGTCACCGAGAGCCTCGACCGCCTCAACGTCACCCGCATCCGCCGTGACGTCGAACCGATCGCGGCCTACCTCATCGACCAGTTCAGCGAGCGGGGCCGGGCGGACCTGATCAACGACTACGCCAAGCTGCTGCCGATGCTGATGATCAACAAGCTCTTCGGCTGCCCCGCGGCCATCGGCGACCGGGTCACCAGCGCGATGGCGGACATGTTCGACGGCAAGGACGCGCTGAAGGCCAGCGACGAACTCACCGCCTGCTTCATGGAACTGGTCTCCCTCAAGCGCCGCGAACCCGGCGACGACATCACCTCCTGGCTGGTCCAGCACCCCGCCGGTCTCAGCGACGAGGAGCTCAAGGACCAGCTGGTGATGCTGATCGGCGCCGGCGTGGAACCCGAGCGCAACCTCATCGCCAACTCCCTGCTGCTGCTCCTGGACCGGGACGGCGAGGACGGACCGAGCATGCAGATCGAGGACGCCCTCGACCACGTGCTGCTCAACAACCCGCCCATCGCCAACTACGCGACGCACTTCCCCGTCCAGGACGTGGACCTCGGCGGAGTCGTGGTTCAGGCGAACTCCCCCCTCGTCATCAGCTTCGCCGGAGCCAACAGCGACCCCGCGCTCACCTCCGCGGGCCAGGCCCACAGCCGCGGCGCCCACCTCGCCTGGGGTGCCGGACCGCACGCCTGCCCCGCCAAGAGCCCGGCCCAGGTCATCGCGGTCACCGCCATCGAGCTGATCCTGAACGCGCTGCCCGACCTGACGCTGAGCGTCCCGGCCCAGGAGCTGGAGTGGCGTCCCGGCCCCTTCCACCGCGCCCTGGCCACCCTCCCCGTGCAGTTC
>NZ_RSAJ01000448.1 GCF_003933965.1 Streptomyces sp. RP5T
CCCCCGAACTGCCGGGATTCGTCGGACGCCAGACTCAGCTCGACCAGGCGTCCGCGCTGATCCCGGAGGCCGACGCCCCCTCCGCCACCGTCGTGATCGGCGGCAGCGCGGGGGTGGGCAAGACCGCGTTCGCCGTCCACTGGGCCCGTCGGATCGCCGCCCGCTTCCCGGACGGGCAGCTCTACCTCAACCTGCGCGGCTTCGACCCCGTGGGCGTCCCCGTCCCGCCCGCGCAGGCACTGCGCACCCTGCTGGAGGCGTTGGGCGTGGCGCCTCGCGAACTCCCGGAGGACCAGGACGTGTTGGCGGCGCGGCTGCGGACCGTGCTGGCCGGGCGCCGCGTGCTCGTGCTGCTGGACAACGCCCGGGACGCCGGTCAGATACGGCCGCTGCTGCCCGGCGCGCCGGGCTGTCTGGTCATCGTCACCAGCCGCAACCGGCTGGGCGGACTGGTCGCCGTGGACGGCGCGCACCCCCTGCGCCTGGACGTGCTGACCGCGCGGGAGGGCCACGATCTGCTGCTGCGCCGCCTCGGCGCCGCGCGGGTCGCCGTTGAACCGGACGCGGTCCGCGAGATCGTCGACCTGTGCGCGCGGCTGCCCCTGGCCCTGGCCGTCGCGGCGGCCCGCGCGGCCGACCGCACCGCGTTCCCGCTCGCCGCGCTGGCGGAGGAGCTGGCCGAGGGGCACGGCAGTCTCGACGCCTTCACCGACACCGACCAGGCGGCCGACGTGCGGGCCGTCCTGTCCTGGTCGTACCACGCGCTCTCGCCCGGCGCGGCCCGTCTCTTCCGGCTGCTGGTCCTGCACCCCGGCCCGGACGTGTCGCTGCCCGCCGCCGCGAGCCTGGCCGGACTCGGCGCGGCCGCCGCGCGGAGCCTGCTGTCGGAGCTGGTGCACACCCATCTGGTGGACGAGCCGGCACCGGGCCGGTATGCCTGGCACGACCTGCTGCGGGCCTACGCCGCCGAGCTGTCCGCCGGGACGGACGGCCCCGGCGAGGTCACAGCCGCCCGTCGGCGGATGTTCGACCACTATCTGCACAGCGCCCACGGCGCCGCCCGGCTCATGGACCTCACCCGGGACCGGATCGTGCCGGCCGAGCCGTCCCCGGACGTGCGGGCCGAGTCGTACGCCACCCCGCAGCGGGCCATGGCCTGGTTCGAGGCCGAACGGGCCGTCCTGGTCGCGGTGGTGCGGGAGGCCACGGCGTGCGGCTTCGACGTCCACGCCTGGCAGCTCGCCTGGTGCGTGGAGCACCACTTCGGGCGGCAGGGGCTCTGGCACGAGCTGGGGGTGACCCTGCGCACCGCGCTGGAGTCCGCCGACCGACTCGGGGACCCCAGCGCCCTCGCGCACATCCACCGGGGGCTGGCCCAGGCGGAGTCGTACGCGAAACGCGCAGGTGACGCGCGGGCGCACATCGAGCGGGCCATCGAGCTGTTCGACAAGGTCGGTGACGTTCCCGCGCTGACCGAGAGCCACCGTCAGCTGAGCGTCGTCCTGGAGGTGCAGGGCGACCTGGAGGGTGCCCTCGCCCACCACCGGCAGGCCCTGGAGCTGCTCGGCCCGGACGGCGAGAGCAGGTTGCGGTCCTGGATCCTCAACGGGCTGGGCTGGTACCACTCGTTGCTGGGCCGGCACCGCGAGGCCCTGGCCTTCTGCGCCACCGCGCTGGAACTGGCCCGCGCCCACAGCGACGACTACACCCTCGGGCACGTCCTGAACAGCATCGGGCACGCCCGGCACCATCTGGGCGCCCACGACGAGGCGGTCGCCGCCCTTGAGAAGGCGCTGGCGCACTTCCGGCGGGTGGGCGGGGTCCCCTGGGCGGAGGCGCACACGCTGGCCTCGCTCGCCGATGCCCTGCTCAGTCTGGGACAGCCCGATCGCGCCCGGGCGCTGCTGGGGGAAGCAGTGCGAGTCCTCGACCGGCTCGGGCATCCGGACGCCGTAGTGATGCGCGAGAAGCTGGCAGCCCTGTCGCCGCAGGGGCACCGGGCCGCACGGGGTGGGTGAGCCTCGCCGCATCGGTGCACCTCCTCGTGCCGGCGGTCGGGACACTCACCCGCACTACGGGGCCGCACGGCCGCGGGTTCTGCCACTCCGACGGCCGTTACCGTACCGTTACCTTCCGTCGCGGCGGGGCGGATTGCCCTTCGGGGTGAGAACCCTGGGCGGCGCTGCTCCGTAGTGAGTTACGGGGCCCCGGCGCGCCCGGGGTGGCGAACGACCATCGAACGGCAATCGGGAGTCGATCGGCGGGTGATCGACAGTCGATCGGCGACCTCGACGATCGGCGGGTGATCGCGAACGAGCAGCAGGAGAACAGAGAATGCCCGGACGGGGGCCAGGCCTTCGCACGTGTGATCTACCAGACGCACGGCACCGCCTTGCTCCAGTTCGCCCAGGGGCTCACCCTGGGCGACGTGCACGGCGCCGAGGACATCGTCCAGGAGGCCGTCCTCAGAGCCTGGCGCCACGCGGACCGGCTCACCTCGACGCCGGGACTGACCCGTCCGTGGCTCTTCACCGTCGTACGACGGCTCGCCATCGACGCCCACCGCACCCGCCGGGCCCGTCCGGCCGACCTCATTCCCACCGCCCTGGACCGCGAGGTCGTCTCCGACAGCAGCGAACGCACGCTGACCGCACAGGTGTTGACCCGGGCGCTGGCCGAGCTGGACCGCTCGCACCGGGAAGTGCTGGTGCACCGCTACTGCCTCGACCGCAGCATCGAGGAGACGGCGGCCGAACTGAACCTCCCCCAGGGCACGGTCAAGTCCCGCAGCAGCCATGCCCTCAGGGCCCTGCGCCGCGCCCTGACCTCGCTCGGCGCGCCCACCCCGGCCGCCCTGCGCTGACCGACTCCCGCCACGACAAACACACTTCACCGGAGGCTCAGGCGTGCCACGCCAGCTACTGACCGTCTGCCAGGAACCCGCCCCGGACTCCCCCGCGGGCTCCTTCCGGACCATCGGCGAGGCACTGGAACGGGCACGCGGCGGAGCCGTGATCAGCGTCAGCCCGGGCCGTTACCAGGAGAGCCTGGTGATCCGCACGCGGGTGACGATCGTGGCCGAACAGGCCCGGGGCAGCGTGGAGATCGCACCCCGCCGCGGCAGCGCGGTGGCCCTCGGGGCGGACGCGGTGATGCTCACCGATCTCGTACTGACCGGCCGGGACGAGGAGTTGCCGGTGGTCGACGTGGCCCGCGGCCAACTCGCCCTGGAGGGCTGCGACGTGACCGGCTCGGGCTGGACCGCACTGCTCGCCCGGGGCACCGGATCGCTGGCGATGCGTGACTGCCGGGTCACCAACCCCCGGGGCGCGGGCCTGGTCGTCACCTCCCCCGTGGACAGCTCGATCGAGTCGTGCACGGTGGAACACCTGGGCACCTCGGGCGCGGTGATCGGCGAACGCGGCCGGGTCACCCTGCGCGACTGCACGGTCCGCGACGCCCGCGGCAACGGTGTGCTGGCCAACGGCGAGGCGCGCGGCTCGGTCGAGGACTGTGACATCTCCTCCACCGACAAGCCCGCGATCGCCCTGGAGGACCACTGCACCACCCGCATCGTGCGGACCTCCGTCCACGACACCACCACCGGCGTGCACCTGAGCAGCGCCGCCCGCACCACCCTGGAGGACGTGACGGTCACCGGTACCACCGGCACCGGGATCGTGCTGTCCGGCGGCACCGATCCGTGGCTGCGGCGCTGCCGTACGGCCCGGACCGAGGGCCACGGCATGGCCGTACTGGAAAGATCGCGCGGCACGATCGAGGACTGCCGTCTGGAGTCGGCGCAGGCTCCGGCGCTGCGGGTCGGCGGATCGTCCTCGCCCGTGCTCATCGGGCTTTGCGTGCAGGGGAGTTCGGCGGCCGGGCTGCTCCTTGAGGAGGAGTCGGTGGCCGAACTGGACCGGGTGGAGGTGGTGGACGCGGCGGGCGTCGGCATCAGCGTGCGCTCCGGTGCGAACCCGCTGCTGCGCCGGGCGCTCGTCAGGGCCCCCGGCGGCCACGGCGTGGAGATCTCCGCGGACGGGCGCGGCCGCCTGGAGGACTGTGTGGTCGAACGCCCCGGCGGGGCGGGCATCCGTGTGGAGGACGACGGCGCCCTGTTCATCGGCGGCGGCAGCATCGACGTGGCGGGCGGGCCCGGCCTGTCGGTCGGACCGGACGGCAGCGTCACCCTGCGGGACTGCGAGATCCGCGGCGACCGCGGCAGCGCGCACCCCGGTGTCCTGGTGGCGACGGGCGGCGAACTCACCGCCAGCAGACTGCGGGTGAGCGGCGCGGGCGCCCACGGCGTGGTCGTGCAGGACGGCGGACGCGGCGCCCTCACCTCCTGCGAGTCGCTGCGCAGCGAGGGCGACGGCTTCCGCGTCGACACCGACGCACCGGTCTCCCTGGTCAACTGCACGGCCCGGGAGAACACCGGCGGCGGCCTGGTGCAGGTCCGCCCCGGCGACCGGCTCGCCGTGGAGGGGCTGACCAGCACGGACAACGGCCGCCGGGACGCCTGGGGGCTGGGCGAGGCCGATGGCACGGACCCGGCGGGCGCCACGGCTCGGCCCGGCGCGGACGGGGAGCAAGGCACAGGTCCGCTGGGCGAGTTGGAGGCGCTCATCGGCCTGGACGACGTCAAGCAGCAGGTCCGCACGCTGGTCAACCTCACCCGGCTCGCGCAGCGCCGGGCGAGCATGGGGATGCCGGTGCCGCCGATGAGCCGCCATCTGGTCTTCGCGGGCCCGCCCGGCACCGGCAAGACCACCGTCGCCCGCCTCTACGGCGCCATCCTCACCGAGTTGGGCGTCCTGCGCTCCGGCCACCTCGTCGAGGTCTCGCGCGCGGACCTCGTGGCGCAGATCGTCGGCGGCACCGCCATCAAGACCACCGAGACCTTCAACAGGGCCCTGGGTGGCGTCCTGTTCATCGACGAGGCCTACACCCTGGTCTCCGACAGCCGCTCCGGCGGCGCCGACTTCGGCCGGGAAGCCGTCGACACCCTGCTGAAGCTGATGGAGGACCACCGTGAGGACATGGTCGTGGTGGTCGCCGGCTACACCGACGAGATGACCGGCTTCCTGGCCTCCAACCCCGGCCTGGCCAGCCGCTTCTCCCGAACCGTGGAGTTCTCGAACTACTCGGTCCCCGAGCTGGTCGCCATCATGGAGTCGATGTGCGCCCGCCACCAGTACGAACTGGAGGACACCACCCGCAAGGCCCTGGCCGTCCGCTTCGAACGGATGCCGCGCGACGCCGGCTTCGGCAACGGCCGCGCGGCCCGGCAGCTCTTCGAGGAGATGGTCGACCGCCAGGCGACCCGCCTCGCCGCCCAGGTGGACATCGACCAGCGCGCCCTGGCCCTCTTCGTCCCGCAGGACGTGGGTGAGGACGCGGCGGCCGCCGTCGGCGAGGACGGCCCCGCGGGCGGCGACCCACTGACCCGGCTCGGGGAGCTGACCGGCCTCGCGGGCGTCAAACGGGACGTCACGGACCTGGTCAACCTCCTGGCCACCGCCCGCCGACGGGAAGCCGCCGGACTCCCCGCCCCCCGTATCGGTCACCACCTGGTCTTCACGGGCCCGCCCGGCACCGGCAAGACCACCGTCGCCCGCCTCTACGGCGAACTCCTCGCCCGTCTCGGCGTGTTGCCCCGCGGCCAGCTCGTCGAGGTGGCCCGCGCCGACCTCGTGGGCCGCTACGTGGGCCACACCGCCCAGCTCACCCGCGAGGTCTTCGAACAGGCCTTGGGCGGCGTGCTGTTCGTCGACGAGGCGTACACCCTCACCCCACCGGGCCCGTCCGGTTCCTCGGACTTCGGCAGGGAGGCGGTGGACACGCTCCTGAAGCTGATGGAGGACCACCGGGACGAGGTCGTCGTCATCGTGGCCGGCTACACCGACGAGATGGCACACTTCCTGGCCTCCAACCCGGGCCTGGCCTCCCGTTTCTCCCGCCATGTGGAGTTCGCCGACTACTCCTCCGACGAGTTGGTCACCATCGTCCGCCGGCACGCGGAGACCAGCGGCTACGACTGCGGGCCGGGCACGGATGCGGCTCTGCACACGCACTTCGACCGCCTGCCCCGCGACCGTTCCTTCGGGAACGCGCGCCTGGCCCGCCAGGTCCTGGAGACGATGATGACCCGCCAGGCCGGCCGTATCAGTGCCATGGCCTCTCCCGGCTTCGACGACCTGCGACTGCTGCTGCCCGCTGACGTACCGGGAACGGAGACACGATGACCCGGCCGACCCGCGCGCCGGCACTGGCGCCGACACTGGCACTGACGCTCGCATTGACGGTTCTGGGCGGACCGGCCCACGCCGTGCCCCTGGCGGACGGCGGGGTGAACCTGCCGGTGATCCCCTCCGTCCTGGCCGCCGGCGCCCCCTGCACGGCGGGCTCGTCCTCGCCGGCGCGGGCCGCGCCGTGGGAGCAGCGGTCACTGGGCCTCGCGCGGGTGTGGCGGACATCAGGCGGGAGCACGGGCGGCGCCGGGGTGACGGTCGCCGTCGTCGACACCGGTGTCTCCGCGCAGGCACCGGCGCTGGCGGGACGCGTCACCGCGGTGGGCGCGGCGCTGGGCGACTGTGTGGGACACGGCACCTTCGTGGCGGGCCTGATCGCAGCCGCGCCGTCCAAGCAGGTGCGCTTCGCCGGGGTCGCGGGCGCGGCACGCGTCCTCGCGGTCCGCGGCACGGACGCCCGGGGCGCGGCCACGGCTGCCTCACTGGCCTCCGCCATCCGTTCGGCCGCGCAGGCGGGCGCCGAGGTGATCGTCGTCTCCCCCGCCGTGGCCCACGGCTCCGCCGACCTGACGGCAGCCGTGGCGTACGCCGCCGAGCGGGACGCCCTCGTGATCGCGGCGGCGGCCCCCGACCCGACCGGGCCCGTCA
>NZ_RSAJ01000449.1 GCF_003933965.1 Streptomyces sp. RP5T
GTTCGGGTTCGGGGCGGAGGTGGTCCCAGGGCGTGGGGAGTCACCCGCATGGGTCAGTAGCGGGCTGCCCCCGGGGGTGGTTCGCGTCATGGTCGGGAGTACGGATTCTTACGCCATGAGGGGTGGGCCGACTCGTGACCGACAGTGCTCGCCCCCTCGGGCCCGGCCTCGGGTCGTCGGCCCACGGCGAAGGGCTCGTACGGCGGCGCAGGCGGCGCCGGCTGGGGGGTGTCGGGATCGGTGTCGGCGCGGTCGTCCTCGTCGCGGGTGGCACCGGGTGGGCCGTCTACGCCAAGCTCGACGGGAACATCACCGCGGACGAGGCGGCCGCCGCGGAGCTCGCCCGGTACGACAAGGACCGGCCGACCTCGCTCGTCAAGGGCGCTCAGAACATCCTGCTGATCGGGTCCGACTCGCGTTCGGGCGACGGGAACGGCCAGTACGGGCGGGACTCCGGGACCGAGCGCTCGGACACCACGATCCTGTTGCACCTGTCCGCCGGCCGGCGCACCGCGACGGCCGTGTCGCTGCCGCGGGACCTGATGGTGGACGTGCCGGCCTGCCTGGGGCGGGACGGGACCCGCGGCGAGCCCATGTTCGCGATGTTCAACTACGCCTTCCAGAAGGGCGGTTCGGCCTGCACGATCCGGACCGTCGAGAAGCTCACGAACATTCGCATCGACCATCACATGGTCGTCGACTTCCACGGCTTCAAGGACATGGTGGACGCCGTCGACGGCGTGACGGTCTGCCTCGCCGAACCGATCGACGACAAGGCCGCCAAGCTGCGGCTGCCGGCGGGCCGGGTGACGCTGAACGGCGAGGAGGCCCTCGGCTACGTGCGGGCCCGCAAGTCCCTCGGCAACGGCAGCGACACCGCTCGCATGGACCGCCAGCAGCGCTTTCTCGGAGCACTGGTCAACAAGGTGCAGAGCAATGACGTACTGCTGAATCCGGTGAAGCTCTACCCCGTGCTGGACGCGGCGACTTCCTCGCTCACCACCGACCCGGATCTGGCGAGTCTGCGCGGGCTGTACGAACTCGTGCGCGGCCTGCGGGACATCCCCACCGGACGCGTGCAATTCCTTACCGTGCCGAGGGAGTCGTACGTCTACGACGCCAATCGTGATCAACTCGTCGAACCCGAGGCCCGGCGGCTTTTCGAACGGTTGCGCAAGGACGCGCCGGTGAAGGTGACGCGGAAAGCCCCGAAGGTCTCAGAACATTCTCACGACGAAGAACCCTATGGAGAAACTGAGAAGGCCGGTGATGTACCCGCCTTCCGCGGTAACACGGCCGCCGAGGACACCTGCGGGTAAAGCGTTGCCCAAAGCGGTAAGCGGTGTCCGGGCAAATGGGCGGATTGCCCGGTTGTAGGGACGTGGAATGCGTCACCGCCGTAACCTGTCGGCGAATCGGACGGCTAGTGTGAGCGATCCGGTGCATCCGGCCGACGGAGGATTCAGCAACCGTGGACGCACAAGGCCGTGGGCGGGCGGGCGAAATCGACCCCGCAGACCAGTGGGTACTCAACCCGCACACCGGTGAATACGAACTGCGACTGACCCCTTCCGCACCGCAGTCGGGTGTTCCCGGTCCCCGTAGATCCGTGCCCTCCCCCAGCAGGACGGGCGCGCCCGCCGGTCGTACGGCCACCCCCGTGGCTCCCGGCCGTGACGTCCCGCCGCCGCGCAGGCGCCGGGGCGCACCGCCCGAGGAGCCGTTGCCGGGGCGGCGCGGACGCCGGCCCGTCAAGAAGAAGTCGACCGCGAAGAAGGCGCTGCTGTGGACCGGCGGCACGATGGCCTTCGTGCTGGTCGCGGCGGCGGGTGGCGGGTACCTCTACATCCGTCATCTGAACGGGAACATCACGTCCGTCTCCGACGACGGCGCGAGTACGGGTGGATTCCAGTCGGACAAGGCGATCAACATCCTGCTGATCGGCACCGACAAGCGCACCGGCGCGGGCAACGAGAGCTACGGCGACAAGAACAGCGTCGGGCACGCGGACACCACGATCCTGCTGCACGTCTCCAAGGACCGGACGAACGCGACCGCACTCAGCATCCCGCGCGACCTGATCGTGGACGTGCCGGACTGCCCGACCACGCAGGCGGACGGCACCACCAAGGTCATCGCGGGCACGGACAGCGTCCGCTTCAACACCAGCCTCGGCCAGGACGAACGCACGCCCAGCTGCACGGTGCGGACCGTCACCGAGCTCACCGGCATCCAGGCCGACAATTTCATGGTGGCCGACTTCAACGCGGTCAAGACACTGACCACGGCGGTCGGCGGGGTCGAGGTCTGTCTGGCCAAGGACATCGACGACGAGGACTCCAAGCTCAAGCTGTCCAAGGGCACGCACACCATCTCGGGCGAGCAGGCCCTCGCGTTCGTGCGCACCCGGCACTCGGTCGGCTTCGGCGGCGACCTGAGCCGGATCGGGCTCCAGCAGCAGTTCCTGAGCGCGCTGATGCGCAAGCTGAAGTCGAACGACACGCTGACCAACCCGGCGAAGATGCTGAAGCTGGCCGAGGCGGGCACGAAGGCGCTGACCGTGGACTCGCAGCTGGACAGCATCGGCAAGCTGAAGGACCTCGGTCTGGAGCTGGGCAAGCTGAACGTGAAGAACCTGACCTTCACCACCGTGCCGGTCGTCGACAACCCGACGGAGAAGGTGAAGGCGACGGTCGTCCTGAACAAGTCGACGGCTCCCACGGTCTTCGACATGATCAAGAACGACGTGTCGTTCACGGAGGTCAAGAAGAAGGCGAGCGCGGCCAAGAGCGCCGAGGCGGCGGAGGCCGCGGCCCGTCTCAAGGGCACCAAGTCGGCCGCCTCCGAGGTGCGGGTGCGCATCCTCAACGGCGGGGCGGCGGCGGGCAGCGCGCAGGCCGAGCTGGAGTACCTCCAGAACGAGGAGGGCGTACTGAAGTCGGAGAACGCCGGCAACGCGGGCACCTCGCTGGCGAAGACGACCCTGGAGTACGCCCCCGACCAGGCCGATCAGGCCCGCAGGCTGGCGGACATCCTGGGGCTGTCCGGCTCGGCGCTGAAGCCCGGCAAGAGCGTCACCAACTCCCAGGGCCTGCCCACCATGACCCTCACCCTGGGCAAGGACTTCAAGGGCGCCGGAGTCTCCTTCACCACGGCGACGAAGGCCCCCGAGGGGGTGCAGCAGTCCACGGCCGACAAGGTCGAGTGCGCCAAGTGAGGTGACCTGAAGGGCCTGTCGTGCGTCTTACGAGTCGTACGGCAGGTCTTTTCGTTGGTTCGGTGAGGGTGGGGAGACAGGGGATGGCGTACAGCGGTGTGCACGAGGAGGGGGCGCGGCCGGCTTCCCGGACCGTTTCACCAGCGCGAAAGGCCGGGGGCGGCGACAGCGGGGACGGCGGCAGGCGGCACGGGCGGCGGCGCGGCCCCCGCAGGCACCGGGTGCTGAGATGGTCGGCGATCACGCTCGCCGTGCTGATACTCGGCACGGCCGGCGCCGGATACCTCTACTACCAGCATCTCAACGGCAACATACGCAAGGGCGAGCGCAGCAGCGGAGACTCCAAGGCCCGCAAGGCGGAGGCCAACGCGGCCGGGCAGACGCCGCTCAACATCCTGCTGATCGGTTCGGACAGCCGTAACTCCGACGAGAACGTGAAGCTCGGCGGCAGCCGGGACGACCGCGGCAACCCCCCGCTGGGCGACGTGCAGATGCTCATCCACCTCTCCGCGGACCGCAAGAGCGCCGCGCTGGTGAGCATCCCGCGTGACACCCGGGTCGACATCCCCAAGTGCACGGACCCGGACACCGGGAAGACGTACCCGGCGACCACCGACATCATCAACCTCTCCCTGGCGCGCGGCGGCGCCGGCTGCACGCTCGCCACCTGGCAGAACCTCACCGGGGTCTACATCGACCACTGGATGACGATCGACTTCGCGGGCGTGGTGCGGATGGCGGACGCCATCGGCGGCGTCGACGTCTGTGTGCGGCAGAACGTGTGGGACCGCCCGACAGCCGCGGTGCCCGGCGGTTCGGGGCTGAAGATGCGGGCCGGGACGCACAAGGTCCAGGGCGAGCAGGCCCTGCAGTGGCTGCGCACCCGGCACGCCTGGGGCAGCGACCTGATGCGGGCCAGGGCCCAGCACATGTACCTGAACTCGATGATCCGCACGCTGAAGGGGCAGAACGTCTTCACCGACACCCCGCGCCTGATGGGCCTCGCCGAGGCGGCCACGAAGTCGCTGAAGGTCTCCGAGGAGATCGGTTCGGTCAAGGACCTCTACGACCTCGGCATGCAGCTCAAGTCGGTGCCGACGGACCGCATCACGTCGGTGACGATGCCGAACGTGGAGGACCCGGGCAACAGGAACCACGTGATCCCCGACGGCGCGAACGCGGACAAGCTGTGGGAGATGCTCCGCGACGACGTGGCCCTCGACAAGAACGGCACGGCGCCCTCGGGCGGGAAGAAGACCGGCAGGACCGCGACGAAGGCCCCGTCCGCCCCGGACGACGAGATCGGTGTGCTCGTGCAGAACGCGACGGCCACCGCCACGCTCGGACCGGTGGGCAAACGCGCCGGCACGATCGCCGGGGAACTCGTGCGGAAGGGGTTCTCGCGGGCGTCCAAGGACGCGACGGCGGGGCTCTCCGAGGACCGGACCGTGGTGCGCTACCCGACCGCCGACCTGGAGGGCGACGCCCAGCGCGTCGCCAAGTCCCTCGGGATACCGCTGAGTTCGGTGAAGAAGTCGACCGATGTGTCCGGGGTCACACTCGTCGTGGGCGCCGACTGGCGCGAGGGGACGGCGTATCCGAAGCAGTCCGAGGCCAGGGCCGGTGACGTGCCGGGCAACGCGGACGCCATCAACGGCTCGGACACCGGGCAGTGCATGGACGTGTACTCGGTCTACCGCTGGTAGTCGAACGGAGGGGTCCGTGCGTACGTACTTGCCTGCAGAATCGGCACAGGAACAACTCACGTCGCTCAAGGCCCAGTCGGGCGGATAGTGTGAGCGATCCAGCGATCGCCGCGTGGCCCTGACGGAGGATTCGGACAACGTGGACGCACAAGGCCGTGGGCGGGCGGACGACGTCGACCCCGCAGACCAGTGGGTGCTCAATCCGAACACCGGTGAATACGAACTGCGACTGAGCCCTTCCGCACCGCAGCCGGCCGTGCCCGCACCGCGCAGGTCCGCGCCCGCACCGAGCCGGTCGGGGGCGCCGCGTGGCCGTACGGCGACCCCTGTGGCCCCCGGCAGGGACGTTCCGCCGCCGCGCAGGCGGCGTGGCGCACCGCCCGAGGAGCCGCTGCCGGGGCGGCGCGGACGCCGGCCCGTCAAGCAGAAGTCGAAGGCGAAGAAGGCGCTGCTGTGGACCGGCGGCACGACGGCCTTCGTGCTGATCGCCGGCGCCGGGACGGGCTACTTCTACCTCAAGCACCTGGAGGGCAACGTCGGCACGACCGACGTCGGCGACGCGGCCGCGAGCAACTTCAGCAAGGACGAGGCCTTCAACATCCTCATCATCGGCACCGACAAGCGCACCGGTGCGGGCAACGAGGGCTACGGCGACGCGGGCAGCGTCGGCCACGCCGACACCAACATCCTGCTGCACGTGGCCAAGGACCGGTCGAACGCGACCGCGCTGAGCATCCCGCGGGACCTGATCGTCGACATCCCGGACTGCGAGACCAAGCAGGAGGACGGCTCCTCGTCGGTCGTCCCGGGACTGGAGGGGGTCCGCTTCAACCGGAGCCTCGGTGAACAGGGCCGGGACGCGGGCTGCACCATGCGCACGGTCGAGGCGGCCACCGGCATCAAGCCCCAGCACTTCGTGATGGCCGACTTCAACGCGGTCAAGACCCTGACCACGGCGGTGGACGGGGTCGAGGTCTGTGTGGAGAAAGCCGTCGACGACAAGAAGTCCAAGCTCGTCCTGCCCGCCGGGAAGTCCAAGGTGGAGGGCGAGCAGGCCCTCGCGTTCGTGCGCACCCGGCACGCCTTCGGCAACGAGGGCGACCTGGACCGGATCAAGGTGCAGCAGCAGTTCCTGGGCTCGCTGATGCGCAAGATGACCTCCGGCGACACCCTCACCAGCCCCACCAAGCTGCTGAAGCTGGCGGAGGCGGCGACCAACGCGCTGACCGTGGACACGGCGATCGGCAAGGTCGGCACGCTCAAGGACATCGCCCTGGAGCTGAAGAAGGTACCGACGAAGAACATCAGCTTCATGACGATCCCGGTGGTCGACAACCCGGCCGAGACGGTCAAGGCGACGGTGGTCGTCGACCCGACCAGGGCCCCCGCGATCTTCGACGCGATCAAGAACGACGTCTCCTTCACCGAGGTCAAGGCGCAGCAGAAGAAGGAGAAGGCGGAGGTCGCGGCCCGGCTCAAGGGCACCAAGTCTGCCGCCTCCGAGGTGCGGGTGCGCATCCTCAACGGCGGGGCGGCGGGCGGCAGCGCCCAGCAGCAGCTGGCCTACCTGCAGACCGAGGCGGGCGTGTCCAAGTCGGAGAACGCGGGCAACGCCGAGGCGGCCCTCGCGAGGACGACCCTGGAGTACGACCCCGGCCAGGCCGACCAGGCGCGCCGGCTGGCGGACATCATGGGGCTGTCCGGCTCGGCGCTGAAGCCCGGCAAGAGCGTCACCAACTCCCAGGGACTGCCCGCCATGACCCTGACCCTGGGCAAGGACTTCAAGGGCGCGGGCGTCAAACTGAATTCGTCCGCCGCGGCCGCACCGGAAGTGGAGAAGTCCACCGCGGACAAGGCGCAGTGCGCGAGCTGAGGTCCACGGGGGCCCGCGAGGCGGGCCCCAGGTCCCGCACAGGTTCATGGGGCAACCTCACGGGCCCGTCGTATGTCTAAGACGTGCGGCGGGCCCGTGGCA
>NZ_RSAJ01000044.1 GCF_003933965.1 Streptomyces sp. RP5T
AAAGGAACCTCGTCCCAGCTGATGCTGGAGACGGGGTATCAACATATCTGGCGTTGATTTTTGGCACGCTGTTGAGTTCTCAAGGAACGGACGCTTCCTTTGTACTCACCCTCTCGGGCTTTCCTCCGGGCTTTTCCCTTCGGTCTTGCGTTTCCGACTCTATCAGACCGTTTCCGGTTCCGATTTCCTCGATGCTTTCCAGGTTCCCGCTCTCGCGTTTCCCTTTCCGGCGGTTCCGACTTTATCAGAAGTTCTGAGTCGGAATTCCCGCCCCCTGGAGGCTGGCCCCGGAGCACGAAGCTGGCCGGGTTCCCCCTCGGGCGGAGCCGTAAACGTACTGGAGTGGGGCGCCTCGATGCAAATCGAGGCGCCCCACTCGGACGGATGTCCGACAGTCCGTCAGACCTCCACGACCACAGGGAGGATCATCGGCCTGCGGCGATACGTGTCGGAGACCCACTTGCCCAGGGTCCTGCGCACCAGCTGCTGAAGCTGGTGGGGTTCGACCACGCCGTCCTGTGCCGAGCGCTCCAGGACCTCGGTGATCCTCGGGATCACGTCGGAGAAGGCGGAGTCCTCGATGCCCGAGCCGCGTGCCTGGATGTGCGGGCCACCCGTGATCTTGCCGGTGGACGAGTCGACGACCAGGAAGACCGAGATGATGCCCTCGTCGCCGAGGATCTTGCGGTCCTTGAGCGCCGGCTCGCCGACATCGCCGACCGAGAGGCCGTCGACGTAGACGTAACCCGCCTGGACCTTGCCCGAGATCTTCGCCTTGCCCTCGACGAGGTCGACGACCACGCCGTCCTCGGCGATGACGATGCGGTCGTGCGGGACGCCGGTCAGGGCGCCGAGCTCGGCGTTGGCGCGCAGGTGGCGCCATTCGCCGTGGACCGGCATCAGGTTCTTCGGACGGCAGATGTTGTAGAAGTACAGGAGTTCGCCCGCGGACGCGTGGCCCGAGACGTGCACCTTGGCGTTGCCCTTGTGGACGACGTGGGCGCCCCAGCGGGTCAGGCCGTTGATCACGCGGTAGACCGCGTTCTCGTTCCCGGGGATCAGCGAGGACGCGAGGATGACGGTGTCGCCCTGGACGATCCGGATCTGGTGGTCGCGGTTGGCCATGCGGGACAGGGCGGCCATCGGTTCGCCCTGCGAGCCCGTGCAGACCAGGACCACCTCGTGGTCCGGGAGGTCGTCGAGCGTCTTGACGTCGACCACCAGGCCCGGGGGGACCTTCAGATAGCCGAGGTCGCGCGCGATGCCCATGTTGCGGACCATCGAGCGGCCGACGAAGGCGACCCGGCGGCCGTACTCGTGGGCCGCGTCCAGGATCTGCTGGATGCGGTGGATGTGGCTGGCGAAGCTCGCCACGATGATCCGCTTGCGGGCGCCCGCGAAGACCTGCCGCAGGACGTTCGAGATGTCCTTCTCGGGCGGGACGAAGCCCGGGACCTCGGCGTTCGTCGAGTCGGAGAGGAGGAGGTCGATGCCCTCCTCGCTCAGCCGCGCGAACGCGTGCAGGTCCGTGAGGCGGCCGTCCAGCGGAAGCTGGTCCATCTTGAAGTCACCCGTGTGCACGACCATGCCGGCGGGAGTGCGGATGGCGACGGCCAGGGCGTCCGGGATGGAGTGGTTGACCGCGACGAACTCGCAGTCGAAGGGGCCGATGCGCTCGCGGTGCCCCTCCGCCACCTCAAGGGTGTACGGGCGGATGCGGTGCTCCTGGAGCTTGGCCTCGATGAGCGCGAGGGTCAGCTTGGAGCCGATCAGCGGGATGTCCGGCTTCTCGCGGAGGAGATAGGGGACGCCGCCGATGTGGTCCTCGTGGCCATGGGTGAGGACGATGCCCTCGATGTCGTCGAGGCGGTCCCTGACGGACGAGAAGTCCGGCAGGATCAGGTCGATTCCGGGCTGCTCCTCCTCCGGGAACAGCACGCCGCAGTCGACGATCAGCAAACGGCCGCCGTACTCGAAGACCGTCATGTTTCGGCCGATCTCGCCGAGACCGCCGAGTGGGGTGACCCGCAGGCCGCCTTCGGGAAGCGGCGGGGGCGGGGCCAGTTCAGGATGCGGATGACTCAAAAGACTCTCCTCACCACGCACGCCACGTACCGGTGGGGCACGTGGCGCGCGTGACGTTCGTGCGTGTAGCAGTTGTCGTTGTGGTGCGGGCACCGGTGGCCCGCCTATTCAGTTGTTGAGTCCGGTTGCGCGTCGGGCGCGCGAAGTCTGGTGCTAGAGCTGTACCCCGCCGGCGGCAAGATCGATCTTGAGCTGCTCGATCTCTTCCGGCGAGAGCTCGACCATGGGGGCGCGCAGGGGCCCGGCGGGGAGGCCCTGGAGGGCGAGCGCCGCCTTGGTCGTCATCACGCCCTGGGTGCGGAACATGCCCGTGTAGACGGGGAGCAGCTTCTGGTGGATCTCGGTGGCCTTCTGCACGTCGCCCGAGATGAACGCCTCGACCAGGGCGCGCAGGTCCGGGGTGACGACATGGCCGACGACCGAGACGAACCCGACCGCGCCCACGGAGAGCAGCGGGAGGTTCAGCATGTCGTCGCCGGAGTACCAGGCGAGGCCCGAGCGGGCGATGGCCCAGCCGGCCCGGCCGAGGTCGCCCTTGGCGTCCTTGTTGGCGACGATCCGCGGGTGCTCGGCGAGCCGGACCAGCGTCTCGGTGCTGATCGGGACACCGCTGCGGCCGGGGATGTCGTAGAGCATGACGGGCAGCTCGGCGGCGTCGGCGACGGCGCTGAAGTGCCGGTACAGGCCCTCCTGCGGGGGCTTGTTGTAGTACGGCGTCACGATCAGCAGGCCGTGTGCGCCGGTCCTCTCGGCGGCCTGGGCCAGCTCGATGCTGTGGCGGGTGTCGTTGGTGCCGACGCCCGCGACGACGTGGGCCCGGTCGCCGACCGCCTCCAGTACGGCTCGTACGAGGTCCGATTTCTCCGCGTCACTGGTGGTGGGGGACTCGCCGGTGGTGCCGTTGATGATCAGGCCGTCGTTGCCTGCGTCCACCAGGTGGGTGGCGAGCCGCTGTGCGCCGTCGAGGTCGAGTGCGCCGTCCGCCGTGAAGGGCGTGACCATGGCGGTGAGGACCCGCCCGAAGGGGGTCTGCGGAGTGGAGGTCGGAGCCATGGCATACACGCTACTCGGTGCTCATCGCCGGGTCTGCCCTCGGGGGCTCGGATAAGTCCTGACAAATGCGGAGCCCGGCACTGCCTGCTCGGGGGTTCAAGCAGTGCCGGGTCCGTTTGATCAGGCTAGATGAACTTCTCTAAATGCCGCAATACGGACACTTCGCGAGGTGGACCCGCACATCTGTGCCCGCCGGGGAAACAGGCGTCCGCTACGGGGCCACACGACCGTTCGCGTTGAAGGCGGCGTAGGTGAGCGGCATGAGCCTGGCCCACTCCGCCTCCATCTTCTCGCCGACCATCTCGATCTCCCGCTGCGGGAAGGACGGCACCTTCGCCTGCTCGTGCTGGGTGCGCAGGCCGAGGAAGTGCATCAGGGAGCGCGCATTGCAGGTGGCGTACATCGACGAGAACAGACCGACGGGCAGGACCGAACGGGCGACCTCGCGGGCGACGCCCTCGGCCAACAGCTTCTGGTAGGCCGTGTATGCCTGCCGGTAGGAGTCGTCGAGGACACTGCGGACCGTTTCGTGCTGCTCCGGGGAACCCTCGACGAAGACGTACTTGCCGGGGCGGCCTTCCTGGACGAGCTTCCGGTCCGCGGCAGGGACGTAGAAGACCGGCTCGAGCTCCCGGTAGCGACCGCTCTCCTCGTTGTACGACCAGCCCACGCGATGCCGCATGAATTCGCGGAAGACGAAGATCGGCGCGGTGACGAAGAACGTCATGGAGTTGTGCTCGAAGGGGCTGCCGTGCCGGTCCCTCATCAAGTAGTTGATCAGGCCCTTGGACCGCTCGGGGTCCTTCTGCAGCTCGTCGAGGGACTGCTCGCCCAGGGTCGAGACACGGGCAGCGAACAGAACGTCGGAGTCCGAAGCGCTGGACTTCACCAGCTCGACGGTGACGTCGTCGCGCAAGGAGATATCGGGGTCGCCGGCGGGGGTCACGGAAGGTCCTTCCCATCACATCTGCGGTCAGCGCCCACTCTACGTGGCTCCAGATCACAGGTTTTCGCAATAGTTGGGCACCATTTGCGGTACCCGCTCGTCTGTACAGACAGCAGTTGGCTGTTCGATCCCCGAAGGGAGAAGTACCCCCATGCTGTTGCGTCGGCGCGAACCCGTCCCGTTCGCCTTTGTCGCCGAAGCCGACAGGTTCCGCAGCAATGTCACTCCTCCGCCCCCTGAGCGGGCATCCGCCGGTGAGTTGGCCGGGCGCTGGCTGGTGGGGCTCACCATCGTCGCCGGGCTCGTGGGCTCCCTGGTCCTCGGGATGCCGGCGCTGTCGCAGGATCAGGCGCCCTCGCAGACACAGCAGTCGCAGGCCTCCCAGGGGCACTGACTCATCCGGTCCCCCTGAAGTGGTCAGCGGGGACACCGGCGGATAGCCTCACCGCCACAGCCCACGCATGGACCGAGTGAGGACCCGCCGTGCCCCTGCCCTTCCTGACGGCCGACCGCGCATTCGAGACGACGGACGATGTCGCGCTGCCGTTCGACAACCGTGACCGCTGGCGGCGCCCTTACCGGCCCGGACCGTGGCGGGTGGGTGTGGCGGCGGTCGTCCTGCTGCTCGCCTCGTACGTGTTGTTCGCCGCGGTCATCATCGCGCTGACCGACTCGCCGTCCGAGGCCGCGCTGGTGCTCGGCATCGCGCTGCTCGTCATCGTCTGCGCGCTGCGGCTGCTGCGCATGGGGGTGTGGGTGAGCGCCCGCGGGGTGCGGCGGGTGGGCTTCCTGCTCACGCGTACGGTGCCCTGGGAGCAGGTCGTCGCCGTGCGCACGGCACAGCAGCCGGTGCGCTGGCTGGGGCTGCCGCGCACGGTCCAGGGCCAGGCCCTGACCCTCGTACGGCAGGGCCGGGCGCCGGAGGATATGCCGCCGCTGCTGACCACGCACAACGCGGACTTCCTCGCGCGGGGCCAGGCGTTCGACCGGGCCGCGGACGCGGTGGAGGCGTGGGCGGCGGAGCACGCGCGGGGCTGACCCGTCAGCGACAGAGCAAGGAGGGGGCCGGTCCTCGTCAGGACCGGCCCCCTCCTTCGCGTTCCGCGTGCCGTCGTCTCAGAGCTGCTGGACGGGCCTGCCGTCGTGCAGGGCTATCGCGCGCTGCATGGCCTTGCGGGCCCGTGGGGTGTCACGGGCGTCGTGGTAGGCCACGGCGAGCCGGAACCAGCTGCGCCAGTCGTCGGGGGCCGTCTCCGTCTCGGCCTTGCGCCGGGCGAAGACCTCGTCGGCCGAGTCGCGGTCGATCCGGCCGGCGGGCGTGCGCTTGAGTTCGTCGACCGGGAGGCCGCCCTCGGCGTCGAGTTCGGCGGCGAGGGCGTTGGCCCGGCGGACGAACTGGGTGTTCTTCCACAGGAACCACAGGCCGATCACCGGCAGGATCAGCACCGCCACGCCGAAGGTGACGGTGACGAGGGTGCCCGACTGGATCAGCATGACGCCGCGGCTGCCGACCAGGACGAAGTAGAAGACCAGGACGGCGGCCGTGACGGCGTAGGACAGCTTGGCGCGCATCAGCCCAGGTCCAGGAAGTTCTCCAGGCCGAAGGTCAGGCCCGGGGTCGTCACCACTCGGCGGGCGCCGAGCAGGATGCCCGGCATGAAGCTGCTGTGGTGCAGCGAGTCGTGGCGGATGGTCAGGGTCTCGCCCTCACCCCCGAGCAGGACCTCCTGGTGGGCGAGCAGACCGCGCAGCCGGACGGAGTGCACGGGGATGCCGTCCACGTCCGCGCCGCGCGCGCCGTCCAGGGCCGTCTCGGTGGCGTCCGGTGCCGGGGCGGTGCCGGCTTCGGCGCGGGCCGAGGCGATGAGCTGGGCGGTGCGCGCGGCCGTGCCCGACGGAGCGTCCACCTTCTTCGGGTGGTGCAGCTCGATGACCTCGACCGACTCGAAGTAGGGCGCGGCGATCTGCGCGAACCTCATGTTCAGGACGGCCCCGATGGAGAAGTTGGGGGCGATGAGCACGCCCGTCTCCGGGGACTCGGCGAGCCAGCCCTTGAGCTGCGCCAGGCGCTCGTCGGTCCAGCCCGTCGTACCGACGACGGCGTGGATGCCGTGGCCGACGCAGTACTGGAGGTTGTCCATCACCGAGGCCGGCGTGGTCAGTTCGACGGCGACCTGGGCGCCGGTCTCGGCCAGGGTCTCCAGCTTGTCGCCCCTGCCGAGGGCGGCCACCAGCTCCATGTCCTCGGCGGCTTCGACGGCCTTGACCGCCTCGGAGCCGATCCGGCCCCTGGCGCCGAGGACCGCCACGCGCAGCTTGCTCATCTTCTTGCTTCCTTCACCAGAACAGCCGAAACGGACAGGGGTCAGGCCACGGCCTCGTGCAGTCGGGCCGCCTGCTTGTCCTTCAGCGGGCCGATGACCGACAGCGACGGGCGCCGTCCCAGGATCTCGCGGGCGACCTCGCGGACGTCGTCCGGGGTGACCGACGCTATGCGGGTCAGCATGTCGTCGACGGACATCTGCTCGCCCCAGCACAGCTCGCTCTTGCCGATGCGGTTCATCAGCGCGCCGGTGTCCTCCAGGCCCAGGACAGTGGAGCCCTTCAGCTGGCCGATGGCGCGGCCGATCTCGTCGTCCGTCAGACCGTGCTCGGCGACCTGGTCGAGTTCGTCGCGGCAGATCTTCAGCACGTCGTGGACCTGCGAGGGGCGGCAGCCGGCGTACACGCCGAACAGGCCGCAGTCGGCGAAGCCGGAGGTGTACGAGTAGACGCTGTACGCCAGTCCGCGCTTCTCCCTGACCTCCTGGAAGAGACGGGACGACATGCCGCCGCCGAGCGCGGTGTTCAGCACGCCGAGGGCCCAGCGGCGGTCGTCCGTGCGGGCGAGGCCGGGCATGCCGAGGACGACGTGGGCCTGTTCGGTCTTGCGGCCGAGCAGCTCGACGCGGCCCGCGGTGCGCAGGACGCGCCGGCCGTCGCGCGGGGCGATGGGCGTGGCGTCGGCGCTCCTGAGGGCGCCGGCCTTCTCGAAGGCCGCGCGGACCTGTCGTACGACCTTGTCGTGGTCGACGTTGCCCGCGGCCGCGACCACGAGGTGGGTCGGGTCGTAGTGCTTCTTGTAGAAGCGGCGGATGCGGTCGGCGGTCAGGGCGTTGACGGTGTCGACCGTGCCGAGGACGGGGCGGCCGAGGGGGTTGTCGCCGAACATGGTGTGCGCGAACAGATCGTGCACACAGTCGCCCGGGTCGTCCTCGGTCATGGCGATCTCTTCGAGGATCGCGCCGCGCTCGACGTTGACGTCCTCCTCCAGGATCAGGGAGCCGGTCAGCATGTCGCAGACCACGTCGATGGCGAGCGGCAGGTCGGCGTCGAGCACGCGCGCGTAGTAGCACGTGTACTCCTTCGCCGTGAACGCGTTCATCTCGCCGCCGACCGCGTCGAGCGCGGAGGAGATGTCCAGGGCGCTGCGCCTGGCGGTGCCCTTGAAGAGGAGGTGCTCCAGGTAGTGCGTGGCGCCGTTCAGCGAGGGCGTCTCGTCGCGGGAGCCCACGTGCGCCCAGATGCCGAAGGTCGCGGAGCGGACCGAGGGGAGGGTCTCGGTGACGATGCGCAGGCCACCGGGGAGGGTGGTCTTGCGGACGGTGCCGATGCCGTTCTCGCCCTTGATCAGGGTTTGGGTACGGGCGACGGCCCGCGCCTCCGAGGAGGTGCGGGCCGTCGCCTTGGAGCCACGGGACGTCACTGGTCGGCGTCGTCCTTCTTCTCGTCGGAGGAGCCCGCGGCGGAGCCGCTGTTGGACTCGGCCTCGCCCTCGATCACGGGGATCAGGGAGAGCTTGCCGCGGGAGTCGATCTCGGCGATCTCGACCTGGACCTTGGCGCCCACGCCGAGGACGTCCTCGACGTTCTCGACGCGCTTGCCGCCGGCCAGCTTGCGGATCTGGGAGATGTGCAGCAGGCCGTCCTTGCCGGGGAGCAGGGACACGAACGCGCCGAAGGTGGTCGTCTTGACGACCGTGCCCAGGTAGCGCTCGCCGACCTCCGGCATGGTCGGGTTGGCGATCGAGTTGATCGTGGTACGGGCGGCCTCGGCGGCCGGGCCGTCGGCGGCACCGATGTAGATGGTGCCGTCGTCCTCGATCGTGATCTCGGCGCCGGTGTCCTCCTGGATCTGGTTGATCATCTTGCCCTTGGGGCCGATGACCTCACCGATCTTGTCCACGGGGATCTTGACGGTGATGATCCGCGGGGCGTTCGGGGACATCTCGTCCGGCGTGTCGATCGCTTCCATCATCACGTCGAGGATGTGGAGGCGGGCGTCGCGGGCCTGCTTGAGGGCCGCGGCCAGGACGGAGGCGGGGATGCCGTCCAGCTTGGTGTCGAGCTGGAGGGCGGTGACGAACTCCTTGGTGCCGGCGACCTTGAAGTCCATGTCGCCGAAGGCGTCCTCCGCACCGAGGATGTCGGTGAGGGTGACGTAGTGCGTCTCGCCGTCGATGTCCTGGGAGATCAGGCCCATGGCGATACCGGCGACGGGGGCCTTCAGGGGCACACCGGCGTTCAGCAGCGACATGGTGGAGGCGCAGACCGAGCCCATGGACGTCGAGCCGTTGGAGCTCAGCGCCTCGGAGACCTGGCGGATCGCGTAGGGGAACTCCTCGCGGGTCGGCAGGACCGGGACGAGGGCACGCTCGGCGAGGGCGCCGTGGCCGATCTCGCGGCGCTTCGGGGAGCCGACGCGGCCGGTCTCGCCGGTGGAGTACGGCGGGAAGTTGTAGTTGTGCATGTAGCGCTTGCGGGTCACCGGGGAGAGGGTGTCCAGCTGCTGCTCCATGCGGAGCATGTTGAGGGTGGTGACGCCCAGGATCTGGGTCTCGCCACGCTCGAACACCGCGGAGCCGTGCACGCGCGGGATGGCCTCGACCTCGGCGGCGAGCGTACGGATGTCCGTGACGCCACGGCCGTCGATGCGCTTCTTCTCCTTGATCACGCGCTCGCGGACGAGCTGCTTGGTCAGGGAGCGGTACGCGGCGGAGATCTCCTTCTCGCGGCCCTCGAACTCCGGCAGGAGCTTCTCGGCGGCGAGCGCCTTGACGCGGTCCAGCTCGGACTCGCGCTCCTGCTTGCCCGCGATGGTCAGCGCGGAGGCGAGCTCCGGGCGGACGGCGGCGGAGAGCGCCTCCAGGATGTCGTCCTGGTAGTCGAGGAAGATCGGGAACTCGCCGGTGGGCTTGGCGGCCTTGGAGGCGAGGTCGGCCTGGGCCTTGCAGAGCACCTTGATGAAGGGCTTCGCGGCTTCCAGACCGGCGGCGACGACCTCCTCGGTCGGGGCCTCGGCGCCGCCCTTGACGAGCTGGATGGTCTTCTCGGTGGCCTCGGCCTCGACCATCATGATCGCGACGTCGCCGTCCTCCAGGGTGCGGCCCGCGACGACCATGTCGAAGACGGCGTCCTCGAGCTCGGAGTGCGTCGGGAAGGCGACCCACTGGCCGTTGATCAGCGCGACGCGGACGCCGCCGATCGGGCCGGAGAAGGGCAGGCCGGCCAGCTGGGTGGACGCGGAGGCGGCGTTGATCGCCACGACGTCGTACAGGTGGTCGGGGTTGAGCGCCATGATGGTGGCGACGACCTGGATCTCGTTGCGCAGGCCCTTCTTGAAGGAGGGGCGCAGCGGGCGGTCGATCAGGCGGCAGGTGAGGATGGCGTCCTCGGAGGGGCGGCCCTCACGGCGGAAGAAGCTGCCGGGGATCTTGCCGGCGGCGTACATCCGCTCCTCGACGTCCACCGTCAGGGGGAAGAAGTCGAGCTGGTCCTTGGGGTTCTTGGAAGCGGTGGTGGCCGACAGCACCATGGTGTCGTCGTCCAGGTACGCCACGGCGGAGCCGGCGGCCTGCTTGGCGAGGCGGCCCGTCTCGAAGCGGATGGTGCGGGTGCCGAAGGAGCCGTTGTCGATGACGGCCTCGGCGTAGTGGGTCTCGTTCTCCACTAGGTGCTCTCCGTTACTTTTCGTCTGCGTATCGTCTTTTGTCCCGATCCGCCCGTGTGGCGGGGGGACGTGCGCGGAGAAGCGCTCCATCTGGTGCGGGCCGGTCTTCGATCGAAGCACCCGGGTTCGCAAGGCCCGGGGGCCACTACCGAGGACCGGCGGCGGCGAGGCGCACTTCTCCTCGTGGTACTGCGTTGTGCTACCACACTACAAAGCGGGTGTGACACCGCGCACGTTCGCCGTACGTACGGTGCGCACATACGGCAAAGGGAGCGGCCCCCGATCGTTTCGGGAACCGCTCCCCTCACGGCGTCCTACTTGGCGCCCGCCGCACCGCGGCGGATGCCGAGGCGGTCGACCAGCGTACGGAAGCGCTGGATGTCCTTCTTCGCCAGGTACTGGAGAAGGCGACGGCGCTGACCGACCAGGATCAGCAGACCACGACGGGAGTGGTGGTCGTGCTTGTGCGTCTTGAGGTGCTCGGTCAGGTCCGAGATACGGCGCGAGAGCATCGCGACCTGGACCTCGGGGGAGCCGGTGTCGCCCTCCTTGGTACCGAACTCGGTGATGATCTGCTTCTTCGTAGCGGCGTCGAGCGACACGCGTACTCCTCGTAGTCTCTTGGGTAGCCACCGAGTGCCCCTGGTCCACTTCTCAGGGGAGCTTCCGTTACTCGGGAGGCGGGGATCCGCTGGGCGCGGCCTTCAGGGCGATCAGCTCCGGGGGTGCGTACACAAACGGCCGTCAGCCAGGGTACCAGCCCCGGGATGGTGCCCCGGGCCACGCCGTCGTCGCACGGACGACGCAGCGGCTGCCACCCGTGCGGGTGACAGCCGCTGCGGACTGCTCGGGCCGGTCGTCAGCTGGTCATGCCGCGGGCCGCCGCGTACAGGTCGAGGACCGCGAGGCAGAGCGGGACGAGGGAGAGCAGCACCGCGCCCTCGCTCAGGTCGAGCATTCGGCCCCAGAACGGGGTGACGCCCTTGCGCGGCACGATCAGCGCGATGGCCACCAGGAGCGTGGCGCCGAGGGCCACCGCGGCGGAGAGCCAGACGGTGCGGATGTCGAGCGGGGCGCTGTTGTGGTCGTAGACGAGCTCCTGGATGATGTCGGCCGGCGGGTTCAGGGCGAGGCCCAGGACCAGCAGGCTGACGGTGACGATGCCCGACAGCATCAGGGTCACGACCTGGGACGTGTACAGGAACAGACGCGCCCGCATCAGCATGGCGAGGCCGGCCGCGAGCGACAGCAGCTGGGCCCAGCCGCTGCTGGAGAAGCCGAGCACCACTCCGGCGGAGGCGACGCCCGTGACGGCGCAGCCGCCGACGAGGCCGAGCAGCAGTTCGTGGCCGCGGCGGGCCTGGTCGGTGATGAGCTGGTAGTCGACCGGCTCCTGCTCCTGCTGGTCCTCGGCGCGGCCGCGCTTGGCGATCTGGTCGGGCGAGCGGAAGCCGATGGGCAGCCGGGAGAAGCGGGCGGACCAGCCGGGCAGGAAGCCGATGACGGCGACCATGACGACGGCGGTGACGGCCGCGCTCTCGCGCGGCTCGGCCTCGGAGACGATCGCGGCGAAGGTGGCGAGGACGCCGATGCCGGCGCCGAACGCGGCGGCGATGAAGGGCGCGTCGTTCTGCGGCAGCATCAGGACGAGCAGGACGGCGGCGACGAGGACGACGGCGAAGCCGACCAGCAGGTTGAGCCGGCCGGGGCCCTCGCCCGCGTCCAGGCCCATGACACCGGAGCCGCCGACCATCAGGTGGGGCAGCGAGGCGAGTCCGAGGGCGACGGCCGCGTGGTGGTCGTCGTAGACCCGCGCGCGTACGGAGGCGAGCGCGACGAGGACGATGCCGGTGACGCCGGCGATGACGCCGGGCAGGCCGTGCATGTCGTGACGCAGCGGCTCGGAGAACCACAGGGCCAGCGCCATCATGGTGAGCAGCAGCGCGCCGGCGGTCAGGCCGACGACGCGCATCATGCCGTCGTTCCAGCTGCGCCGGTCGGCCTCGACGACGGCGGCCACGGCGTCGACGACGTCGTCGAAGACGGCGGGCGGCAGCGAGTCCGCGAACGGCCGCAGAAGCAGCAGTTCGCCATCGCGTATCTGCTGTTCGGCGAGCGAGCGGCCGTCGTCGAGGACGGAACCGTCCCTGCGCACGAGGTTGTACCCGGTGGGCGCGGCCTCTTCGGGAGTCTGTCCCGACAGCCGCAGGATCTCCGGGTAGACGTCAGAGAGCGGCACGTCCTCGGGAAGTGCCACGTCGATCCGGCTGTTCGGTGCCGCCACCGTGACCCGGCAGAATCCGGTTGCTGAAACCGTACTCACCTGACGGTTCCCCCTAGTCCAGTACTCGGTGATTCGTCGCGGTTTGCCAGGGCGATTCCCGCTCCGCGCTTCGTTTGGAGCGTCACCCTACCGTCCCCTTGCTGCATCTCCTCATCCCCTCCCGGCCCAACGGGCCCGCAGAACAGTAGGATCAACGCCCGACTCATGTGTGGGCTGAGCCCCATGAGTCGATGGACGTACGGGGGCCGTCACGACGGGGGCGGTTCGACATTGCGATTGCGTGAAGGACTGGTGGATCGGTGAGCGTTGTCATCGTCAAGCGCCCGCCGCGGGTTTACCCGCCGGAGGTGCCGAGTGAGGAGGTCAAGCTCGAGTCCCCTCCCGAACTCCCGCGCACGGAGGACGACAGCCTGCTGATGAACCTGCTGCCCATGCTGGGCATGGGTTCGTCGGCTGCGTTCTTCTTCATGCCCGGCGCCCAGGGCTTCATGAAGATCATGGGCATGCTGATGATGGCGTCCACGGTCGCCATGCTGGTCGCCCAGATAGTGCGGGCCCGCAAGGGACCCTCCGGTCAGATGGCCGAGGCCCGCCGCGACTACCTCAAGTACCTGGCGCAGAAGCGTCGTGAGGTGCGGCGCACGGTGCACAAGCAGCGTGACGCCCAGTACTACCTGCACCCGGCGCCGGAACAGCTGTGGGCGCTGGTCGCCGAGGGCTCGCGGCTGTGGGAACGCCGGTCCACGGACCCGGACTTCGCGCAGGTGCGCATCGGCCTCGGTCCGCAGCAGCTCGCCACCCCGCTGGTCGCCCCCGACACCGCGCCGGTGGACGAGCTGGAGCCGCTGACCGCGCACGCGATGCAGCAGTTCATCGCGAGCTACGGCACGCTGGGCGATCTCCCGCTGGCGATCGGGCTGCGCTCCTTCTACCACGTGACGATCTCCGGCGACGCCGAGACGGTCTACGGCCAGACCCGTTCCGTGGTCGGGCAGTTGGCCTCGCTGCACTCCCCCGAGGACGTGGTGATCGCGGTCGTGGCCTCGCCGGGCGCGGCGGTGGACTGGGAGTGGACCAAGTGGCTGCCGCACATGCAGCACAAGGAGTCCGACGGTGCCGGTTCGCGGCGGCTGCTCTGCTACGACCTCGGCGAGCTGGAGGAGATGATCGCCCACCAGCTGGAGGGCCGCCCCCGCTGGAGCCGGGACGGCGCCGCGGTCCTCGACCAGCCGCACGTGGTCGTCGTCCTCGACGGCGGCGGTGTGCCCGCGGACTCGGTGCTCGCCTCGGCGGAGGGCCTGCAGGGCGTGACCATCCTCGAGGTGGTGCCCGGTGAGCTCGACGAGGCGCGTGGCTCGCTGTCGGTGCGGGTGTGGCCCGAGGCCATGGAGCTGGAGGCGGGCACGGGTGTCTTCACCGGTGTCCCCGACGTGCTGTCGCAGGCGCAGGCCGAGTCGCTGGCCCGGCAGCTCGCGCCGCTGCGTCTGGGCGCCGCCGACGCGGACGAACCGCTGCTGGCGAACCTGGACTTCACCGATCTCATGCAGATCGGCGACGCGGCGAGCGTGGACGTCTCGCGCACCTGGCGGCCGCGCACGCTGCACGAGCGGCTGCGGGTGCCGATCGGTCTCGGCGAGAGCGGCGAGCCGGTCATGCTGGACATCAAGGAGGCCTCGCAGGAGGGCATGGGCCCGCACGGCCTGTGCGTCGGCGCCACCGGTTCCGGAAAGTCGGAGCTGCTGCGCACCCTGGTCCTCGGCCTCGCGGTCACCCACTCCTCCGAGACGCTCAACTTCGTCCTCGCGGACTTCAAGGGTGGTGCGACCTTCACCGGCATGGGTTCCATGCCGCACGTCTCCGCGGTCATCACCAACCTGGCCGACGAGTTGACGCTCGTCGACCGCATGCGCGACTCCATCACCGGTGAGCTGACCCGCCGTCAGGAGCTGCTGCGGCAGGCCGGCAACTACGCCAACATCACCGACTACGAGAAGGCGCGTGCCGCCGGTGCCGCCCTCGACCCGCTGCCCTCGCTCGTCCTGATCATCGACGAGTTCAGCGAACTGCTCGCCGCCAAGCCGGACTTCATCGAGATGTTCATCCAGATCGGCCGGATCGGCCGTTCGCTGGGTGTGCACATGCTGCTCGCCTCGCAGCGCCTGGAGGAGGGCAAGCTGCGCGGCCTGGACACCTTCCTGTCGTACCGCATCGGTCTGCGCACCTTCTCGGCGGCCGAGTCCCGTACGGCGATCGGTGTGCCCGACGCGTACCACCTGCCGAACGTCCCCGGCGCGGGCATCCTGAAGTACGACACCGAGACGATGGTGCAGTTCAAGGCCGCGTACGTGTCGGGCACCTACCGGCCCAACGGGCCGATGGCGCAGGGCGGCGGGCGTATCGACCGCTCCCCCGTGCTGTTCACTGCGGCGCCGGTGCCGGTGCGCATCCTCGCCGAGCCGGAGCCGGAGACCCGCAGCAACCAGGTCGACGACGCGCTCGCCGACACCGTCCTCGACGTGATCGTCAGCCGCCTTGACGGGCAGGGTCCGCCCGCCCACCAGGTGTGGCTGCCGCCGCTGGACGAGCCGTTCAGCCTTGACCAGGTGCTGCCGGCGCTGGGCATCAGCCCGGAGCGCGGTCTGCACGCCGAGGGTTACCACGCGCAGAGCAAGCTGATCGTCCCGGTCGGTCTGGTCGACAAGCCCTTCGAGCAGCGCCGTGACGTGATGTACGCGGACCTGTCGGGTTCCGCCGGTCACGCGCTGATCGTGGGTGGCCCCCAGTCCGGCAAGTCGACGCTGGTACGCACGATGATCTCGTCGTTCGCGCTCACGCACACCCCGGCCGAAGTGCAGTTCTACGCCCTCGACTTCGGCGGCGGCGGCATGCTGGCGCTGGAGAACCTGGCCCATGTGGGCGGCGTGGCCTCCCGTCTGGACCAGGAGAAGGTGCGCCGTACGGTCGCGGAGGTGCACGGCATCCTCAACGCCCGTGAGGAGTTCTTCCGCTCGAAGAGCATCGACTCCATGAACACCTTCCGCTCCCGCCGGGCCCAGGGGCACTACCCCGACCAGCCGTGGGGCGACGTCTTCCTGATCATCGACGGCTGGGCGACGTTCAAGAACGACTACGAGATGCTCGACCCGGTCATCGCGGACATCGCTCAGCGTGGTCTCGGTTTCGGCATCCACCTGGTCATCACCGCGACCCGGTACACCGAGATGCGGCCCGCGCTGCGCGACCAGGTCCTCAGCCGGCTCGAACTGCGCCTCGGTGACGCGATGGAGTCGGAGTTCGACCGCAAGCGGGCCGAGAACGTCCCGATGGGCAAGCCCGGCCGCGGTCTGTCCCCGGACAAGCTGGACTACCTGGCCGCGACCCCGCGCATCGACGGGTCGGCGCAGGTCGAGGATCTGGCCGACGGCATGGCGAACCTCGTGCAGAGCGTCAACAGCGCCTGGCAGGGCCCGACGGCCCCCAAGGTGCGGATGCTGCCGACGATGCTGCCCGCGTCCGAGCTGCCCGGTGGCGGCGACTTCGGCAGCCGCGGCATCGCGATCGGCGTCGACGAGCTCACGCTGTCCCCGGTGTTCGTGGACTTCGAGACCGACCCGCTGTTCGTCGTCTACGGCGAGAGCGAGTCCGGCAAGTCCTCGCTGCTGCGGTTCATCGCCAAGCAGGTCTCGGAGCGGTACCAGCCCAACAAGGCGCTGTTCGTGGTCTCGGACTTCCGGCGCGCGCTGCTCGGCCAGGTGCCCGAGAGCCACATGTACAAGTACTGCGCCTCGGGTCCGCAGCTCCAGGAGGTCATGGAGTCGCTGGCCGGCTCGATGAGCCGTCGTATGCCGGGCCCGGACGTGACACCGGACCAGCTGCGCAACCGCTCCTGGTACAACGAGCCCGACGCGTTCATCTTCATCGACGACTACGACCTCGTCGCCACGTCGATGGGCAACCCGATGTCGGTGCTCCTGGAGTACCTGCCGTTCGCGCGTGACCTCGGTCTGCGGATCATCCTGGCCCGCAGCACCTCGGGCGCCTCGCGCTCCTCCTTCGAGCCGGTCCTCACCCGGATCAAGGAGCTCGGCGCGCAGGGCATCGTCCTGTCCGGCGACCCGTCGGAGGGCCCGGTGTTCAACAACATCAAGGCCACTCCGCAGCCGCAGGGCCGCGGCCAGTTCATCTCGCGCCGGTCGAGCGGACAGCTGGTGCAGACGGGGTACCTGCCGGAGAGCTGAGCGTGCTTCGGTGGAGGGGCGGGCCGTGTCTGCGGTCCGCCCCTCTCTTTGTTCGCAGGGAGGCGGCCGGTGACCTCGTATCCGTCCCTGGGTTTCGACCCGGAGCCGGGCAGCGTCCCGGTCGTGTCCGAACTGACCTCGCGCCTCCAGAAGTCGGTGCAGACCATCTCCGACGCCCACAAGATGATCGAGAACCTGCGGTCGGGCGGCGACTGGGACGGGGACGCGGCCGTCGCCTTCCGTGAGCAGCCCGACGTGGCGCTGCCGACGAACCTGAAGAACGCCCACTCCTCCATCACCAGGGCGGCGACCGCGCCGGTCGACTGGCGGAAGGCGCTCCACGGCCACCAACCGTCGAGTCGCTCCTCGAACTGGCCCCGCAGGGGCAGCGGGCCGGCTTCCTGGAGCAGCTGGCCGAGGCCCGGGCCCTGACCTCGGAGATGCGGCGGGAAGGCGTGGTGAGCTTCGCCAACGGCGCTCACGAGGGGGACGACGGCACCATGCTGGAGTCGGTGGTGATGCTCGCCCGGCGCGAGATCCCGTGGACTCCGCCGAAGCCGGCGACGGCGCAGGCGGCGACCGCGCGCAGGAACGCCCTGCCGGTATCCGTGGCGGACCTGCCCTGCGGGCCCGGCGCGTGCACCGAGTCCCTGGTGGAGCTGCCCGCTCAGGCCGACGCCCGGCCGCGGTCCCTGTACGAGGCGACCGCGTACCTGCCGTTCCCGGACGGGCGCGACCTCGCGGTCCTCACACTGACGACGACGGCCGTGGACGCTCACGAGCACCACCGTGACGTCCGCCGCGCCATGGCGGAGATGGTGAGCTTCGACAGTCCGCTTCCCGAGGAGTTCAAGGCCCAGATCCCCGAGTCCGAGGGCGAGGCGTCCGTGCACGCGGTCTTCGGCTGACCCCGATGGAGTCAAACGCAGTGGACATTCCCCTGACGAAGACGGCCTACGAGGACCCGGCCACCCGGTGGGCCCGGCGCCGCACGGCCGCGTTCCGGCTCAGTGCCTTCCTGCTCTCGCTCGCATCCTTCGTGGCCTGGCTGTACGTGGTGCTCCTGACACCGGTATGGACGCTCTGGATCCTCTTCCCGGCCCTGTTCGTGCTCATCTACCTGGCCATGCTCAACACGGCGAGGGTCCTGGCCGTCCGTGCGCTGCGCCGGATCCTGAAGGTCTACCCCTGGCAGTCGGTCCCGGGAGCCGCCTCGATCGCGAATAACGGCACCACCCGGTTCTCCTTCACGGACCCCGAGTGCCCGGACAAGACCGTCTCCCTCGGCTACGGCAGCTTCCTGGGCAGCGGTTACACGTTCTGGGTCCGCAAGGTCAGGTCCGGCGAGGTCGACGAGGTCTGGTTCGCCCGGCGCCCCCCGCTTCCTGGGAGTCGTCGCCGTACCGGGCCCGCGCCGGCTGTTCGGTGTCGCGCAGCGCACGGTGGTGGACGACCGGATGTCGGCCCGCGCCCATGGCGTCAACCCCGAGGCACGGGAGCGGGCCAGGGCCCCGGGGGCGCGGGTCGGCTGACGGACCGCGCAGTCGTGATACGGCGATGGCGGCGCCCGGAGAGGGTGCCGCCATCGCCGTACGCGTGCCGTGTGTCAGAGCCGTGTGTCTAGGAGCTTGCGCAGGGGTGGGGAGAGCTCGTCCACGGGTGCTCCGGCGGCCTGCGACCTGGTCAGCTCGTCGAGGTAGCGCAGGGCCTCGCCGGACAGCTGCTGCTGGCGCCTGCCGAGGCGGTGCCCGGCGATCCAGGTCCAGATGCCCAGGCCGATGAGCAGGACCGACGCGTACGCCGCGGGCAGGTCCTTGACCACGGCGTAGCCCACACCGACGGCTCCCGCGACGACGAGGATCCAGCCCGCCTCATCGTGCCAGCCGCCGTGCTCGGCGATCCGCTCGTACTCCTTGACCTCGGCCGGCTTGGACGGCGGGGCCACGGGAGCGGACCGTACGCCGGTGGGCGGGCTCGCGACCGGTGCGGTGTACGACGGCAGCGGGGCCACGTCCAGTGCCGCGCCGCCGCGGCCGGTCAGCCAGGCGGGCACGAAGGCCACGGGGGCACCGTGCGCACGCGCGGCCGCGAGGACGTGCCGGTATCCCTCCAGGAAGGGGTGGCGGAGCATGCGCCTGCCCTGGAGGTTGACCCGGACGAAGGCGGCGAGCGCCAGGACCAGGAGAGCCGCCGGGGGTGCCACCGCCACCGGCATGTTGTCCGGTTCCCCGGTCGCGGCCCAGAACAGCCAGACGATGCCGACCACGCTGGCCAGGGAGCCGGCCCAGACCAGTCCCCCGCGGCCCAGCCGCCGCAGGGCGGCCTCGTGTTCGGCGAGGGTCCTTCTGACCGCCGCGTCGTCGAAGTAGTCGTAGCCGTATGTGCTGCCGAAGTCCCTTACGGCCGCGGCGAGTCGGGGGTCCGCGGAGAGCGCGTGGGCTCCGACCGGCAGGAGATCACTGGTGTTGTTGGTCATGATGCGGCCGCCTCCTAGGGCCGGCCTCTATCCGAAGGCGGAGTCGACCGGCCCCCGCACGATGCGCGTGCAGGGAGCGATCACCTCGACGACGAGCCGTTGGCGGCCGGAGATCAGCGTGGCGTTGACGCGGTGGCCCGGGTCACTGTCCGCGGCAAGGGACACGCTCTGGCCCGGTGTGCCCGACACCTTGAGCCAGCCCTGCCTCTGGAAGGTCTCGTCGAGCCGCCCGACGGCGACGGCCAGCTCCGCGTCCTCGACCCCGTCGATCTGCCAGTGGTGGCGTGCGGTGCACACCGACCTGAGGCCCTTGGACCAGCAGTCGACACAGGTGACCGCGGACACCGCGTTGCCCTCGTCCATCCGTCCGCGTACGCCGAGGGCGTCCAGGATCCGGCTGGAGTGGGCGTAGAGCTCCTGGACCACGGCCGGGTCGGGCGCCACGTCCGGGACCGGCCGGGCCTGGGAGAGGGCGGCGGCCATCTCGGCCTCCTCCTCCGTGGCCCAGTCCAGCGTCCGGACGATCGTCGCGAACAGTTCGGAGTAGAGGTCCCAGTCCTCCATCGAGGGCGTGGAGAGCTCGAACACCATCATGTCGGCGTCGTTGGGCAGGGGGATGTAGACCTGGATCTGGCCGCGGGGAACTTCCAGCGGCTCGCCGGTCGGGGACGCCTCGGCGGTGATCGTGAACGGCGCGCCGCCGATCCTCACGACGGCCTGGCTGTCGCCCTTGCCCGACGGCAGGGTGCTGATCTGGACGTCGTCGTCGGGATAGGCCCGGCTGAGCGCGGAGCGGGCCTCCGAGAGCGCCTCGCCGGCCGTGATCTTCTCCAGGGACATGCGGTAGACCGCGACGGTGGCGGTGCTCCGGCGCCCCTCCATGTCCAGGAGGCAGAAACCGGCGTACTCGGCGCCGGCCTCCGCCAGTTGGGCGGTGATCTGGAAGTAGAGGGCGAACATCGTGATCTGGTCTTCCTCGCTGCCCTCCGCGAGGATCGTCCTGACCAGTTCGCCGAGCCGTTCGCCCGCCTCGTCGACGTCCTCCGCGTCCACGGGAAGCTCGTGGAAGAACGGCGGCATGACCCAGCCGACATGGAGGTCGCCGCGCCGGCCTTCGGAGCCTGCGGTGACGGTGGTGACTTCGGTCATCGCGCTCAGGCCGCCAGAGTCTGGAGGAACTTGTCACCCGTGGCGGGATACGGCATCGTCCGGACCGGCGAGGGCTGACCCGGGTCCGCCGGGGTCGGGTGCGTCGACACCGCGGGCTGGTTGCCACCGTCGTCGCCGCCGAAGATGAGCTTCCCGGTGCCGAAGAGGGCGCTGCCCGCCTTCGTGGGAAGCGAGATCTTCCAGACCTCCGACTCGGGCAGAGCCTTGCCGAGCGGACCCAGGATCCGCTTGTTGATCTGCGTCGACATGACACCGTTCTTGATGCCCTGCATCAGGCCCTTGCCGCCCTGGGTGAGGCCTGCGGCGAGCTTGGCGCCCTTCGCGCCCGCCTTGACGCCGGTGAACAGGCCCTTGGCCGCGCCGATGCCGGGAAGCATGCCGAACGCGTCCATGCCGATCTTGAACGGCGAGGCTCCGCCCATCCAGTGACCGGCCATGGCGGCGCCGGAGAAGGCGATGGCACCCGCACCCAGGATCGCGGAGGCGACCTGCCCGCCGACCGGGATGACATTGACGACGATCGCGGCCGCGGCCAGTGCGCTGGAGATCGTGGAGAACAGGTCCGCGTTGTCGATCAGGAAGTTCTTGAAGCCGTCCCAGGCGCCCTTCAGACCATCCGTGATCTTGTCCCAGATGCTGATGTCCGGCGGCCGGTTGTTCGCGGCCTCACGAATGGCCTTCTCGGCCTTCGCGGCCTGCTCCTCCCAGTAATTGCGCAGCGCCTCGCCGTTCTGGATGAGGAGCTTGAGGTCGGTCGCGGCGTCCTGGGCCGCGCGCGAGGCGGAGTCGGCCTCCTCGGAGAGGGCCTTGGCCTGCTGCTCGGTGAGCTGCTGGAACATTGCGCCCTCGATCTTGACGTTGACGCGGTCGACGTCGGCGTTCTTCTGGTCGAGCCGCCTGCGTGCCTCGACCGCGCGCTCCTCCAGGTTCTTGGCCTGGCGCTGCATGGTCTCCAGCTCGTCGTGCCAGCCCCTGAGCGCCCGGGAGCAGGCGTTCATCGACTCGTGGCCCTGCTGGAGGTACTTGGGCAGTTCGCCGATCTTCTCCTGGAACTTCTTGGCCGCCTCACCGTCCCAGATGCCGTCCGTCCTACCGATGTTGACGAGCATCTCGCGCATCTCGTCGAGTTCGTCGCCGACCGTCTTGACGTCGTACGCCAGCGACTCGATCGTGTGCAGGTCACCCTTGGCCGGGTTGAACGTCAGTCCGGGCCAGCTGGGATCGTCGAACATTCCCATCGTCTTCTCCCCGTTGTGTGCGTGTGCGAGTTGTCGTACCGGCGGTGCCAGGACTACCTCTGGGACTACCCCCGGGGCTACTTCTGGCTGAAGCCCTTCTGCAGCTCCCGGTCGGTCGACTCATACGACTCGAGCGTTTTCCTGAGCCCCTCGTGAAGTTGCTTGGCGCCGTCGGCGATCCGCTTGATGCCGTCGCCCCAGTCGTCCTGGAAGTCGTCGCAGGCGTTGTCGAGACCGTCCGTGCCCAAACCCTTGGGACCGACCTTGTTCAGCCGCTCCTGAGCGCCGCGCATACGGTCGTCCACCTGATCCAGCCTGTTGATCAGGGTCTTCATGCGATCGACATCGATCTGGAAATCCGCCATCCCCGTGTCTCCCCGTCGTCGTGATCCAGTCGCCGGCGCACAGATTATCGGAGGGTCAACCTCGGGGACACCTGAGGATGTTCGCGTTCGCCAACATGTGAGGGCCGTGGCTCAGACGCCGTCCCACAGGTGCAGCACGGACTGCGCGTACGCCAGCCGCGGGTCCAGTCGCGACGAGGTGATGTGGAAGATGCCGCCGCCCCGGTAGTCGACGACGACCTCGGAATCGCCCGGGGTACGCCACAGCGCACGGCTCGGAAGGCCGAGGTCCCAGGCCGACTCCTTCTTCGCCTCGTCCTTGTCCCCGAACAGCAGCGGAATCAGGCCCTGGAGCGCGCCGAGCACCCAGATGACGAGGAAGACCGGGGAGAAGGCGGTGAACAGCGCCCACCCGGCCGGGGTTCCACGCTTCGCGGTGAGGGGCTCGCCGCCGGTCACCGCCTGTACGGTCCAGCGCGGGCGGCGCGGCCACGGCAGCGCCCGTCCGTCCTGACGCGTGATCCGGCCGACCGGCGCGCCGTCCCCGCCGTACACCTCGTACACGCCTGAGCCGGTGGGCCGCACCGAGCAGAGCGGTTCGGCGTTCGGGCCGCTCACGGTGAACGGCGGTCGCGCCTTGCGCCCATGGTCCGGCCTGTCCTGAGGTACGTGGACGTACGCGAGCACGTTGCCTTTCGTCTCCTCGTCGGCCGACCGCACGGTGACAGTCGGTTCCCCTGCTCTGGTCCGGGCGTACGCGGGCAGCCGCTTGCTGTCGATCTCGATCCTGATCTCGGGCGCCGGGCTCGGGTACGACGCCTGGGCGGGGGCCTCGCCGTGCTGTCCCGGCGCCTGCGACGGTCCCGGTTGCCGCCCCTGCGAGGACCATTCCTGGCTGCTGTGGTTCATGGCCGCCCAACTGTCGATGCCGTTGACGATGACGAGCGCCAGAATCTCAAAGGTGGGCCGGCCGTGTCGCGGGGCGGTCGGCGTCGGGCGGTTCGACGACGACTCGCACACCGGGTGTTCACAGGATCTCCCCCGAAGAGTTCCCCGGTGAAGGTGTCACCGCCTGCCGGGCGCTACAACGACGTCCGGCCGGAACGCCCCTGCCACAGATCCCGCAGCAACGCGATCTCCGCCATGTGGTGGATGAGCTCCAGGTTGGACCCCCACAGCACGGAGATGTACGGGTCGTCGGGGGCGGAGCCGTACGGGTACTGGGAGAAGCCGATCGTGTCGAGCTGTTCCTCGGTGACGTGGCCGACCGCCTCCCGCCAGCGGTCGAGCAGGGCCCAGAAGCGCTCCTGGGCCAGGGCTGCGGAGGGCGTGAAGTCGACCAACTGGTGCGGATCCGTGCGGCGTTCGCCGAAGGTCCACTCCCATTCGCCCGCGAAGCAGGAGTGCAGATGGCCCAGTCGCCACGCGATGGTCGTGACCGGGGAGATGTCGGGCTTCACCGGCCCGGTGTGGGCGAGTACCTCCTCGACCCGTTCGACGCTGACGCTCCAGTCCTCGGCGATCTTCGCGACGCTCATGCCGTCGGCGGCCTGCCGGGCGACCTCGCCGTACTCGCCCGAGGGGATGTCCGGGGCGCCCTTGTCGAGAACCCACTCGCCGGGACCGTAGGACCGGGGCGTCACCGCCTCGCTCCGGCGCCGGACGGACCAGCTGCCCGGGACCGGCTCCCAGAGGTACTCCTCGTCACCGAGCCCTTCGAGCCGTATCTGCGCCCGCTCCCGCACGCAGTCGAACTGGTCCAGCAGTACGCCCAGCCGGTCGGTCCGTACGCGTCCCGTGTCCATGCCCCGCTCCCCTCACAGTGCCGTCCGGGCGGAGGCTAACCACCCGGCGGCGGGGGTGCGACGGATTTACGCGCTCCCCGGTTCCGTCCGGAAAGGTCTGCGCCAACTGAGCCCCAAATCAGGTCATGTGACACCGGATCAACTTGTTCCATCGATTCGATCAAAGTTACGTTGCCCCGAGAAACTTTCGAACGGGGGTCCCTGTGGGTGTAGTCCTGCCGAGCGAGCTGGATGCGGCCCTGGACCTGATAGGCATCAGCTGGCCCAACGTCGACGAGGACGACTACCGCGACATGGCCCAGGCCATGCGGGAGTTCGCCGACGACATCGACGACGGCGCCGCGGACGCGCACCGGGCGATCACCGATCTGATCGGCGGCAACGAGGGCCTCGCGATCCAGGCGCTGGAGAAGCACTGGGAGCTCGTCAAGGGCAAGCATCTGACCAATCTCGCCGAAGCGGGCCGCGTGGCGGCGACCGCGCTGGACGCGGTCGCCGTGCTGATCGAGGGCGCGAAGATCGCCGCGATCGCCCAACTCGGCATCCTCGCCGCGGAGATCGCCGCCGCCATCGCGGCCGCGCCGCTCACCTTCGGCCTGTCCACCCTGGGCGGCGTCGCGGGGACGCAGGTCACCCGGATCGCGGTGAAGCGCATCTTCGAGGAGGTGTGCGAGGAAATCGCCGGGCGGATCATCGAGGTCGCGATGGGCCCGGTCTTCCAGGCCCTCGGCGCCATGGCAGGCGACCTGGTCGTACAGATCGGCGGCAACGCCCTCGGCACGCAGAACGGCATCGACCTCGGCCAGACCGCGAAGGCCGGCGAGAAGGGGCTGGGCGAGGGCGTCGACACCCTCAAGTCGGGCGGGATGCAGCTCGCCAGCGCGGGCGGGGGTGCTGGCGGGTCGATGCAACTGGCCGGTGCCGACGGCGGGTCCAGCAGCTCGGGCGGCTCAGGCGGCGGCGGTCAGTTCAGCATGGACCTCGACTCCTTCGACCGCGCGGACAACGGACTCAAGGGCGCGGGCAGCAAGATCCGGGACGGAGCCGGCACCAAGCTGTCCCGCGCGCAGTCCTCGCACGGGCGGGCGCGGGGCAAGGACCCCCTCACCAACCTCCTCGACCCCATGGTGGACGAGGTCATGGAGGGGATCGGAAAGGGCGTCAAGCGTTCCGCTGCCCACCTCGACGAGAGCATGACCGGCGGCCTGAAGCAGATGGCCAAGCGTCACAAGGACAACGACGACGAGACCGCCCTGTCCCTGAAGCAGCTCCAGAAGGGCAACGACGGCAGGACGCCCATGTACCTCATGGGCGACGACGGCACGCTCAAGAGGCTGCGCACCGACGCCGGCACCGACAAGCTCACCCAGGAGGACCGGGACCGCCTCGGTCTGAGGCTCGACGGCGACAACGCCGGCCGGCCGCTGCCGGGCGAACCGAACCTCAAGCTCCACGGCAAGGAGCGGCCGCGCCCCCTCAGCAACTCCGAACAGGTCGAGCTCGGCAGCACCCCCCTGTCCCAGGCCGTTCAGCTGGCCCGGCACTCGGACAAGAGCTACGGCAACCACAAGCAGGTCAACGGGCAGGACAAGTTCGAGAGCAACAACTACGCCGCCGCCCGGTTCGACAGCGCGAAGAAGGACGACGGCGACTTCATCATGGTGGCGCGCAGTTCGGGATTCCGGCACTCCGAGCGCATGATCGGGTTCCCGGTTCTCCGCGACGGCGCCGGTGGCCGTATGACCGAGCTGTACACGGAAAGAGCTCCCTGTTCGTCCGCGCCGAACTGCAGCGCATGGATGAAGGAGAGACTTTCGCATGTCGATGTCACCCACAGCATCGATTACGGGAACACCAAGGAATCCAGAGCCCAGGGCAACGCGGAAATGATGGATTATCTGGACCGCCTCAAGGCGAACCGGCATAAATAGCGCACATGCTAGCATCGGGCACTCCGATCATTCGCAAGGCAGGCAGGTCACGAGATGACGTCCCCCATCGACCGGGAGACCCTGGAATCCGAGTTCGGCCCGGAGGAGCTCACCACCTTTTCCGCGGCGGCGGTGGCAGGCATCCGGCACCAGCCGAGTGCGGACTTTCTTCGCAATGTCGGCATCCCGGCCCGCCCGAATCCCTGGTTCGACCTCGTGGACGGCTCCCCTGAGCAGGTCAGGACGCTCGGCGACGCCTACGACGACCTCCGTGAGCGGTGGGCGGACCTGCCCGAAGGCGCCGATAGCTGGCTCCTGCTGGGCATGGTGCCCTATGACGACATCGCCTTGGACGGGGTCTCCGGGGTCGTGTACTGCCTTCCGGGCGACGAATCCGAGATCTATCCGCTGAACAAGGACCTCCCCTCTTTCGCCACCTTTCTTTATCTGCTGGAGAAGGAGCGCCCGAACTACGACTTCGAGTCGGAGCTCGAGAATATCGATCCGGAGAGTGCGGCGGCCCGCCTCACCGAACAGATGCGGGAGACCGACCCGGCCGCCCTCGACGTGAGCAATTCCCGCTGGCACGACATCCTGGAGTATGTCGCCGAACCCGAGGCGAGGTAATGGCGATGAATGACAGCGATATTCGGCGCATCGGCGAGATCGCCCTCCCCCTCACCGTCGGCCCGTACTTCGCGACCGCCGCGTCCGACCCCGTTCCGCTGTGGCAGTTCGCCGAATCCGCCGGGCGTACGGTCGTGCTGGAGGAGTGCCGGGAGTGGACGCGGTTCGGGTCGGACCGCGGGTTCGAGATCTGTGCCGATCAGGAGGGCGTCGTACGCGCGGTGCTGCTCGACTGGACCGAGGAGTCGCGGTTCGTGAACGCGACCGCGGAGGCCTTCGCCCAGTCGCTCGCCGCGCTGGACCAGGCCCTCGCCGCGATCCTCGGTACCGACGAGCCGCAGGAGGCCGCCGCCGCCTTCGCGGAGCTGGAGCAGCGGCTGCGGACCCTGGACCCGCGGGCGTTCGAGGGGCGGGAGCACTGGTGGCCCCTCGTCCTCGACGACATCCGGGACACCGCGAGCGCGGAGTGGTTCACCGCCTTCGAGATCGTCAACGACCAGGGCGAGAAGCAGATCATCACGCAGGCCGGTGACATCGCCGTCCACCCGGAGGAACGGCTGTGGGCGCGGTTGCGGGCCGCGGGTGTGCAGCCGGAGCAAGTGCTGCGGGTGCACACCGAGTTGGAGGCCTGCTTCATGCCGGGGCACTACTGCTCGCTGTGGCTCGGGCAGGTCTTCCCCGAGGCGCAGCTGACCCACAACTTCCCCTACGGGGAGACGGCCGAGTCCCGCGCCGAGGGCATCCGGCAACTGCGTGAGGCAGCGGCAGAACAGCCGCGGTAGAGGGGATTCAGCACATCATGACCGTCGGTACCGTCACGCCGGACCTCGCCTCCTGGCCGCCGCTGGACGACGACAAGCGGGCCGCGGGGCAGCAGTTGCTCGACTGGGCCACCGACGGCGACGGGCCTCGGCTGTGTCTGCTGCGGGGCGCGGAGGGCAGCGGCAAGAGCGGACTGCTCGCCTGGTTCCTGGCCGGCACCGTCGGCCGTCCGGGGCTCACCGTCCACGCCACGGTGCCGTCCGAGGGGCTGACGACCGAGAGCTTCGCCTGGGAGCTGGGACGTCAGCTCGGCTACGGCCCCCTCTCCCCCGGCGGCCTGCTCGATCAGGTCCGAGCGGACGAACGGCCGCTGCTGATCCTGGTACCCGATCTGCACCGGGCCGGGGCGGCCCCGGCGGATCTGCCGTCGGCGGCACCGCAGACCCTGGTCGCCGAACTGCTGGAGCCGCTGCTGGCACTTCCCCATCTGCGCGCGGCGGTCGAGGTCGGGATGTCGGGACTGCCGGCCGTGGAGAGCGTCGAGGCCGTCGAGGTCGTCGAGCTGGACGACCGCAGCGCCGATCCGACGGCGAACGCGTCGCCGTCGGCGATGTCACCGGCCCGCGAACGCGCCGAACGGGCCACGTACGCCGAGCTCGTCGCCACGGTCCCGCGCACGGCCGACGGCCGCCCCGACTGGTCCCAGGCCCCTGACACGGTGCTCCGGCGCGTCCTCGACGCGGCCCTGCGCACCGACGGTCCCTACGCCCAAGGGGGCGCCGTCACCGGCCTGTTGACCGACCCCGGGTTCCTGGTGCACGGCTCGGCCGCCGCCCTCACGGCCACCCTCGCCGACGAGCGCGTCCCGGTGCCCGGGCGGCTGCGCGAGGTGTGGAGGCGTGCCGCACCGGAGCTGACGGCGTATCACACCGACAGCGCCGAACGGGCGGCCCTGCTGCACGCCGCCGCGGTCGACACGGACCCGGACCTCACCGAGTACCTGCGCCCCCTGGCCCGCCGGCACTGGTGGTCCACGGCATGGGCCCGGCGGACCCACCCGGTGCACGCGCTGGCCCTGGTGCCGGGCCTGGAGCGCGGGCTGCTGGCCGCGGACCCGGCGGGGCGGCTGCGGACGTACGACGTGGAGAGCGGTACGGCACTCCTCGTGTCCGGCGGGACCGCAACGCCCTCGGTCGGCGCGTCCGACATCGCCGCGGCTCCCTCCGTCCACCCCGCCGTCGTACGACCGCGCTCCCTGGCCCCTCGTGACGCCCGCTCGGCGCTGCTGCTCGACCGGTCCGACGCGCTGCTGCCGCTCGTGGCCGAGGACGACCCGACCGCCGCGTTCGCGCTGGAGAGGATCGCCGAGTACCACGGTTCGGCCGCGCTCGCCGGGGAGGAGTCGCTGGTCACCGCGCTCGGCAGCGGCGGCACCCGGAACCCGTACGCGCTCATCGGCGATCAGGGCGGCTCGGTGCACGTGTGGTCCCTGGGCGAGTACCAGGACGTCCCGCACTCCTGCCGCGTACACGAACAGCCGGTCACGGCCGCCACCTTCGTCGACACCGCCGACGGGGCGGCACTCACCTTCAGTGCCGGGGCGGACGGCTCGGTGCGGCTGTGGGAGACCTCGGCCGCACCGATGCCGGTTCCGGTGCAGCGGCGCCGGTACCGGACCACCGCGCTCGCCGCCGCGGACACCCCCGCCGGTCCGGTGCTCGCCGTGGCCTGGAGCGACGGCGAGGTGCATCTGTGGCACGTGTCGACCGGCAGGGTGCGTGTGCTGCCGTGGCTGCGCGGCTGCGACGCGCTCGCGCTGACGCCCGAGGGCCTGTTGGCCATCGGGGACCCGGCGGGGCTGCATGCCGTACGGCTGCGGCTGGACGTGCTCTGGGAGCAGTGACGCTCTGGGGACAGTGACGCTCTGGGAGCGGTGACGGGCTCTGCCGACCGAACGGGCCGGGGC
>NZ_RSAJ01000450.1 GCF_003933965.1 Streptomyces sp. RP5T
CTTCAACCGCACCCTGCTCGACGAATGGGCCTACGCAAAGCCCTATCGGTCAGAGCAGGAACGACGCGCAGCGTTCCCCGACTGGCTGCACACCTACAATCACCACCGCGGACACACCGCGCTCAAGGGCCAACCACCCGCCAGCCGCGTCCCCAACCTCACGGGGCAATACACCTAGGGCGTGTTGCGAAAGTCCCGTCGTTCGCCCGAAGGGCGGGCCTCGCGGCGTCAGGTGCGTGCTCTCGGCGTGCCGGGCGGAAGCCCTCGTACTGGATGTACTTGGGCTTTCGCCCGGTGCGGCGAAGGGGGTCCCCCCGTCCGAGCCCTGCGCAGCAGGTTCGAGGATGGGGGCGCGTGCATGGCGTCGCGAGGCAGGCGGGACTTTCGCAACACGCCCTGGGGCCCTACTGGCAGCTCACGCCCAGAGCTGGCCCTGCAGGGTCTCGATCGCTTCCTCCGTGGTCGCCGCCGTGTAGACGCCGGTCGACAGGTACTTCCAGCCGCCGTCGGCCACCACGAACACGATGTCGGCGGACTCCCCCGCCTTGAGCGCCTTGTTGCCGACGCCGATCGCCGCGTGCAGGGCGGCGCCCGTGGAGACGCCCGCGAAGATGCCCTCCTGCTGGAGGAGCTCACGGGTGCGGGTGACCGCCTCGGCGGAGCCGACCGAGAAGCGGGTGGTGAGCACGGAGGCGTCGTACAGCTCCGGTACGAAGCCCTCGTCGAGGTTGCGCAGGCCGTAGACCAGGTCGTCGTAGCGCGGTTCGGCGGCGACGATCCGCACGTCGGGCTTGTGCTCGCGCAGGTAGCGGCCGACGCCCATCAGGGTGCCGGTGGTGCCGAGGCCGGCGACGAAGTGGGTGATCGAGGGGAGGTCGCTGAGGATCTCCGGGCCGGTGCTCGCGTAGTGGGCGCCGGCGTTGTCCGGGTTGCCGTACTGGTAGAGCATCACCCAGTCGGGGTGCTCGGCGGACAGCTCCTTGGCGACCCGTACGGCGGTGTTGGAGCCGCCCGCGGCGGGCGAGGAGATGATCTCGGCGCCCCACATCGCCAGCAGGTCCCGGCGCTCCTGCGAGGTGTTCTCGGGCATCACGCAGACGATCCGGTAGCCCTTGAGCTTCGCCGCCATCGCGAGGGAGATGCCGGTGTTGCCGGAGGTGGGTTCGAGGATCGTGCAGCCCGGGGTCAGACGGCCGTCCTTCTCCGCCTGCTCGATCATGTGCAGCGCGGGGCGGTCCTTGACCGAGCCGGTCGGGTTGCGGTCCTCCAGCTTGGCCCAGATGCGGACGTCGGCGGACGGCGAGAGCCGCGGCAGGCGCACCAGAGGGGTGTTGCCCACCGCGGCCAGCGGGGAGTCGTAACGCATCGAGGATCAGGCCATGCCGCCGGCCACGGCCGGCAGGATCGTGACGTTGTCGCCGTCGGTGAGCTTGGTGTTGATGCCGTCGAGGAAGCGGACGTCCTCGTCGTTGAGGTAGACGTTGACGAAGCGGCGCAGTTCACCGCCGTCCACGATGCGGGCCTGGACGCCCGCATGCCGGGTCTCCAGGTCGGCGAAGAGCTCGGCGAGGGTGTTCCCGTTGCCCTCCACCGCCTTCTGGCCGTCGGTGTAGGTGCGGAGGATGGTCGGGATGCGGACCTCGATGGCCATGGTTGCGGGCTCCTGTCGGGAAGTGTTCTGGTCGGTGGGCGCACGACGACGCGCGCCGCGGCTCACGGCCGTACGGCGGCAGGGAACGTCAACAGATGGCGCTGTTCAGCCTGCACAGGTCGACGTGCAGCCGCGCCACGAGCAGGATGCTCGGCGCTTTCTCGCTCACGTCATACAGAACCATGGGCTCATCGTATCGATTCCCGGCCGGGGTCCCGGAGTGTGATCTCGCATGCTGGATGAATTCTGGCCGAATGGTGAGATCGGTGCAGGTCGCGGGATCAGTAGGCCGTCACGACCGACACCTCCTCCTCCGTGACCTCGCCCTCCACGATCCGGTACGAGCGGAACTGGAAGTCGCCGAGGCCGTCGGTGTCGGCGGTGGAGACGAGGACGTAGTGGGCGCCCGGCTCGTTGGCGTAGGAGATGTCGGTCCGGGACGGGTAGGCCTCGGTCGCGGTGTGGGAGTGGTAGATGACCACCGGTTCCTCGTCGCGGTCGTCCATCTCGCGGTAGAGCTTGAGCAGGTCGCCGGAGTCGAACTCGTAGAACGTCGGCGACATGGCGGCGTTGAGCATGGGGACGAAGCGCTCGGGGCGGTCCGACCCGGCCGGTCCCGCGACGACTCCGCACGCCTCGTCGGGGTGGTCCTTGCGCGCGTGCGCGACGATCTGGTCGACGAGGGCCTGGGTGATGGTCAGCATGCCGAAAGGATAAGCAGAGGGCCGTCCCGTACCGGGGTTCGGTACGGGACGGCCCACATGCCGGACTTGCTAGCCGCCGACCTTCTCGAACTCCGGCTCGCGCCGGTCCGCGATCCGCGGGTTGCGGGTCTTCAGGACGGCCCAGCCGACGCCCAGCGCGGCGGCCCAGCCGGCCATCACGTACAGACAGACGCGGGAGTCGGCGTCGTACGCGATCAGGCAAGTCACGAAGAGCAGGAACACGATGGCGATCCAGCTGCCGGCCGAGCCGCCCGGTGCCGGGAAGGAGGAGGCGGGCAGACGCCCTGCCACCACCTCGCGGCGGTAGCGCACGTGGCTGATCAGGATCATCAGCCAGGTCCAGATGCCCGCGGCGGTCGCGACCGAGACGACGTATCCGAACGCCTTCTCCGGCACCACGTAGTTCAGCACCACGCCGATGCCCATGAAGAGCACGGAGACCGTGATGGCCAGGGCCGGGGTGCGCGTGACGGAGAGCTTGTTGAAGGCCTGCGGGGCCTCTCCGCTGTCGGCCAGGGTGCGCAGCATGCGGCCCGTGGAGTACATGCCGGAGTTGCAGGAGGACAGGGCCGCGGTCAGGACGACGAAGTTGACGATGCCGGCGCCGGCCGGGATGCCGATCACGGCGAACGCCTTCACGAAGGGGCTGACGCCCGCCGCGAACTCGGTCCACTTGACCACGCACAGGATGACGGTGAGGGCGCCGACGTAGAAGAGGCCGATGCGCCAGGGCAGGGTGTTGATCGCCTTGGGGAGGGTCTTCTCGGGGTTCTCGGACTCACCGGCGGTGACGCCGACCAGCTCGACGGCGAGGTAGGCGAACATGACGCCCTGCAGGGTCATCAGGGAGGAGCCGACGCCCTTGGGGAAGAAGCCGTCGAAGGCCCAGAGGTTGGAGACCGCGGCGGTGTCGCCGGCCGCGCTGAAGCCGAAGGTCAGGACGCCGAGGCCGATCACGATCATGCCGATCAGGGCGGTGACCTTGATCATCGAGAACCAGAACTCGATCTCGCCGAACAGCTTCACCGAGATCAGGTTGGCCACGAACAGGACGACCAGGAAGACCAGGGCCGTCGTCCACTGGGGGACGGCCGGGAACCAGTAGTTGACGTAGATCGCGGCGGCGGTGAGTTCCGCCATGCCGGTGACGACCCACAGCAGCCAGTACGTCCAGCCGGTGAAGTAGCCGAAGAACGGGCCGAGGAACTCTCGGGAGTACTCCGCGAAGGAGCCGGAGACCGGGCGGTAGAGCAGCAGCTCGCCCAGTGCCCGCATGATGAAGAAGATGATCACGCCGGCGACGGCGTACATCAGGATGAGGCTCGGACCGGCCTTGGCGATGTTCGCCCCGGCGTTGAGGAAGAGGCCGACGCCGATGGCGCCGCCGATCGCGATCATCTGGACCTGGCGGCTGCCGAGTCCGCGCTCGTACCCCTCTTCGGAGGTCTTCTTGGAGCCTGAGCCCGTGCCTGTGTCGACCTGAGCGGAGGTCATGTGTGTGGTGCGCCTTTCTCCATGCCGAACCGGGCCTTCGTCGGCCGCGGATCGGTTCTCGATCCCCCCGGATTGATGGAGTGAGCGGGCGCGGGGAAGTCCGGGTGCGCTCCCGCGTCGTTCGGTGCGTGCTCTCGGTGTGCCGGACGAAGTCCTTCGTGGCGGAGCCACGTGGGACTTTGGCCGGTGCGGCGAGAGTGCGTGCCGAACGACGCGGGGGGCGTGCTCGGGCTTTCCCGGGTCCGCTGAGCCTGGCCGGCGGTTGCCGGCTCGGTGGCGCACCCGGCCGAACATTCGGGTGGTGTTCGCCGGGCGGTCGTGAAGATTTATCACGACCGCAACACTGATCACCTGAGCCGGATGTGGCGCGCCCCACAGGGAGAAGCGGACAAAGAACACCCTTGGCGGGCATAGACGGCCATCACGGTGACGTGATCGTTATCCGGATTTGAGCGTCCTCTGAGCGAACATGGAACCGTCACATCTCACGGCATAAGGGTGTTCACGAGGGTCTCCTGGAGGCCGCCCAGCCACAGGTACGCCATCACCATCGGCTTGCGCGGGTCCTCGTCCGGGAGGCGGTAGAGGAGGTCGGTGTCCTCCTCCTCGGTGATGTCGAGGCGGGAGCCGATCGCGAGCCGCAGGTCGTTGAGGGCGCCGAGCCACTGCCGGGACTCGTCGGTCGACAGCTTCAGGACCGCTCCGTCGCCGCCGGCGGAGCGCAGCGCGTCCAGGGAGCGGATCACCGCGAGGGCGTTCTCGCGCTTGCCGGCCCTGAGGTCGTTCTCGGTGTAGCGGCGGAACTCCGAGGAGTACGCCCGCTGCTCCTCGGCCTCCTTCGCCTCCGGAGTGCCCTCGGGGTCGCTGTAGGCGTCCGGGAAGAGCCGCTTGAGCACCGGGTCGGAGGGCGGCTCGCTCGGGCCGTCCGCGAAGAGCTCGGCGAGCGGGTCGTCGGGGGCGTCCTCGGCGGGTCCCGGGCCGATGAGTTCCAGGAGCTGGACGGCCAGCGACCGGATGATGGAGATCTCGACGTCGTCGAGGGCGACGGCCGCGCCGCCGCCGGGGAGCGGTTCGAAGGTTCCTGGCATCAGGGTTGTCGCTACTTCCGGTCCTGCGGGCGGGGGCGGGTCATTTCCGGTCCTGCTGGAGGGTGGCCCACAGGCCGTAGCCGTGCATGGCCTGCACGTCGCGTTCCATCTCCTCGCGGCTTCCGCTGGAGACGACCGCCCGGCCCTTGTGGTGGACGTCGAGCATCAGCTTGGTGGCCTTGTCCTTCGAGTAGCCGAAGTACGACTGGAAGACGTAGGTCACGTAGCTCATGAGGTTGACCGGGTCGTTGTGGACGATCGTGACCCAGGGGACGTCCGGCTCGGGGACGGCGAAGACCTCTTCCGCCGACTCGGTGCGTTCGATCTCTACGGGAGCGGGTGACGTCACACGGCCCATGCTGCCACGCACCCCCGAAATCGTCACACTGACGCGAAGTGGGGTAGCATCCGTTGTTATGAACACAGCGGACCTTGGGCTGCCGGTGGACGTTCCCTCGACGGCACTCTTCACGGACCAGTACGAGCTGACGATGCTGCAGGCCGCGCTGAAGGCGGGTACCGCCGAACGGCGCAGCGTGTTCGAGGTCTTCACCCGGCGGCTGCCGGACGGGCGGCGCTACGGCGTCGTCGCGGGCACCGGCCGGGTGCTGGACGCGGTGGAGAACTTCCGCTTCGACGCGGACGTGCTCGGCTTCCTGCGGGAGCGGGACATCGTCGACGAGGAGACCCTGGACTGGCTCGCCTCCTACCGCTTCGGCGGGGACATCTGGGGCTACCCGGAGGGCGAGGTGTACTTCCCGGGCTCGCCGATCATGCGGGTGGAGGGGTCCTTCGCCGAGTGCGTGCTGCTGGAGACCGTGATCCTGTCGATCCTCAACCACGACTCCGCGATCGCCGCGGCCGCCTCCCGGATGTCCTCGGCCGCGGGCGACCGGCCGCTGATCGAGATGGGGGCCCGCCGCACCCACGAGCTGTCCGCGGTGGCCGCCGCCCGCGCCGCCTACCTCGGCGGTTTCGCCACCACCTCCGACCTCGCGGCCGGTTTCCGCTACGGCATCCCGACCGTGGGCACCTCCGCCCACGCCTTCACCCTCCTGCACGACCAGGAGCGGGACGCCTTCCAGGCCCAGGTGGAGTCGCTGGGCCGGGGCACGACCCTGCTGGTGGACACCTACGACGTCACCGAGGCCGTCCGTACGGCCGTCGAGGTCGCCGGGCCCGAGCTGGGGGCCGTGCGCATCGACTCCGGGGACCTGCTCCTGGTCGCGCACCGGGTGCGGCAGCAGCTGGACGAGCTGGGCGCGAAGGGGACGCGGATCATCGTCACCTCCGACCTCGACGAGTACGCCATCGCCTCGCTGGCGGCGGCCCCGGTGGACGCGTACGGCGTCGGCACCCAGCTGGTGACCGGGTCCGGGCATCCGACCGCCTCGATGGTCTACAAGCTGGTCGCGCGCGCCGAGTCCGACGATCCGAGGGCGCCGCTGATCCCGGTCGCGAAGAAGTCGTCCGGGGGCAAGAGCTCGGTCGGCGGCCGCAAGTGGGCGGCCCGGCGACTGGACGCGGAGGGGATCGCGGAGGCCGAGGTGGTGGGCACCGGGCCGGTGCCGGCGGGGCTCACGGACCGGCAGCTGCTGGTGGAGCTGGTCAAGGGCGGCGAGGTCGTGGCCCGCGAGCCGCTGGACGTCGTACGGGACCGGCATGCCGCCGCCCGGGCCAACCTGCCGCTGTCGGCGACCCAGCTCTCGCGCGGGGAGCCGGTCATTCCGACGGAGTATGTCAACGGGCGCACGGGTAGCTAGGGTCTGTCCGGCCGATCGGGCCGACTCCCGCACGAGGCCGTCCGGGCGCGGCGGCCCCGGCAACCGACGACAACGCCGCAGGTCGGCGTGGGGGCCCGCACCACGCCGGCGTGATCCGCCGGGCCGGCCCCGCGGCTGTCCACCGAACGCGCCCACCCATGCCC
>NZ_RSAJ01000451.1 GCF_003933965.1 Streptomyces sp. RP5T
CTCCCGCCCACGGTCGGCGGCCCCGGGGGCCAGATGGCCGGTGTCCTCAGATCTGCCAGGAGCGCAGCCGGTCGGCCGCGCCGTACACGTCGGTCTTGCCGGAGATCAGGTCGCGGGCCAGGTCGACGAGGGCGCCGTAGGGCGGGTCGATGCCGACGCCGCTGACGAACATGTAGGCCACGGCGGTGGCGCAGGCGAAACGGGCGTTGGCCGACGGTAAGGGCTTGAGCAGGGCCAGGGTGTGCAGGAGGGCGGCGGCGCGCCAGGCCGGGTCGGAGTCCACACCGAGACGGGGCGGGTCGACGCGGTGCCGGGCGACGGCGGCGACGAGCGCCGAGAAGTCGTTGATCGTGGGCTGGTCGGGCAGAACCTCTTCGTGCCGCTGGAGCAGCCAGGGCACGTCGATGTGGACGACGGAAGCCATCGGTCAGCCGGCCCGTCCCGCACCCCTGGCGGCCGGTTCGTCCTCGGGGAAGGCGGCGGCGAACTCGTCGGCATGGGCGGAGAAGAACCGCCGGAACGCCTCCGCGCCCTCCTGAAGGGCCCGGTGCCGGGCGATGTCGGCCGCGGCGGCCTCCCGCACGAGGGCCTTCATCGACGTACCGCGCTCCTTGGCGATCTGGCGCAGGTCCTCTAGCTCGCGATCGCTGAACTCCACGTTGAGAGCTGGCATGTCCTCACGGTACCGCGCGGGTACTCGACCGTAAATCACCGCAGCTCAGAGCAGTCGGGGAGCGGTACCGCGAGGGTTCGATCGCGGTGTCCGGTTCCCGCCGGACGGGTGGTGGACGGCGCCCCAGACTCGAAGGGGAGGAGGACACGCCATGACACTCACCCCCGACCTGGCCGCCGCCCGCGCCGCCGGAACCGACTGGGCCGCCCTCGCCGCCGAGCTGGACGTGCACGGCTGCGCGGTGACGGCACCGCTGCTGACACCGGCCGAGTGCCGGGACCTCGCGGCGCTGTACGAGAGACCGGAGCTGTTCCGCACCACCGTCGACATGGCCCGCCACCGCTTCGGATCGGGCGAGTACCGCTACCTCACCCACGACCTGCCGGCCCCGGTCGCCGCCCTGCGCGCCGCGCTCTACCCCCGGCTGCTGCCCGTCGCCCGTGACTGGGCGGCCCGTCTCGGCCGCCCCGCCCCCTGGCCGGACTCCCTGGCGGAGTGGCTGGAGCGCTGCCACGCGGCCGGGCAGGACCGCTCCGCGCAGATCCTGCTGCGCTACACCGAGGGCGACTGGAACGCGCTGCACCGGGACGTGTTCGGCGACCTCGTCTTCCCGCTCCAGGTGGTGATCGGACTCGACGAGTACGGCACCGACTACACGGGCGGCGAGTTCCTGATGGTCGAGCAGCGGCCCCGGGCGCAGTCCCGGGGCACGGCGACCGCGCTCCCCCGGGGACACGGCCTGGTCTTCACGACCCGCGACCGGCCGGTGCGCACGAAGCGCGGCTGGTCCGCGGGGGCGATGCGGCACGGGGTGAGCACGGTGCGCTCCGGCCGGCGGCACGCGCTGGGGATCGTCTTCCATGACGCCGCTTAGATGAGGCGTGGGTCACATTCGTGGGCCGGATGTCACATTCGGGGGCCGCGGGACCTCGCAGTAGTGAGCGCGCCACTGGGAGGCCACCCGAGATGTCCGAGATCCCATTTCCCGACGCCGAGGCGGCGACCGGTGTCTTCGTCGAGCACCGGGAGCTGTTGTTCGGTGTCGTCTACAACATGCTGGGCAGCGTCGCCGACACCGAGGACGTGCTCCAGGACACCTGGTTGTCGTGGTCGCGCCGGGGCCCGGGCGGCGTCGACAACCCGCGTGCCTACCTCGTGCGGATCGCCGTCAACCACGCGCTCCAGCGGCGGGCCGTGGTCAGCCGGCGCCGGGAGACCTACGTCGGTTCGTGGCTGCCCGAGCCCCTGGTCGCCGACGAGGACGGCGCCGACGACCCCGCGCTGCGCAGCGAGTCCGTGTCGCTCGCGATGCTGGTGGTCCTGGAGTCGCTGTCCCCGCTGGAACGCGCGGTGTTCGTGCTGCACGAGGTGTTCGGGTACGCCCACACCGAGATCGCGGAGATCCTCGACCGCACCCCGGCGGCCGTACGGCAGGTGGCCCATCGCGCCCGGGCCCATGTGCACGCCCGCCGGCCGCTGTACGAGGCGCATCCGCGGGTCCGCCGGGAGGCGACCGAACGGTTCGTGCGGGCCGCGGTGGGCGGGGACATCGCGGAGCTGATGGAGATCCTCGCTCCGGACGTGACGGTGTGGACGGACGCCGGCGGCAATCGCAGGCCCTCGGCGCTGCGCCCGGTGCACGGCCGCGACAAGGCCGTACGGCTGCTCACCGGTTACGCGAGGCGGGGCGCCGGGCGGGGCGGGGCCGGCTCCCTGGAGCTGCGCTACCGCCGGGTCAACGGCGACGACGCGGCCGTGCTGTTCCAGGACGACGCGCCGTACGCGGTGATCGTCATGGACCTCACCCCGGAGGGCGACCGGGTCTCGAACCTCTTCGTCGTCAGCAATCCCGACAAGCTCACGCATGTGCAGAAGGAGGAGGCGTGACGCGCACCGAACGCCCGGGGGAACCGGGAAGGGGCGAGCGGCTGTCCGGCTGGCTCGACGGACGGCTCGGCACCCGCACGCTGGGCGCGAAGTACCTGCGCAAGGTCTTCCCGGACCACTGGTCCTTCCTGCTCGGCGAGATCTGTCTGTACAGCTTCGTCGTGCTGGTCCTGACCGGCGTGTGGCTCACCCTGTTCTTCCATCCGTCGATGAACGAGGTGACGTACCACGGCAGTTACACGCCCCTGAACGGCGTGCGGATGTCGGAGGCGTACGCGTCGACGCTGGACATCAGCTTCGACGTGCGCGGCGGCCTGCTCATCCGCCAGCTCCACCACTGGTCGGCGCTGATCTTCGTCGCGGCCATGCTCACGCACATGATGCGGCACTTCTTCACGGGCTCGTTCCGCAAGCCGCGCGAGGTCAACTGGCTGTTCGGCTGGACGCTGCTGTTCCTGGGCCTGTTCGAGGGCCTCTTCGGCTACTCGCTCCCGGACGACCTGCTCTCGGGCACGGGCCTGAGGTTCGTCTACGGCGCCACCGTGTCGATACCCGTCGTCGGGACGTATCTCGCGCTGTTCCTGTTCGGCGGCGAGTTCCCCGGCCATGACATCGTGGCCCGCTTCTACTCGCTGCACATCCTGGTGATCCCCGGCATCATGGCGGCGCTCGTGGTGGCCCACCTGATCCTGGTCGTGTACCACAAGCACACCCAGTTCGCGGGCCCCGGCAGGACCGAACGCAACGTGATCGGGACGCCGTTCTTCCCGGTGTACCTGGCGAAGGCGGGCGGGTTCTTCTTCCTGGTGTTCGGGGCGCTCACGCTCATCGCGGCCGTGGCGAGCGTCAACCCGGTCTGGTCGTACGGCCCTTACCGCGCCGACCAGGTCTCGACGGGCGCTCAGCCGGACTGGTACCTGGGGTTCGCGGAGGGGCTGGTGCGGGTGATGCCGGGCTGGGAGATCACCCTGTGGGGCCACACACTGATCCTCGGGGTGCTGATCCCGGTCGTGGTCTTCCCGCTGCTGCTGGTCTTCATCGGCGTCTACCCGTTCGTGGAGGCCCGGTTCACCAAGGACCGGCGGGAACACCATCTGCTGGACCGCCCGCGCAACCGGCCGGTCCGCACCGCGATCGGCGCGTCCTGGATCAGCCTGTACCTGATCCTGCTGGCGGGCGGCGGCAACGACATCGTGGCCACCCGGCTCCACCTGTCGATCAACACGGTCACCTGGGCGGTGCGGATCGGGATGTTCGTCGTCCCGGCGGCCGTCTTCGTCGCCACCCGGCGCATCTGTCTCGGTCTCCAACTGCGGGACCGTGAGCTGGTGTTGCACGGCCGGGAGACCGGCGTGATCAAGCGGCTGCCGCACGGTGAGTACGTCGAGGTGCACCAGCCGCTCGATCAGGCCCGGCTCCACCAGCTCACCGCGCACGAACGGCCCGGTGAGCTGGTGGAGCACGCGCCGGTCAGCCTTGATCCGCCACGAAGGACGCCATCCGGGTCAGGGCCGAGTTCCAGTTGATCGTGTGCTCGTTGGTCGACCAGGACTGGATGTCGTCGATGTAGCAGAACTGGCCGACACAGCCCTGGAGTTTGCTCTGCGCGTAGGGGTCCTGGATGCCCGAGTTCGCGCCGCCCGCCAAGGTGCCCTTCGGCGGGTTCGGCATGTTCGGGTCGAGCTGGTGGGCGTACCAACGGGCGTGCTGGTTGTGGGAGTTGACCTCGCCGTAGCCGGTGACGTACGAGATGTTCAGGGCGTTGCGGCCGAAGATGTAGTCGATGCCCTGGAGGGCGCCGTCGCGGTACTTCGAGGCGCCGGTGATGTCGTAGGCGGTGGCGATGACGATCCCGTTGTGCAGGATCTGGTGGTTGGAGCCCCAGTCGTAGAGGTTGCCCTCGGGGGCGTACGGCATGCCGTAGGGGTGGGCCTTCAGCGTGGCCAGGTAGCGGTCGGCGCCCTGGATGACCGACCGGCGGACCTTGTCCCGGCCGGGCAGCTTGCTGGGCACGGTCGCCAGGTCCAGCCGGGCGGCCGCGGCCGTGCGGGCCCAGTCGTAGCCGACGGCGGTGAAGATGTCGGCGGTGTGGACCGGTGAGGCGAGCACGTGGTCCTGGAAGGTCTTCTCGCCCGTGGTGAGGTACAGCTCGGCCGCCGCCCAGTAGAACTCGTCGGTGACGTTGTTGTCGGCGTAGGTGCCGCCCCCGGTGCCGTCGCTCTCCGAGGCGTACAGGTCGGGGTGGGCGAGCGCGGCGGTCCAGGCCTTGCGGGCGGCCGCCAGGGCCTTGGCCGCGAACGCCTTGTCGTAGGACTTGTACAGGCGGGCGGCCTGTGCGGCGGTCGCGGCGAGGTTCAGGGTGGCCGCGGTGGACGCCGGGTGCAGCTCGCGCTTCTGCGGGTCGTCGCTCGGCAGCAGCGGCAGACCGGTCCACTGCTCGTCGTGGATCTTGTGGTGGGCCATCCCGGCCAGCGGCTGTCCGTCCGGCACCTGCATCTTCAGCAGGAACTCCAGCTCCCAGCGGGCCTCGTCGAGGATGTCGGGCACCTTGTTGCCGCTCTCGGGGATGGCGAGGGTGCCGTCACCGAGCTTCGCGGGCTGCCCGGTGCGGGCCAGCAGTTCGCGTTCGTAGGTGCTCAGCACCTCCCAGGTGGAGATGCCGCCGTTGACGACGTACTTGCCGTGGTCGCCGGCGTCGTACCAGCCGCCGGTGACGTCGAGGGTGTAGTCGCACACGCCGGGCTGGCAGGGCACGTTCTTGTCGCCCTGGTTGGGGGCCACGTTCACGTGCCCTGCGGGGCGGCCGTAGCCGGGGCGCAGGTCGTCGCGGATGGCGATGCCGCTGCGCTGGGTGTAGTAGTACTTCGCCGCGTCGAGGCGGAGCTGCTCGTAGGCGCCCGTGCCGATGTCGAAGGGGCGGCTGGTCTGGCCGTCGGCGACCAGGGTCAGGCCCTCGCCGCGCTTGCGGTAGGCGCCGAAGTCGATGGAGTGGACGTTCTGTCCGGAGGAGGCGTCGACGCCCCGGGGCACGGTCGAGCCGTGGGCGACGACGGCGCCGGAGGCGTTCTTGAGCTGCCAGGGCAGCTTGGTCGTGGCGTCGGTGACCAGGGTGGCGTTCTTGGGCCCCGTGGGCAGGTAGGCGACCTGGTTGACCCGTACGCGCGGTCCGGTGTCGGGCTCGTACACCTCGGGCGGCACCCCGCCGAGCAGGGAGGCGTCGTCCATGCAGAAGCGGAACGGGTCGGCGCCGCCGCCGAGTTGGAAGCCGACCTGGCCCTGGGCGGTGTCGACGGGCGAGGTGAAGGTGTACGAGTAGGAGTTCCCGGACACGCTCAGCTGCGGGCTCACCTCGAAGTAGGTGTCGTAGGGCGCCACTTGGAGTCCCACGATGGCCCGCAGGACATGCCCTTCGGGGGAACCCTTCGCGGTGAAGGAGAACTTGTACGACTCCCCCTTGACCAGGGTGACGTCGTTCTGGCCGACGGCCGCGTCCCAGCGGTTGGCCGTGCCGCCCGGCACGTCCGCGCAGAGCTGTCCGTCGGAGACGGCGGCGGTGACGTTGCTGGTGGTCCACCAGGGTGCGACGGCGGTGTCGAAGGTGCCGTTCTTGAGCTGCTCGACCTCGTCGGCGGCGGCCGGGGAGACGGGCGAGGCCACAAGTGCCGCTCCCAGCAGGGCGGTCAGGGACAGCAGGGCGGTTCTGCGTCTGTTCACGTCCGGGCTCCTCGGGGGGAGGTACGGGCGGCGCCCACTTTGGGAGCGCTCCCAACTGACGGTCGCAGGCCATGTTTGTTGCAGTCATGACACCCCGTCAACGGTCCGGACGGGACGGGTTGCCCGCCCGGACCTCCGGCGGCGGGGATCAGGTCCCCGGGACCGCCAGCTCGCGGATGCGCACCGCACCCCGGGTCTCGCCCGGATACGCGCTGGTCAGCGTGAGCCGGAGCCGGGAACCGCGGACGGCGTCGAAGGTGATCACCGTCGGCTCGCCGGATGCGGTGGCCCAGGTGACGGAGGCACCCTCGACCGGTACGTACCGCTGCCCGTCCCACACCGCGGCCTCGACGGAGGCGGGCAGGCTGTGGACCGTGCCGAGGGTGAAGGAGATCTCCGCCCGGTCGACGGTCCGGACCCGCCCGAAGTCCACGCAGACCCAGTCCTCGGCCCGCGCGCCGCTGAAGGCGGGCAGCAGGGCGGTGGCGGCCTTGCTGAAGGCGTTGGACCAGCCGGTGGCGGGGTCGCCGTCCAGCATGGCGGCGGGGAGGGTGTCCGGG
>NZ_RSAJ01000452.1 GCF_003933965.1 Streptomyces sp. RP5T
GGGCGTGGGAGAGGGTCAGGGCGGGACCGGAGTGCCGCCTGGAGGGCCGTCCCGTCCATCCCGTAATGTGGCTTTTGTCGTCAGGCAAGTAGCAGCCGGACGCGGCTCTTGGGGAAGGGACTCTAGGACTTGATGGAGCGCACCGTCGTCCGTTGTGCCGATGGGCACGTGTTCAACACCGCTTCGTTCCCGATGCAGCAGGCCGAGCGCCTCGGACCCGGACGGCTCGTCCGCTGTCCTCGCTGTGCGCGGCTTCGCAGCGTCGTACAGGTGACCTTGGAGAAGCGCTAGAGAAAGGCGCTAGAGAAAAGCGCTGGAGATCGGTACCAGGCGCGCGGGTCCGTCCGATGGTGGTCGGTTCGCGCGCCTTGCGTATCCTCGGTGGGTGCTTCTCTCAGACAAGGACATCCGGGCCGAGATCGACGCCGGGCGGGTACGGATCGATCCCTACGACGAATCCATGGTGCAGCCGTCCAGCGTCGACGTGCGCCTCGACCGCTTCTTCCGGGTGTTCGAGAACCACCGCTACCCCCACATCGACCCCTCCGTGGAGCAGACCGACCTCACGCGGCTCGTGGAGCCGGAGGGCGACGAGCCGTTCATCCTGCACCCGGGGGAGTTCGTCCTCGCCTCCACCTACGAGGTCATCACGCTCCCCGACGACCTCGCCTCGCGGCTCGAAGGCAAGTCCTCACTCGGCCGGCTCGGGCTCGTGACCCACTCCACCGCCGGGTTCATCGACCCCGGCTTCAGCGGGCACGTCACCCTGGAGCTGTCGAACCTCGCGACCCTCCCGATCAAGCTCTGGCCGGGGATGAAGATCGGCCAGCTGTGCATGTTCCGGCTCTCCTCGCCGGCCGAGTTCCCCTACGGCAGTGAGCGCTACGGCTCCCGCTACCAGGGCCAGCGCGGCCCCACCGCTTCTCGCTCCTTCCTCAACTTCCACCGGACGCAGGTATGAGCGGCGCGGACGTGCGGGAGAACCTCACCTACGAGGCGTTCGGCACCGCGGTGCGTGAGCTCGCGCAGACGATCGCCGACGACGGTTACGAGCCCGACGTCGTGCTCTCGATCGCCCGCGGCGGGGTCTTCGTCGCCGGCGGCCTCGCGTACGCCCTGGACTGCAAGAACATCCACCTGGTGAACGTCGAGTTCTACACCGGCGTCGGGACGACCCTGGAGATGCCGGTCATGCTGGCCCCGGTCCCCAACGCCATCGACTTCTCCGACAAGAAGGTCCTGATCACCGACGACGTCGCCGACACCGGCAAGACGCTCAAGCTGGTCCGGGACTTCTGCCTCGACGCCGTCGCCGAGGTCCGCTCCGCGGTCATCTACGAGAAGCCGCAGTCCCTGGTGAAGTGCGAGTACGTCTGGAAGCGCACGGACGACTGGATCAACTTCCCCTGGAGCGTTTTGCCTGTAGTACGTAAGTCGGGGGAGCCCATCACTCCGTCAAAGGAAGCTATCTGAGCTGCGGCTCCAATCGAGCCTGTGAAGTGCTCCAAGGTAGGCCCGGTCGGGCGAGATCGCCGACCTGCCGGTTCTTGCGTCGCTTGCTGCTGTTCCCCGTTGCTCCCCGCTAGATGCTGCACGACCGGGCCCGCGCAGCCGTACATGCTGCCATCCTTGATGCGGATTGGAAATCGGGGCGGTAGCAGCTCTACAAGCGGCTCGGGTAGGTGGCCAAGTGTGGGTGTATTGGCCACTGCACCCGCTTTAAGAGCGTGGTTGGGTGACCATGGGCGTGACCTGGCCGTTCGTCGCATAGAGCTGATCACCGGCTGTTGCCGCTACTGCACCGTGGTTCCCCGTGGGTCTCCGCCCGTTCTGGCACGGCAGTGGCACGGCCTGGCTTGCAGCCAAGCTCACCCGTTAGGGCTCAACCGGCCGCTTAAGGGTGTAGATCACCGATCGGCCTTTGTGGACCTGAGGGGGTTCGGGAAACTGACTCCACTCGGGAGACTGGATGGTCTGCGTCCAGGAGTCGGTCTCAACGCTCGCGACCTCCCAGCCTTCAGCGCCCAGCTGGTTCATGTGCACGAGGCGGAGAAGGGGATTGATCTCCATGAGCTGGCCCGAAGCGTCGGACCAAGATCCTGAACTGGTGCCGTCTCCGAACCACTTCAGAGTGAGTTCTCCGTACTCCCACTTGATTCGCATGGCACCCAATTGTGGACGTGCAGCCGGGGTCCGGTAGCTGATTTTCGTAAATTGCCTACAGGTGCTTGGGGCAAGTCACGTGGGTCGGATGTAACGAGGCGTACGCACCACAATGTCTCACCCACCACTTCCCCAGCTTCCATCCCGTCCGCCGTCGACCCACACACCGTGGAGCGGGCGTGGTTCATGGCGTCCAGGTGGAGCGCGCCACTGTACGAACGACCTGGACGCCATGGGCCGCGTCTGCTCGGCTCTGCCTGGGTCGATGGTGGTCGGGATGGAAGCTCCCCGCGCACGCCACTATGGACCCGCGGCCGCGTACGGCGCCCCCTCCATCCCGGTGCCGGCCGATCCCCCGCCGGAGGCATCGTTTTGACCGTGGCCTGCCCGTCTAGGGCTCTACCGTCCGGGCCGTAACATGCTTGCGGCCCCAGGGGCCAGGCCCGGCGCCGAAGGCGCAGAGGGCCAGGCCCAAGGGGCCAGCCCGCGCTTTGCGCGGGCCCTTGATGAGGTAGAGAAACCTGTAACAGGTCGCGCAGGCCTACGCGTCGAAGTCGTACTCCAGGATGTACGAAGCGGCATCGAGCGTCATCTCGTTGATCTCGACGGGGCGACCCTCGTCAGCGAACGCGGTCCGGCAAATGAGGATGACCGGCGTACCTGCGGAGATGCTCAACTGTTCCGCCTCATGCTTCGTGGGCATGCGGGAGCGGATCTCCTCGCGGAAGTGCACTGGCTTGTAGCCGAGTTCGGCAAGACGGGCGTACGTCCCGCCGGGTCCCGTGTCCGCCTGAGTGATCGCTGACCCCGCCACCATCGATGTGGGGAGATAACTCGTCGCGAGAAGGACGGGCTTCTCATCCAAGACGAACCGCCGCCGCCTCACGCACACGGTGTCCTCGCCACCTAGCTCCAGGACCTGCCCGATGCGTTCCGGTGCTGTCTCCTCGGACACCGTGACCTGATCGACTACAAGAGCGCGGTCCTCGATGTCGGCCGACCAGATGGATCGGCCGCTGCCCCACTGTTCCTGTGCGAGTCGCTTGATGCCTTGGCGCCGGAGGGGGCGGAAAGACCGTACGAAGACACCAGCGCCCTTGCGGGCCTCGGCGATGCCCTCGTCCTTGAGCACGCTCAGGGCCTGACGTGCTGTCATGCGGGCCACGCCGTGGGTGGCCATGAGGTCGTTTTCTCCCGGAAGCCGATCACCGGGACCGTACTCGCCCGACCGGATCGCCTCGCGTAGAGAGTCCGCGATCCGCTGGTACTTCGGCCGACGGTCGTCGTCGGTGGTGGTCATTCGGGAGCCCTCCCTTCTTCTCTAGACAGCCTAGGCCATGTGTACGACCCCTGCCCTCTCGTGTAGCCGCGATCCTGCTTCCTCAACATCTCTAGACAGATTCCTTGACGTCTCTAGAGACGTATGGCCTACTGGAGATGTCTAGAGAGGTCGCGAACGGGTGGCCTCCAAGAACTGAGGGATGGACTCATGCCGTCGTTCAAGATCGACGTTTCGACCGCTGTGGTGTTCGTGGCGACCGCGCCGGAGCCGAAGATGGTCAACAAGAAGACCGATGAGCGGGCCGTGGACCGGGAGACCAACGCGAGTCTGTCGACCGTGGGCTTGCTGGTCTCGGACGAGGGGGAGGGCAACCTCTACCAGGTGACCGTGCCGGAGACGGGCCTTCCCGAGGGTCTGGTGCCGGGGATGCCGGTCAAGGTCATCGGGCTGAAGGCGCGGGACTGGGAGAACGAGTTCAACGGCCAGAAGCGGCACGGGATCTCGTTCCGTGCGGTCGCGATCGCCCCGGTGGCCTGATCATGGCTGACTGGACGGTGTGGCTGGAGGCCACGGGATCCGCGGCCGGTGCGGGCGGACTCGGTTACGCGAAGTACCGGGCCCCGCGGGTGTACTGGTCGCTGGTGGGTCTGCCTGCCACGTGGGGGCGGTTCTCCTTCTCCTACCGGGCGACGATGGACGTGTGCGGGCTGACGGTGCAGCCGTCCGGCCTGCGGGCGTTCATGGCCCGCAATGTAGCCCGGCGTGAGGTGCAGCCGGTCGCGCCGAAGATCCGCCGGATACGGCCCACCTCGACCGGACTGCGGGTGACGCTGCGGCTTCCGGCCGGTCTGGAGCCTGCCGACGTGATCGCCTCGACGGAGCGTCTGCGGCACGCCTGGGGTGTGCACGCGGTCCGCGTGGTGGTGACCAAGCCAGGGTTCGTCGAACTGCGGATGACCGGGTATGACGTGCTGCGCCGGGTGCGGATGCCGCGCAAGGTCCAGCCCGCCGGCATGGCCGTACCGGTGGCGCTGCGCGATGACGGGACCGCGTTCGAGCGGGACTACCGCAAGGCGCCGATGGCGCTCACCCTGGGCGCGAACAACTCCGGCAAGTCCATGTACCAGCGCAACCTGATCAACGGGCTCGCAAAGCTGCCGGTCGCGCTGGTGGGCATGGACTGCAAGCGCGGGGTCGAACAGTCCTCATTCGCCCCGCGGCTGTCGGCCCTGGCAACCAACCCGGACGATGCCGCCTCGCTGGCCGATGTGCTGGTGGCGGAAATGGAAGACCGCTTCGACCTGCTGAACCTGCACGGCGCCTCGGACCTGTGGGAGCTGCCGGAGGAGGTGCGGCCTGCGCCGATCGTGGTGCTGGTCGACGAGATCGCCGAACTCTTCCTGATCTCCCGCCGGGAGGACGAGGACCGCCGCACGAGGATCGTCACGGCGTTGATCCGCCTCGCGCAGATGGCTCGCGCGGTCGGCATCTACCTGGAGATCTGCGGGCAGCGCTTCGGCTCCGACCTGGGCAAGGGCGCCACCATGCTCCGTGCCCAGCTCACCGGCCGGGTCGTGCACCGCGTCAACGACAAAGAGACGGCCGAGATGGGGCTCAAGGACGTCGCCCCGACCGCCGTGGCGACCGCGTGCGTCATCCCCGCGAACCGGCCCGGCACGGCGGTGGCCACCGACGCATCCGGGGGCTGGTGCAAGATCCGCACCCCCGAGATCTCCCGCGACACGGTGGCCGCTACCTGCCGGGACTTCGCGCACTTGGTGCCGGATCTGCCGTTCCTTGAAACCTTCCGCCCCGGCGTTCCTACCCCCGTCTCCGACGCTCCGTCGCTGGTCAAGTGATCGCCATGGCCGTGTCCAAGACTCGCGCGACCGTGACCGCCGAACCGGCGAAGTGCCCGACCTGCAAGGGCTCCGGCGAGGTCTCCCGCACGGTCCACGTCGGCCGCAAGCGCCGTGCCGTGGGCCAGCAGACCGGCCTCTGCCTGACCTGTTTGGGCTCCGGCGAGGTCATCGACTGAAGCCCTCCGGGGCCGGGCGGTTGGACATGACCCCGCCCGTTCCCGGCCCGACCCCCTTGAAGGAGGTGAAGACCCATGTCCCGCTCGCTGCGCGTGGACGCTGTGCTGATCCAGGCTGTGATCGCTGGCGCGTTGTCCTTCGCCCATCTGCACGATCTCGCCGACGCTGCCGGACAGTCCGGCTGGAAGGCCTGGGCCTATCCGATCTCGGTTGATCTGCTGTTGGTCGCCGCCTGGCGTCGGCTGCGTTCGGCTCGCCGGGACCGCTCCGCCTGGACCTGGTTCACGATTGCCCTATTCGCCTCGCTGGGCGCGAACATCGCCACCGCCGGGCTCCTGGATCTGGCGAACGTGCCCGCCTGGCTGCGCATCCTCGTCGCTGGCTGGCCAGCGCTCGCCTTCCTCGGCGGCACCCTCCTCGTCCACTCACCGACCGAACCGGCCGCTCCCACACAGGCTGTGGACGAACCGGCGGCGCTGGACGTCGACATGCAGCGCGACGACGAACCCGTCCCGGCACCGGTGCCGGAACTGGCACCCGGCACCCCCGAGGCGCCCCCGGCCGATGTGCCAGCGGTTCCGGCCGCGCTGCTGGATCACGCCCGGAAGATCGCCGACGCACACCGCGCTTCCACCGGCGCCCCGATGCCCGCCGACGCTCTGTCGGCCCGGCTCCAACTGCCCGCCCCCATGGCGGATGCGATCGCCGCACAACTCCAACTCACTTGAGAGGAAGCGAAGTTGATCACCATGCAGCCCTTCGACCGTCCCGAGCACTTCGTGAACGCGGCCCGAGAGATGGCCGACGCCGGACGCCCGGTCCTGGCCCGCCTGCTTGCTGAGGAAGCCGCCGACCGCACCCCGGACCCGGACACGGCGCGCCAGATCCTCGCTGAGTTCCCCGGCCGCAGCCTGCGACAGGAGAACTGACGCCATGACCGCCTACCGCCGCTTCCGTGACCGGCGCCGCTTCGGCCCCGTGCAGGTCGGCACGTACTACGACGGCCGTGGCCGTGAGAAGCACACCGCGGCGTGCACCGCGCCGGGCTGCGGTTTCTCCGCCGACTACACCGACCGTGCCGCTGCCGAACTCGCTGCCCAGACCCACCGCTGCAAGGCCTAGAAGGGAGATCACTGTCATGGACGTTCCGCTCTGGCTCGCCGTGATCGTCGTCGGCTACCTCGGCATCAAGCTGACCCGCCCGCCGATCTGGCTGGTGGTCCTGCTCCTGCTCGGCGGCTACCTCGTCGCCGGAAGCTTCCTCGGCCCCACCGTCGACAGCCTCGTCAAGTAAGTCCGATCTGAAGGGACACCTCTCGTGTTCACCCCGAAGTACCCGCCCCAGGAC
>NZ_RSAJ01000453.1 GCF_003933965.1 Streptomyces sp. RP5T
GCCCCGAGCCCCACCCCCCACTCAACTCGCTCTTCGACACCCATGCGTCTACGAACGTGACGACGCCTGTCAGGCCGATTGGCTCGGTGGTCATTGACAGGGGGCGGGAACTTTTGATCGGTCAAGTATCAGGTTGTGTGGCGTTCTTCAGGGCCTTGAGACGGGGGAGTGAACCGATCAGCCTGTGAACGCGTTGCACAGGCCGAGGTGCTGTTGTCCCTGTTGGAGGCGGGACGGGGCGTTGCGGGAGCGGGAGGTTGGCGAACGTATTGCCCGACGCAGTTGGTCGGGTACCGGCCTCGGCGCAGGCTTGACTTTGCCGGTGAGCTGCGGTGATGGCGCGGGACGGGTCCGGCCACAGCCTGGGTCGCGCGGGTGAACGACGCCGGTAGCGCCGTCCCAGCAGTGCCGGAGGCTTAGGTATGACGCCTACCGGCCGCGCAGCGGCCAGTCCCGCTCGTTGCTCTGCTGCCCGCTCGATCAGCGCGAAACGGTCCACCGCACTTTCCCACCATGGCACTTTGCCCTTTCAGCTCGGCCGCGTTCTTGCGGGGCCCCTCTTTGGAGTACTGCTCATGGCAACCCTGTTGTACCGGCTCGGCCGGGCCAGTTACCGGCGCCGCAAGCTGGTGATTTCACTCTGGCTCGTCTTCCTCGTCGCTGTGATCGCGGTGATGTCGCTGTTTGGTGGAGTCGGCAAGCTCAACGATGAGTTCGCCATCCCGGGCTCTGAAAGCCAGCAAGCGCTGGATGCGGCGGGCCGGGAGTTCCCCGGAACGGCAGGAACGAGTGCCCAGTTGGTCTTCTCTGCGCCGAGCGGACACAAGGTGACCGAGCCTCGTTACATGGCGGCGATAGACGCGGCCGTGGCGAAGGCCGCTGAGGCTCCGCAGGTCGTCAAGGTGACTCCACCCCAGCAGATCGGGGGAGTCTCAGCTGACCAGGATGTCGCTGTCGCCCAGGTTACCTATGACGTGGCAAAGGAAGATCTACGCGCCGGCAGCCTCGAGGCCCTGGACGCCGCCGTCAAGCCGGCTGCGGACGCCAGGCTGGACGTCGCGGTGGGCGGTGCTGCGTTCGCCGGAGGCGGGGCCGAGCCAGGCCCGCATGACTTGATCGGTGTGATCGTCGCCGTCATCGTGCTCACCATCACCTTTGGCTCACTGCTCGCGGCCGGGATGTCGCTGCTGACCGCGCTCGTCGGTGTCGTGGCAGGAGTGGCCAGCGTCCTCGCGCTGGCTGGCATTGCGGACATCTCCTCCACCGCGCTGACCTTGGCGCTGATGATCGGGTTGGCCGTCGGGATCGACTATGCCCTGTTCGTCCTCACGCGCCACCGGTCCCAGCTCTCCGAGGGCGACGATCCCGAACATGCGGCAGGTATCGCGACCGGGACGGCGGGTGGTGCTGTCGTGTTCGCAGGACTCACGGTAATCATCGCCATGGCCGGCCTGTCGGTCGTCGGTATCCCGTTCCTGACCGTGATGGGCCTGGCCGCCGCTCTCTCGGTGTTCGCCGCTGTGGCCGTGGCCCTGACACTGTTGCCCGCGTTCTTCGGCGTCGCCGGACGCCGCCTCGCCCCGAAGACAGGAAGCCGGGCCGCCCGCCGGGAGAACGCTTCCCACGCCGATGCCGACACGTCTCGGTCGGCCAACGCCGGTGAGCGCTGGGTCCGGCTCGCAACAGCCAAGCCGTGGCTGACCGTCCTCATGGTCGTCGCCGCTCTCGGCGCATTGGCGTGGCCAGCACGGAGCATGAGCCTCGCCATGCCGGACAACGGCTCCGCCTCCACCCAGACTTCTCAGCGTGCCGCGTACGACACCATCGACAAGGCGTTCGGCCCCGGTTTCAACGGCCCTCTGATCGTGCTGGCGGACACTGGCCGATCCGCCGCTCCGAAAAGGACTGCGGCTGCCATCGCACAGGACCTGCAGAAGCTCGAGGGCGTGGCCTCCGTCACCCCGCCCGCCTTCAATGCCTCTGGCACCTACGGAATCATCCAGGTGATACCGAAGAGTGCACCGGACTCAAAGGCCACCGAAGCCCTGGTCGCCACCATCCGCGACAAGAAGCCGGCGATAGAAAAGGACACCGGGGCGTCGATTCGGGTCACTGGCAAGACGGCAGTCTCCATCGACCTCTCCAGCCAGCTCTCCGCGGCTCTTGTCCCGTTCGGCGGCGTCGTCGTGGGGCTGTCTCTCCTGCTCCTGCTCGTCGTCTTTCGCTCGTTCGTCGTGCCTTTGAAGGCGGTGTTCGGATACCTGCTGTCGATAGCGGCAACCTTCGGTGCAACGGTGGCCGTCTTCACCGGTGGCCACCTCCAGGGCCTGGTCGGCGCTGAGGGCACCACCCCGATCGCATCGTTCCTGCCGGTGGTGGTCATGGCCGTGCTGTTCGGCCTCGCCATGGACTACGAGGTATTCCTGGTCTCCCGTATCCACGAGAACTACAGCCACACCCGCAAGCCCCTGCACGCGGTCCACCAGGGAGGCCGTCACAGTGCCAGGGTCGTCACCGCCGCGGCGCTGATCATGACGTCAGTATTCGCGGCCTTCGTCTACAACGAGAGCATGATTCTCAAGCAGATCGCCTTCGCGCTCACCCTTGGTGTGCTCATCGATGCGTTCGTGGTCCGCATGACCTTTGTTCCCGCTTTCCTCGCCCTGACCCGACACACCGCCTGGTGGCTGCCTCGATGGCTCCGTACCCGCCTCCCCGACCTCGACATCGAGGGTGCCCGTCTCAATCGAGCTCACAGCGACGCGCCGGAAGAGCAGGAGCCGGTCCTCGCGGCCCGCGACTGAGCCACGTACAGCCCGGTGCGAGTCGGGTATGTCAGTCCGCCTAAAAGGGCATCACCGAGCCGTCCTCATGTAACTGTCCAAGCAAGCCTGGCCCTTGGCGCTCGCCCTGGGGTTCAGGGTGGGCCTATAAGCAATGTGCTGTAGTACATTGCGGGAGCATAGATGTCTGAATCCCCCGCCACAGACCCGGTGGTCGACGCGGAAGCCTTCCGCCACCCGCGGCCTCCGAGCGATCGCATGAACCGCAGCGCCGTGCTGTGGGTCACCCTCGCTGTTTTCGCACAGGAAGCCGTATGGAACTTCTACGATGCTCAGGTTCCTGAGCAACTGCGCCACTACTTTTCCTCCGCCGGGGCCATCGGGCTCGTCATGGGCCTGGACCACTCTTGGGGAATTTTCACACAGCCAGCCGTCGGCTTCTTCTCGGACAAGCTCGCCCGGCGCAGCACCGGGCGCTGGCCCATCGTGCTGATCGGAGCCTGCGCGGCGACGGTGCCCTTCATCGCCATTCCCTGGGCGAACAACCTACCCATGCTGATGGTGTGTGTGGTCGGCTTCGCCGCGATCGCCAACGCGTTCAAGGGAGTTACCGAGACCCTGATATCCGACTACGTCGTGCCTTCACACCGCAGCCGGGCTCAGGGCTTTGTCAAGGGCGGGGTCAGTCTGACCATCGTCGTCTCCTCCCTGATCAGCCTCTTCGTCGTGGATCGCAGCCTTCATCTCGCCTTCGCGCTTCCGCCACTGCTGATGCTGATCACGCTGGGACTGTCATGGGTATTCCTCGGCCGCCGTCACAGTGAAGTCATGGTGATCGAGGAACACCGCGCCCAGGACGAGGCCGCTGGGGAACCGGAGTTCACCTCCCCGTGGACGATCCTGAAGAACGCCGTGTTCAGCCCTTCCAGCCCCATGCTGCTGCTGATGATCGGCATCTTCTGCTTTGCCGGCATGTGGTCGGCGCAGCGCTCGCTGATGACTCCCTACGGTGTTGAAGTTCTCCACCTGTCCCGCGGCGCAGCAGGAGGGCTTGCCCTGCCTGGAGCGATCGCCTTCCTTGTCTGCGTGCTGCCCATCGCCTATCTCTCGGACCGGCTCGGACAGCTGCGCGCCATGCGCTACGGCGTCGGCCTCTTTATTGTCGGCCTTCTCGTCGGCTTCGCCCTGCCGACCCTGCCTGGCACGATCGGCTCGATGGTACTGGCCTCCCTCGGTTATGCCTCGTTCGCCGTCAACGCGCTGGTCGCTCTGTGGAACCTGGCTCCTTCGCAAAAGGTGCTCGGTACCTACACTGCGCTGTACACGATCGCCTCGGCTTCTGGAATGGCGTTGGGTCCGGCGATCCTTGGCACCACAGTCGACCTGACTAGTTGGCGTTTCATGCTGCTCAACGCAGCCGCCTTCGCGACCGTCACTTTCACGGTCTTCACACTCCTGGCTCGTCGCACAGCTGACGGTCCCGCTTCCTGACGTCGTTGGCGTCCACTTCCTCACCTGAATGACGAAAGGCACTATCCCTATGGAACTCCGCATCCTGGCCCCTACCGGCGCGCTCGGGGCAGGATTCGACGCCGACGCGTTCGCTCGCGGCGTCGCGGCCCGCCCGGACGTGATCGCCTGCGACGCTGGATCCACGGACTCCGGTCCGGCGGCATTGGGCTCCGGTACTCCGAAGCTGTCCAGCCAGGCCGTGACTCGCGATCTACGCCTGCTCCTCAAGGCCCGGGATGAGCTCGGCGTGCCGCTCATCATCGGATCTTGCGGCACGTCCGGGCGTGACGCCGGCGTCGACCAGGTAGCAGAGATTGCCGGGCGGATCGCAGCCGAGGAGAACCTGAGCTTCAAGCTCGGGCTGATCTACTCCGATCAGCCCGCCGCGAGCCTGCAGGAACTGTACGATGCCGGCCGGATCAAGCCCCTGGCCAACGCGCCTGCGATTAATCGAGAACTGTTCGAGCGCAGCCATACCGTTGCCATGATGGGCATCGAGCCCATCCAGGAGGCTCTGGAGGCCGGCTGCGACGTTGTCCTCGCCGGCCGGGCCAGTGACACGGCGTTGTTCGCTGCCGTTCCCCACCTGCGCGGCGCAGCCCCTGGCCTGACCTGGCACATGGCGAAGACCATTGAATGCGGCGCTGCCTGCGCGATTCCTCCGTCGGCTAACCCCCTGCTCGTGACCCTTCGCGATGACCATTTCGACGTCACCACGCTGGCTGACGGCAGCCGACTTACGCCTCGCTCGGTTGCGGCTCATACGTTGTACGAGAATGCCGACCCTTATCACATCGCTGAGCCATCAGGTGTACTCGACACCAGCGAAGCCACTTACGAGGCCGTCGATGGGCAGACGGTCCGTGTTCGTGGCGCCCGGTACATTCCCGCAGACGGCTATACCAACAAGCTGGAAGGTGCCGAACTCGTCGGCTACCAAACCGTCATCATCGGCGGCGTGCGCGACCGTATCGTCGTCGACGCACTCCCCAAACTCCTCCCTGCAGCCAAGAATTACTTCGAGTCCAAGATCCGCGATGTGTTCAATGGCGATGTCGACCCCGCGTCCGTCGACATCGACTACCGCCTCTACGGTGCGGGTGCCGTCCTTGCCGACAGGGAACCCACCTCACTGGACCCCGCGGAACTCGGTGTTTTGATCACCATCACGGCATCTGACCAGGCCACCGCCCACACTGTTGCCACATTCGTGGCGCACGCTAGCAGTCATCTGCCGATCGCCGAATACGACGGCCTGGTCTCCACCCTGGCCTACCCCTACTCACCCCCCGAGATGGACCGAGGCCCGCTCTACCGCTTCACCCTCAACCACGTAGTCACTGGTATCACCCCCACTGAACTGTTCCGCACCGTCACTCAGGAGCTGTGACCTCCATGACCACGCTGCTCGACTACTGCTCTCTGGTCCGTTCAAAGAACGCCGGCCCCTTCACCCTTACGTTCGACTTCGTCTGCCATGACCAAAGCGCCTACGACCGTCTCGTCGCCACTGGGTTCCTGAACAAGAACCTCTTCGCCACCCTCTACGGAGCTAAGCTGGATGACATCCTCGTTGTGAACCATCCGCTCGCCCTCGCAGTGAAGGTCTCCTTGCCGCGGCCGACCGTCCAGGGTGACGTTCACGACGCCGACTGCTATGCGGGCCAGCAGTATGCGCCCCTCATGGACATGGAAGTCTCCCGCGAAGTGGCCGAGGCCTCCGAACCAGCAGGGACCCGCTGACCGCGGTCGAGGGCGGCGGTAATGTGGCTGGTCCAGGGCCAGTGCCGGGCCAGGCGGAGGACCGCCGACGGCCTGTGGTGACGAGTTGCCCGGCCGCGGTGAACAGGCGAAGCTGCAGGCGGCGGGGCTCCCAGAGGCGGGCGGTGCCGGTTAGCGCGAGCATCGGCATCCAGGGCAGCAGGTCGAGTGCGAGCTGGACGATCTCCAGCCAGATCCGGTTTTGGCCCATGCGCTTCAGGGGCAGGGTGCGCAGGCCGGTCGAGCGGGCGGCCCGGATGCGGTCCTCGGCCCTCGCCCGCAGCCGGTGACGGAGCTCGAGCTCGGCGATCGGCCGGTCCGAGGTGTTGGTGGCGAAGAGCAGGTCAGCCTCATGCCGTCCGCGTCCGTGAGCCTCAACTGGGTACCGGGATGCGGCCGTTCCTTCCGGACGATCAGCCGCATCCAATGGGCCAGCCGTCGAGGACATCGCCGGTGAGTTCGGTGACCCAGACCCCGTCCCAGATCTCGCCGTCCGCCTCGACGGCAGGCGTCCAGGCCGATGCCGGGACCTGCAGAACGCGGCTGTGGATCGAGTCGGTGATCACCATGCCGACCGAGTAGGACAACCACCGTCCCCGCTGAGCGAGCCAGGCGACGAAGTCGTGGGTGCCGCCCGCGGAGTCGGTGCGTTTAGCTCAACAACCAGGACCAGCCGTTAAGTTGACGCACCCGGCTTGTGGAGGGTGCTCAGCGTCGGCGTCCGGTTTTGTTCGGTGGCTGTGCGTGGGTGGGGGGTGGCGTGC
>NZ_RSAJ01000454.1 GCF_003933965.1 Streptomyces sp. RP5T
GCCTTCGCCCGGCTCAAGTCCTGGCGCATCATGCGCAGAGCACGTTCCTCCACCCGCCGCATCAGCCGCACCGTCCAAGCCATCCACACACTCATGACCTGCGACTATTCAGGATGAAAGAGGCTCACTAGTGTTCGAGGACACCATCGAAGCGAAGTGACGGACCATGCCGACCAGCACGAGACGGGCCCGCGAGAGGGCGAACACCCGGGAGCGGATCATCGAGGCCGCGCTGCACGTTCTTGAGACCGAGGGCGTCGCCGCCCTGACGATCCGGCGCATCGCCACCGACGTCGAAATTTCCGCACCCGTCGTCTACCAGCACTTCGCCAACAAGGAAGCGCTCGTACTGGAATTGGTCGCGCACGGCCACCGCCTGATGCTGAGCGAGTTCCGCCGTGCCGCGCAGGAGCCCGACACGGACCGGCGGATGATGCGCATCGCGTCGGAGTAGGTCCGGTTCGCCGGCGAGCACCCCCACATCTACCAGGTCATTAACGACCCCGTGGTCTACGCGGACGAACGCCGACGTGTCGTGGAACCGGTCACCGACGTCCTCAAGGAGCTGCTGGCCACCTGGTCGGATGCACACGACGTGGTCCTGGCCGACCCGGAGCGGGTCTGCGAGATTCTCTGGGGCACGCGGTACGGCATCGAGTCGCTCAAGAACCTCGGCAGCGTAAGCAGCGATCGCGTCCACCGCCTCGCCGAACAGGCGCTCCGCGCGATCCTTCTCGGCCGGCAAACCGAGGCGCTGACTAACGGTCGACCGGCGAGCAGCCAGGTGCTCCAACCGCTGTATTCGCCGGGCCACACGGAGGAGACAGGAGTGTGCGTAGAGATCGTCTTCGTGGGGCTGCCGATCGAATCGTGCCGAGGTCGAGGAGGCTCAACGCCCATACCGAGTTCCCCGACCTACAGCACCTCGCAATCTGTGTGGCGGTCGCTCACGAGCAGCGGGTCCCCCACTGAATAAGCGACTTGGCGGCCGACGCCTGCGTTCCCGACCCTGATCAGCTCGCCGACGATCTGCCTCTCGTCCTCAACGGCGTCCACGTCACCGCCACGTTCCTCGGCCCCCAGGGCCCCGCCCAGCGCACCATCGAACTCGCCCGTCGCCTCATCTGTACTGCGAGCACTGGATCTCGGACAAGTAGGGTCAGTGAGGCCTAGTAACGGTTGTCCGAGCCGGGTGGCCTTTCGAGCGGGCGGTCGAGCCAGATGCGGTCGCGCAGTTCGATGCCGTCGATGAAGGTGCCGGGTTCGTAGCCGGTGCGGGCAGTGAAGGCGTCCCGTTCGACAGTGCGGATACGGAATCCCTGTCGCTGATAGAAGCGCAGATTGTCGGTGTCGGCCGCGGCGGTGGCGACCAGCAGCCGACGTCCCGATTCGCGTGTGGCGATGTCGATCGCACCGCGCACCAGGAGTCCGCCCACACCCCTGCGCTGTACGTCCTCGCGTACGGCCATGTTCTTGATCTCGAAGGTGTCGGCCTGGCGTGTGGTGACCAGCTGCAGATGACCGACCACATCCGTTCCTCGCAACGCGACGAGCACGCGCCCGTCGTCGATGTAGGCGTCGAGTTGTGTCGGTGAGTCCTCGGCCAGTTCGAACAGAGCCCTGATGTCCGCCCGCCGACCGTCGTACGGCACCACGCGCACTTCGTGCGGGCTGCGGACGTGCCCATCATGGCCGGACACAGCTTCTCTCGGCTGAATCCGTCTCACCAGCACCGCCCGGCTGTACAGCAGGTGGAAGCCCTTGCGCTGCGCGTTCTGCTGGGATGTGGAGCCCGGTTGCGTGGTCACGACGGCGATGTCGCAGCCGCTGTCGGCGGCGTCGGCGAGCCGGGCGGAGAGCAGGGCCGACTGCACCCCGCGTCGGCGGTGGGCTGGGGCGGTTGCCGCGCCCGTGAGCTGCGCGACGCCGTCTGCGACGCGGAGGCTGCCGCCACCGGCGACGGTGCCGTCGTACAGCGCGATGTAGGGCACCACTCCGGCCGTCGTGAAGTCCCGTTCGGCGTTCGTGAGGACCTCACGCGGGAATTCCTCGTGCGAGGGGACGCCTTGCCCGTCGGGATGAGCGAAGCCGTCGGCCACCACGTGCAGCCAAGCGTCGAACTCCTCGTCGCGAGCCCGCCGGACTTCGATCCGCGGATGTGGGGCTCCCTCCTGGGCGCCGTCGAGGGAGAACCCGAGCACGTTCTCGAACGACTCCAGCCGGTACCCGCGGGCCGTGAGCAGGGCGCCGACCCCTGGATCGGCCAACTCGCAGATCTCGGCCTGCACCGGAGCACCACGGTCGGCGAAGGCGCGCTCGATCTCATCGAGTACGTCCCCGTCGGGCACTCCGTCGAATCCCAGGCCGGCGATCTTGTTGAACGGTGAGCCGTCCTCGGCGAACGTGGCGACGGCGCCGGCCACCCGCTTCACGAAGCCGATCTCGTCTCCCCGGCGCCGGCGGGCGGCCTCAGCCGCTGCGGCCATCAGATGAGCTTCGACGCGTTCGATGCGGCGCGCGAGCGCGATGTCGCAGAAGAGGGGTTCCCGATTCATCTGCACCCGCGTTCCTTGTCGCTGCTCATGAGTCGAGGCTAGCCGCCCTGCCGCGAGTCGCAGTGGTCGGAGATTCTTACGTTCCTGGGAACAGGACCGCAGCGGATCGTGGTCCGACCGATTCGACGCCGGGTTCGCCACTTCGGGGCCGCCGACCCTGACTACGAGCCCGCATCTGGCGGACGAGCAAAGCGTCGATCGCCTCCAGTACGACGGCCAGTGCGCGATCGGTCGAACCGGGGGGAGGGAAGGCCAGGTCGCCCTTGGACGGCCACGGTGTTTCACCACGGGCCTGGACCTGCGGTCCTGGTGGCTGAACGGAGTGCCCCAGCGGTCACTCTCTCCGGTGGCGGTCACCGCCTGCTTCACGTTGGGGTTGCTCTTCGGGATGTCCTCAGTGGTTCTGTTGCCGTCACCGGTCGGCGTCCTGTCGTCGAAGGCCGTCGAGGATGACGTTCATCAGGGGCCGTGCGGTGGCTTTCCATTCGTCCCGCTCCAGTCGGCTGAGGTAGGCGATGAGCAGAAGGACCCCGTGGGCGTCCACGTCCGTGCGGATGGAACCGGCCCTTTTCCCGGCATCCAGCAGCTGGGTGAGGGCGTCTTCGATGGGGTTGTGGCTGTGGGCGACGAGGTCCTGCCATGCCGTCGGCTCAAGCGCTGCCAGGACGCCGCGTTTGATCTCCGCGTAGTCGATGACTCGGTCGAGCCAGTGCCGCAGGGCTTCCAGGGGTTCGTGTTCTGCCAGGAGAGCGGGGGCGGCCGTGACGAGTTCTTCGACGTCCCGCCGGTAGACCTCGGCGAGGAGCGCTTCGCGGTTGGGGAAGTTGCGGTAGAGCGTTCCCTGTCCTACCCCGGCGCGTTTGGCGATCTCGTTGAGGTGGACGTGGGGGGACTCGGCGAGGGCTGCGCGGGCGGCTTCCACGATGCGGGTCCGGTTCCGTGCCGCGTCCGGACGGCGTGCTGGCGCGCTCATGGGCATCTCCTGATGTTCCGCCATTGCAAGTGGACACGTGTCCGCTAAGGTGGAACCCACATCGGACACGTGTCCACTTTACTTGGAGGCAGTAGTGCTCTCTCTTCACGACAAGGTCGTCGCCATCACCGGAGCGAGTGGCGGCATCGGGGAAGCCACGGCCCGCCTGCTCGCCGGGCGCGGCGCCGCGGTCGTCCTCGCAGCCCGCCGCGGCGAGCGCATCGACGCCATCGCGCGGGACATCCGGAAGGAGGGTGGCCGTGCCGCCGCGTGCGTCGTCGACGTCACCAGGGCCGAAGACCTGCGGCGCCTGGTCTCCACCACCATCGACGAGTACGGGCGTATCGATGTGCTGGTGAACAACGCCGGCGTCGCCCCGATCAGCCCGCTGGCCGACCTCGACACCGAAGGCTGGTCGGCCATGATCGATGTCAACCTCCGCGGCATGCTCAACGGCGTCGCCGCCGTGCTGCCCGTCTTCCGCGAGCAAGGGGCGGGCCACCTGGTGAGCATCGTCTCGGTGGCCGGCCTGCACGGCGCGTCCCCCACGATGGCTGTCTACGCGGCGACCAAGAACGCGGTTCGCACCGTCCACGAGGGACTGCGCACGGAGTCCACCGACGGGGTGGTGCGCACGACAGCCATCTCGCCGGGATACATCCGCACCGATCTCGCCGACTCGATGACCGACCCGCACATCCGCGAGCAGACGCGCAAGCACATGGACGCGGCGGGCATCCCGCCGGCCGCGGTCGCCCGCGCGGTGGCCTTCGCCATCGAGCAGCCCGCCGACGTGGAAGTCGGCGAGATCAACGTTCGTCCCACAGTCCAGGCATGACACTTTCGACCTCGGTCTCCCGGAGCCTGGACCTGGAAGAGGTTGCCGCCGAAGGTGAGCAGGTCGACGATGGTCGCGCAGAGCCGGGGTTGAGTGAAGCGACTTGCCGGTTTGCACAGGACGCCAGTTCTTGGCGACGGTGTCCAGGAGGAAGTCGGCCAGGTCGGCACGGCTGATCCGCGTGCCCTGCTTGTCGGTGCCAGCCTCGGCGGTGCGCAGTGGGCCGTCGGCCAGCTTCTTGGAGAGGGTGACGGCACTCGCGAGGGTCCAGTCGGTGTCGGAGGCGCGGACGCCCTGGTCGACGCCGTTGTGGTCGTCGTAGCCGGCCTTGAGGTTGGAGACGTTGATCAGGGACCTGAACAGCGGGTTGAACCGGGCCCAGTCGAGGCGGACCGCCCGAGGGCGTCATCCTCGTGTGTTCCAGACGAGGGGGGCTTTGCGGATCCAGGTGTCGTCCTCGATCGTCTGGACGAGGAACTGGGCGAGGTCGGCGCGGTTGATCCGTGCGCCGGGCTTTTCGGTGCCGGCTTCGGCGGCCCGTACGGGGCCACTGAGGGGCTTGTCGGTGAGGGCGACGGCGCGAGCCAGGGTCCAGTCGATGCCGGACGAGGCGCGCACGACCCGGTCGAGGCCGGTGTGGTCCGCGAAGCCCGCCTTGACGTTGGACAGGTTGATGAACGCCTTGACCAGCGGGTTGAGCTGGGCCCAGTCGTCGCCCGCGCCCTGCGTGGACGTCAGCACGATGCGGCGGATGCCCTGCTCGCCCATGACGGTGAGCGTGTTGCGGGCGGCGTCGGTCATGAACATCGGCGGGCTGACCGGCTTGGCCCACGGGTTGTCGGAGGTGCGGGCGTTGGACAGCGCGCTGATCACCCCCTCGGTGCCTTCGGCGGCCTTGCGGAGGTCGTCGATGTGGGCTGGTGTGCCCTCGATCAGTTCGACGCCGGCCGGTGCCTGCACCTTGTCGGGGTTGCGGACCAGGGCGCGGACGTGGTGGCCGCGCCGGGCGGCGTGCTCCAGCACGTGGAGGCCGGTGCGGCCGCTGCCGCCGAGGACCAGGAGGTTGCTCATGGTGATCAAACGCCTTTCGGGCAGGGGAGTGACTGATGGAGGTCAGCTGTGGGCCGGCACGGCGCAGCCGTCGGGGCCGCAGACCGCAGCGTCGCCGCCGGTCGCGAGGGGGAGCGGGTGAGATGCGTCCCAGGCCGTGCGCAGCACCTCGAGAAGACCGTCGCTGTCCTGGGCCCCGGGGATGCCGTACCTGCCGTCGATGACGATGAAGGGGGCGCCGGTGGCGCCCAGGCGCTGGGCGCGGGCGGCATCGTCGCTCACCTGGTGCTGGTAGCGGTGCTCGGTGAGCGCCTGGCGGGTGCTCTCGCGGTCCAGGCCGATCTCCTCGCCCAGGTCGAGCAGGTCGTCCATGTTGAAGACGGGGCGGGCCTGGCCGAAGTAGGCGCGGAAGATCGTGTCCCAGGCTTCGCGGTTCTTGCCCTCGGCGGAGGCGTGCGCGAGGAACTCGTGCGCCAGGTCGGTGTTGCCGACCCGGTTGTCCAGCACCTTGTAGGGGGTGAGTCCCTCGGCCTGAGCCAGGGCCTCGATCCGGCGCGTGGACGCCTCGGCCCGGGAGCCGCCCATGCCGTGCCGGCGCAGCAGCGCGTCACGGACGCCGAACGTCTCATCCACGGGGAAGGAGCTGCTCAGCGGGAACGAGTGGTGGACGACCTCCACCTCGTCGCCGTGCTCGAACCGCTCCACAGCCCGGTCCAGACGGTGGCTGCCCAGTCCGCACCAGGGGCAGGTGACCTCGGCCCAGATCTCGATCTTCATGACGCGCCTCCCGTGCCTGCGCTTTGTTTCTTACGTTTTGTTCGTAGCGCCATGATGGGCCAGTATGGAAGTCGATACAAAAGGCACATCGGTGTTCGTGCCGGAGAGGAATGTGCGTCATGGAGGTCACCGGCAGTTCGGGCGGCGCGGCGGCGGTGGGGCCCTGTGCCCGCATCCCCGCCGAGCACATGGAGTTCATCCGGCAGGTCCTCGACCGCGTCGGCGACAAGTGGAGCCTGCTGCTCATCGCGGTGGTGGAGGCCGGCCCGCTGCGCTACACCGACCTGCAGCGCCAGGTCCCTGGAATCTCCCAGCGGATGCTCACCCTCACGCTCCGCCAGCTCCGCGAGGACGGTCTGATCACCCGCACCGCATACGCGGAGGTTCCACCGCGCGTGGAGTACTCCCTCACCCCGCTGGGCCGCGGCCTCCACGAGATCGTGACCTCCCTGATCGGCTGGGCTGCCGACCACCACGACGAGATCCGCGCGCACCGGGCCCGCGCCGCGGCACCAGCACCCCGGTCCTGAGCTTGTTCTCCAGCAGGCCCCCGGCGGCAGTTGAGTCTGTGTGAAGTAAATCGACGACCCTGTCGAGGGCCCTGACGGCCTTGTCTGCAC
>NZ_RSAJ01000455.1 GCF_003933965.1 Streptomyces sp. RP5T
GCTCCTCGGCACGCAGCACCGTCTGCAAAGCGCGCGGAACTACCTGGTGCTCGCCGCCGCTCACCTCGCGATGGGGCGGACCGAAGCCTGTCAGGAGGCCTACGAGCGGGGCGCTTTGATGCTGGAGACTTCCGAGGCCAACCGTCAGGCAGGTTTCGCCTGGGCCGAGTTGGCGGAGATCTTCCGGTTGTGCGGGGAGGAGGCGCGTGCGGTGTGGGCGTACCGGCAGAGCGTGCGCTGCTTAATGGGCCCGTACAGAGTTGGCGGTGAGACACCGAACCCGGATAGTTGATCACGATCCTGTGGTGTGGACTCGCTCCGTGCGCTGATCACCAACAATCGGCGGATCACGGGGCTGACAGCAGAAGTGATCGCTCCAACTGGGCAATAGGACGGTGTCCTACGTGGTGAGATGGACCACTCGCCTTTGGCTTGCTCCTTGCCCTGAAGGGTGAGGATTCTGGCCTTCCGGGACTGGTTGCTGTGCCGCTCTGCGGCGCGGTTTCCGGTCGGGAATCCGTGTGCTTCCTACTTCTTCGCGCTGTGCAAGGCTGGGGCGATGGGACGACGGACGCGAAGGACGCCTTCGTCATCGCCGACTAGCCTCGAAGTTTCGTGACGGTCCACCGACGGAGTCGGTGGACCGTCACGAAACTTCGAGGCTAGCCCTTGGCATCACCTCTGACGGTCGGCTCACCGCCGGACGACGCTGAAGAAGACCGACCGAGTTCCACCATTCACTACACAGGGCCTCAGGGAGCGTCATTCAGGTGCACCGGCGAGGTAACCCTGGAACGCGTCTGCGGGGTGAACGACCTGGCCGCGGAACGGGCAGAGGCAACCGAGAAGGCCCGCCGCGTCCGCGACCAACGGGCACCGAGAACAAGACCCACGACGTCAGGGACACCACATACGCCGAGGACAATTCCCGCGTACGCATCGACACTGCTCCCCGTGCAACCTGGCCATCGACGCATTCCGCCTGGCAGGATGGGAAAACATCGCCGAAGGCCTGCGCCATTGCGGACGCGACGTGGAGCTTCTTCAGAACGGCCACCGATCGGGTGACGCCGGGAGCAACGGCCGGCACCAGCACGGCGGCAACCTCCCTGCTCGTGAGCGTCGTCAACACCTGCCACGACATCACCCTCACGGGCACTACTGAAGAAGCTCATGGCCCCGCAGTGGGCGGCCCTCGGACTCAAGTGATCACAACTGGCCGATCACGATAACGACGCAGCCCTGATCCACGAGCGCCGCCGCGGCCCCAGCAGCTTGGCATGGTCTCACCTAGAGCGGCGAGGGATGCCCGGGACGGAACCGAAGCTGTCTGCTGTCTGCGCGTTTGCGCCGCTCTCCGAGCGTTGCGAGGGGGGCGCCAACTGGTCGACCGACCCGTTGGCGACTCCGGCTATCTGCGCCTGTTGCCGACTCCTGACCAGACGATCACGGAATATCTGGTCACGATTGTGCTGCCCCCTGTTGTTTATCTCATAGCGCATCATTCTGAGCTGCTCTCGTCCTGATTCTGCATCGGAGGCCCTGTCTGCAAGGCCCGCAAGTTCCTCCATCGAGTCTACATTGGGGGAGTTCAGTATCGAATTGTCCAACGCGTTCACGCTAGTGCGCATATTAGCTTGATCACGCAACGGTCCGCGGAGACCTGCGAGTAATACTTTTTGCTCCTCCCTGGTCAGGGCTGTCGCCAGCTCCAGCGGCGGCGCCTTCTCGCCGGATCGGGCGTGACCAGCCGCTGCTGCCCAAACAAAGGCATCGCTTTCCGACAGTTCATTACGGGCAAGCCAGTCTCGCACATGGCCATACACCTTGGAAAATACGGCTGACTCTTGCTCGCTTGCAGGTAAGCTTTTCACGCTCTCAATCGACGAGATCGCACTCTCCAGAGTGAGCCGATGCAGATCGCCCCTGAGGCTCAGAGGGAATTCCTTATATTCCTGCTCGAACTTCTTGTCCAATTTGCGATGCAGCTCGTCGAGCGCCTCATTGTCAGACAAGGCTGAGGCGTGCTTCACCTCGGCATCGAAGCGTTGCAAAGCCTCGCGCTCTTTCTCTTCCGGTGTCAGCCCTGGGGCTGTTTTTGCAATAAATTGAATCGCCTTATGTGTATCGGCCAGAAGTCTTACTTCGTCGAGCGTTGGGGATGCTGGGGTGGTCGGCACAGTATTCCTCTCAGTTTCCGTATCTGCGATTACACAACGGTCGGCAACACCTATCGGTTCATAGAGTGGGATGAATTACTGAACCTCTTTCATCCTGAATGGTTGCAGGTCAGTAGTTGGCTTGGACGGTGCGGCTGATGGGGCAGGTGGAGGAGCGTGCTCTGCGCCTGATGCGCCAGGCTTTGAGTCAGGCGAAGGCGCGTTCGCCGAGGGCTCAGAGTCGGGCGTGGTCGCGGTTGAACTGCGGGGTGCGGAATGTGGCGCCGGCGCCCTGGTAGGCGCGGTCCGCCGGCACGAGGATCTGTCGGGTCAGAAAGGTGTGGACGATGCCGTGGGTGCGGGCCGAGGTCAGGTCCTGTGTGCGCCGGGTGTCGCACGGGAGAACCACAGCGGGATTCCATCCGGCGCCGCGATGACCTGCGTGTTCATGCCGTATTTCGTGTGTTTCTGCGAGTAGTACGGCTGATCGGCGCGGACGCGGTCGGCGGGGGCATTGTGCTGTCAACGATGACGTGGTCGCCGTCACCGAGGCCGGTGAGGGCTTCGTGGAGGCCTGGGGCCCAGGACGCCAGCACCTCCAGAGCCTCGCCCACATAGCGCCAGGCGGTGGCCTGCGATAGCGCGAATCAGGCGCCTAGCTGGGCGAACGTCTCGTTCTTACGCAGGCGGGCCCAGCGTGAGGAGGGCCTAGTCGAAGCAGCCAGGCGAGATGCTCGACGAGCTCATGTGGGACGTCGAGCGTGGCAGGATACGAAAACCAACAGGGCCCCTTCGGCCGCCGGTGTGCTGAGTGGAATCACCACGCCAACGACGAGGGGCCCTGCCTCGTCACCACAGCCGTTGACCAGCCTTTTTCACCCGCCAGCACAGGATGGAAGGGTTCACGCCAAAGGGGAGGGTCAGTAGACGTTGTTAACGAACTACAGGTAGTGCAACGGTGTTGCACTCGAAAGGGCGTGACCACCGCCCTGACGGAGGCGGCGCGCAAGTGCCGTCCTCCGCCAGGGCGAAACGTTCGCCTGACCCGGCACTGGACGCCTACGTACCCGTGCTTGCCCACTCAGTCCCCTCAACCCTTCGAAAAGCTCCACTGGTGGTCGTCGAGGTCGCTACAGGGGAAAATGGTGACATTGGCATGCGCGGCTTTCTTGTTCTCTCGCGCCACGTCGAGGCACATTTTTCCGCTCTTCCGGTTGCGGATCCAGTACGTGCCATTGGGACGCTTTTCCAGCTGCCAGAGCTGGTTGTCCCTGTCGCTGGGGTCGCAATTGAATAGCCCCACGGGCGAGGCGATCGCAACGGGGCCATAGCCATTCAGGTCCAGACAGAGGCCGGACCTGGCGTTGCGGATGAGGTACAAAGCAGCCCCGTCGGCGCCGTTGCTTTCCGAGGCCAGGTCCACCACCCACCTCTGGTTCTCCCCGCCAGAGGCACGGCAGGTGCCATCCTGGGCCGGCGTGGTGATGGTGCCCTCGCCGGTGCCTGGAAGATCAAGGCAGAGGCCGTACTTCTTGTTCTTGATCCGTACCTCACCGCTGGGGATATCGCTCTTGGCCTTCGGCTGGGGTGTCGACTGCGGAGCACCTGATGTCGAGGCGGCAGGAGATGGTAGAGGCAACGTACCGGCGGTGGAGTGGGTCGGCGGGGGCTCGAGCGTTACCGACGAGGTCCTGTTTGTGCCGTCATCACTTCCCGAGCTGCCGAGCATGATCAGTGGAACGATGATAACGGCCGCTGCGACGGTACCAACCAACCCTAGCCCGAAGGGCCGCTTGAGAAAACTGGGCGGCTCGTACTCGTCGTCAGACTGGCGAGGGCGCCTCTTGCTGGCAGGTCCCGGGCCGCGGCTCGAGGCGAGAGTAACTGAGGTCTCCTGCCCTATTGGGTCTGTTATTGTAGACGTTTCCCCATCGCCACCGATGAAGCCGGGGTATTTGGCAGGCTCGACGGAGTTGGTGAGCCCAGCAGTCCCATTGCTCTCGGCGTACTCGAAGTGATCCGGGAATTCGGCAGGGCCGGTGGACCCGCTGCTGGCCAGCTCGGCAGGGCCGGCGTTCCAGCCTTCTTGGGCCTCACCGACCTGCCCCGCCTGGCGTTGCTCCACAAGCCTGCTGGAACCGTCCGGTTCGACCTGGACGATTGCTACATAATCCGCAGAAGGGTCAGATATGGCCGCCCTGACGGGAGAGTTCCGGCTGCGCGCGTATCCGTGCAGCATGTCAAGGATCGCCGTGTCAACTGCCTCACCTTCAACCAGCGGCACAGGAATGCCATCGATGTCAACGGATCCATCGGCAGAGACGATCACTGGGAGAGGAGCCAGCAGTTCGGGCGTATCTCCAACGGGTTCGCGCTTGCCGAGATCCGTTGGTTCGCCGGGCGCGGGAGGCTTGCCCTCTGCACCTGACTTATCCGCTTCTTCGCCCCGGCTCATGCCCATCCCTTCCTGATGTGCTTCCCGCCCGGCCTCGATTCTGGGTCCGCTGTGGCCTGCGAGCGGTCATGGAGAGGAGTCACAGCGGGTCCCTGCACCCTCGCAACGAACTGTGGTGCGAATCAGTTCAACTCCAGCCTGCACTGAGTTTGGCGTCGGAGGCAGGCACCGGTCGAGTCCATCGCGTCCCGCCGGCGCGCGGTCGTGGAGCGTGTCGCAGGACAAATGACGCACCGGCAGGGTGCGTGCCGACGTTCTTGACCGCGAGCTCTACGCAGAGGCAGGGGGCGTGGCCGTTGATATGGTGTGGGCGATCCGCTGGCGGGGTGTGTTGGGGTACAGCTAATCCGTACTGCCTGCGGGTAGGCAGCCGTGAGGAAGGCGGCCCACTCCTCGTGCATCTCGAAGAGCACGGTGGTGACCACTCCAGCTCTGGTCGCACCTAGTTCTCCACCCCGACATGTAATCCCGCTGGCTAACGAGCTCGTGCATGGTTGGCGTTGAGACGTCGAGCTCTTGATTGTTGATCATGGTCATGTGGTGGGGACCGTGAATCGGGAAGTGATCATCAGCAACCGGCGGATCACGTGCCTGACGGCCGGGGGATGGCCGAACTTGTCGCTGAGATCGGCCCGTTGTGGCAGGCTCGAGGGCCAGCAGGCCAGGCTCCTCTCCCGGCAAACGGAAGCGCGCCGTAGGTGTGGGTGGGCCCAGATCTGCTGCAGGACGCGGTCGGGGGTCTTGCTGATGAGTACGACGGGGGCTCCGCGTTGGTGGGTCTTGAGCTCGGCGAAGACAGCTTCCGCTTCGCACCGTTCCTGGTAGAGCGCGGCCAGTTGGCGGGCGGGATAGCGACGGCCATCAAGCAGGCTGGTCACCAGCCGGTAGTCCTCGTCTTCGCGGGCGGTGCCGTCCAACCGTAGGCGCCCCCCCGGCACCGTGACTGGCTCCTGTGTGTGGGATCGGTGTGGGCATGGATGCGGGAGACCAGGATCCGTTCCGCAGCTGCCGTTCGACGGGCAGGATCCGGCTGGCGGGCACCCGCCACAGCGGATCGGCGCTGCTGTCGGTGCTCGGCATCGAGGACGAGGTGGGTGCCCACCTCGATCAGGCAGGCCATCCGTACCTGGGGAAAGGAGGACTTGTCGTGGCCGCGGCTGTTTCCGGGACGTCCGAAGGCGGCCTCGTTCGCCGCACTGTCGGAGACGTCTCAGCAGGTGCCGTCCACCGCCAGCAGCCTCAGCCCGCGCCAGAAGCAGCCCGGGTGGTCTGGGTGCCCATCGGCTGCGCGGCCGTGGCAAACAGCACCCGCAGCGGCTCTGCACCCAACCGCTGGGGGCTCGGCAGCGACGACTTCGCCGGGATGCGCCACTCGCCCAGCAGCCCCTGACCGCGCAGACCCTCGACCAGGTGCCGCATCACCTCCAGATACGGCGCCGGCGAGAACAGGGCAGGGGAGAGCACGAAGTACACCACCAGCCGGGTTGGCAGCAGCCGTCTGCGATGCTCCGCCCGGCCGCACGTGGTCACCACACGATCCACCAACCCGGGCCGATACGCCCAGGTCAGCAGCCCCAAATCCGATAACTCACCGACGTCCGCAGACCCCCGCACCACCCCCGGGAGGGCTGCACAGCGACCTACGCCCGTGAGCTATTGCAACGGCATTGTCTTGAGGATGGGTGGCGAACAGCTGCACCGGTGATCGTCGTTAGGTGTGTGGATCGAAGACGAAACGGTGACCGCGGGGCGCAGGGTAGTGCCTGATCGCTGGCAGGTGATGGTCGCGGCCTGCTGGCCAGATCGCGGGGCCGTTTCACGCGGCTGGAGCCCCCCTTTATGGGTAAGGCAGTTCGTGCTGCCGTTGCCGGCGGTACTGGCGCGGAAAAATTGCTGAACGATCGCCGAGCACACCGGCATGAGCCCGGACGGGTTGCAGCACGCCGCTCGGCGTCACTGCGGGCTTGAGGAATTGGGGTACGCAACGGCCCCAGCCTGGCGATGGCCCTGGTCCGGCGCTACACACTCTTCGATGACCCAGAACTCCAGTGTTGAAGCCACAGTTCGGGATCAGCCATCACCCGGAGCGGTCCAGAACGAAGACGAGCACGGAGAGCTGCGGCGTCGCCAGCCTGCCGACCGCGCCCTGTGCACCCGCCCCTGT
>NZ_RSAJ01000456.1 GCF_003933965.1 Streptomyces sp. RP5T
CCCGCCCGGAACGCCTCGCCGACGGTCCTGCCCTCCAGCTGCGGGTGCCCGCCCACATCCACCGCCGCGAACAGCAGCACCCGCCGTTCCACCGGGAACGCGCCCAGGATCTGGCGGCCCATCATCGCCCCGGCGAACGCGGGGGCGGCCAGGTGGGAGACGCTCCGGCTGCGGGTGGAGGCCCGGGGGTGGGCCGCGCGCAGGGTGCGGTAGACCGCCGTCGCGAAGTCGTCGTCGTACAGGCGCAGCACCACGCGCAGGTCCGGACGCACGGCCCGGGCGTACAGCACCGCCTCCAGGTTGGTCGTGTCGGCGCTGGTCACCGCGAGGAGTGCGTGCGCGCGATGGATCTTGGCGGCCTCCAGGACGCCCTCCTGGGTGACGTCCCCGAGCACCACCGGCACCCGCAGGCGCCGCGCGGTGGCCAGTCCGCGGGCCTCGGGGTCGGACTCGACGCACACCACGGGGATGTTCAGCTCCCGCAGCCGGGTCAGCACCCGGGTGCCGATCTTGCCGAGCCCGAGGAGAACGACGTGCCCGCCGAGCCCGCGGGGCGGTTTGCGCAGGGAGGACGTGGTGCGGAAGGTGCCGAGGACCTCCAGCACCGCGGCGAGCAGCACCGGAAGGAGCAGCAGTCCGGCGAGCCCGGACAGGAGCTGGAGGATCTGCCGCCCGACGGACTCACCGATCGCGGGGTCGTCGATCGCGAACAGGTCGAGCAGCGTCAGGTAGAAGGCGCGCAGCGGGTGGATCCCGGTCACCAGCCACAGCGCGACCGCGAGCGCGACCACGCAGCCCACCATGCCGGCCAGCGACCACCGCAGCCGCCGTGAGAACAGCGAGGCGAACCAGGGCATCACACCCCGGCCGTCGGGCAGGGCGGGCCCGGCGTACGACACCTGCTCCAGCACGACGGTCGCGCGTGCGCCGCCGTCGCGCACCGCCGCCGCGTCCGGCAGCAGCGTCGGCCCCTGGTCGCCGCCGGGCCCGGAGGTGTCGGTCGGTGAGAGCAGGGCGAGCGTGGCAAGACCCGCACCGGAGCCCGCCCCTGCCCCGGGCCCGGCCGGTGGCCGTTCGACGGCCCGCAGCAGCAGTCCGCCGGTCTGCAGGACCTTGCTGGTGCCGGTGAGAGCGGTGGCGGCCAGTGCGGGCGCGGCGGTGTCGGCGTCGGAGAGCACGGTGGTGGAGGCGTCCAGCCCGGTCCCGTCGGCTAATTCGCCGGCGGCCAACGTGGCGGCCTGGTCGAGGAGTTCCTCGATGTGCTGGCCCAGGCGCCGGTTGTAGAGGCGCAGCACGAGCCGCAGCCGGGGATTGAGGCGGCGGGCGGTGAGGGCGGCGCGGATGTTGGTCTCGTCGTCGTCGTACACGAGCGCGAGCGCGTCGGCACGTGCCACGCCCGCCTCGGCCAGCGCGCTCTCGCTGGGCTCGGCGGTCTCCATCAGCCGTATGCCGCCCGGTGGTTCGCCGGTGGCGGCGACGGGCGCGGGAGCGGTGCCGCCGCCGTTGCCGGTCAGGCCGGCGGCCGCGGTGACGACCCGGTCGAGCAGCGCGGACGCGGAGCGGGCCCGCACCACCACCGGTGGCCGCACGGACCGTTCGGAGGCCGGTACGACGAGCGTGACCTGCTCGCCGTAGACCCCGGTGAGCTCGGCCGCCAGCCGGTGCGCGAGCCCGTCGTCCCCGCACACCACCATGTGCGCGGCCGTATCGCCCGGCAGTCCGGGCCCCTGGTTCGGAACGCTCCCCACGAGGGAGAAGACTGCCTCACCGGGACGGATGTTGCCACGTACGACAGGGGGGGTGCCACGTACGACAGCGGGAGGGGCCCTTCCGCCGGCGTCTCTCTGCCAAGAAATCCCCAAACCGCCGCGCACACTGAGCAATCGGACCTTCCCCGCCGTACGCACGGGCAGGGGAAACCAGCACCTCACCTCCGGAGGGATCCCGGCCGTGGCCGTCACCAAAGCACCCCCGCCCACGCGGGACACCGGCGAGGACGCGCGCCCGGCCTCGGACCCGGAGGCGCGGCGCCTGAACTCCCCTCTCGTGCTGACCCTGTTGATGCTGGGGGTGGTGCTCGCCCAGGGGCCGATCCGGGGGGCGCTGGGCGCGCCGGTGATGCAGAGCTGGATGACGGTGTTCGTCGCCGTGCTCGTCCAGGCGCTGCCCTTCCTGGTGCTCGGGGTGCTGCTGTCGGCGGCGATCGCGGTGTTCGTGCCGCCGTCGTTCTTCGCCCGCGCCCTGCCGAAGAACCCCGCCCTCGCGGTGCCGGTGGCCGGGGCCGCGGGCGCGGTGCTGCCGGGCTGCGAGTGCGCGTCCGTACCGGTGGCGGGCGCGCTGGTGCGGCGCGGTGTCACCCCGGCCGCGGCCCTCGCCTTCCTGCTCTCCGCCCCCGCGATCAACCCGATCGTGCTGACGGCGACCGCCGTGGCCTTCCCGCGCGACCCGGAGATGGTCGTGGCACGGCTCGTCGCGAGCCTGCTGGTGGCGTGCGCGATGGGCTGGCTGTGGCTGCGCCTGGGCCGCACCGACCTGCTCAAACCGCCGGCCCGGCACGCGTACGAGGGGCAGGGCAGGGGCGCCGCCTTCTGGGGCTCGGTCCGGCACGACGTGACGCACGCGGGCGGCTTCCTGGTCGTGGGTGCCATGGCGGCGGCGACCCTGAAGGCCGTCGTCCCGCAGACGTGGCTGCGTACGGCGGCGGAGAACCCGGTGATCGCCGTGCTGGCGCTCGCCGCGCTCGCCGTGGTGCTGTCGATCTGCTCGGAGGCGGACGCGTTCGTGGCGGCCTCGCTCACCCAGTTCTCGCTGACCGCCCGGCTCACCTTCCTGGTCGTCGGCCCGATGATCGACCTCAAGCTGTTCGCGATGCAGACGGGCACCTTCGGCCGCGCCTTCGCCCTGCGCTTCGCCCCCGCCACCCTCGCCCTGGCGATCGTGGTCTCGGTGCTGACCGGGTGGGTGATGCTGTGAACCGGCAGGCACAGTCGGCGGTCCTGTTCGTCCTCGGCGCGGCCCTCCTGCACGCGGGCCTGACCGACCTCTACCTCCGCTACGTCAAGGCGGGCCTGCGCCCCCTGGTGCTGGCGGCCGGGGTCGTCCTCATCGCGACGGCGCTGGCGACGGCCTGGTACGAGTGGCGCGCCGGTCCCGGGCAGCAGGAGCACGCCCACCGCGAACCCCGCGTCTCCTGGCTCCTCGTCCTGCCCCTGTTCGCCCTGATCCGCGTCGCCCCGCCCGCCCTCGGCTCCTACAGCGCGATGCGCACGGGCACGGCCCTGCAGCAGTCGTACGGCTATGCGCAGCTCCCGAAAAGCGGGCCGCTACGGCTCGGTCTCGCCGACTACGCGGGGCGCGCGGTGTACGAGCACGGCAAGGGACTGGCCGACCGGCAGATCACCATCACCGGGTTCGTCGCCCTGGACCGCGCCGGGGCGCCCTACCTGGTCCGCATGGCCCTCAACTGCTGCGCGGCGGACGCCCAGCCGGTCAAGGTCGGCCTCACCGGCCGGATCCCGCCGGTCCTCAAGCCGGACGGCTGGCTCCAGGTCACCGGCACGTACACGGCCAGGCGGACCAAGGACACGGTGAACGGCGGCCCGATCCCGTACCTGGAGGTCACCCGGGCCAGACCGGTCCCGACGCCGCGCGATCCTTACGACGAGACCTGGAACAACTGAGCCCGACCCCACCGCCCGGCCCCGCAGCCGCCGCGCGTCGACCCGTCCGGCCCTTGCCGTTGCCGGTGCCTCCCCCTAGCCTTCGATCTGACGACCCATCAGATACCGGCTAGGGGGCAGGCAATGGCCGTCACCACCGAGAGCGGAACCGGGGCGGGACCGGGCAGCAGGGAGATTCCCAAAGTCATCAGCGTGGACGATCACGTGATCGAGCCCGCGCACCTCTTCGAGACCTGGCTTCCGGCGAAGTACCGGGACAGGGGGCCCAAGCCGCTCACCGCCGGCATCGGGGAGCTCGCGTACGTCGGCGGGAAGTACCGGTTCACCACCGATCCGGAGGGGCAGCTCACGGACTGGTGGGAGTACGAGGGCGAGCTCTTCCCGTACAAGCGGATCATCGCGGCCGTCGGGTTCTCGCGGGACGAGATGACCCTCGACGGGATCACCCGGGAGCAGATGCGGCGGGGCTGCTGGGATCCCAAGGCCCGGGTGGAGGACATGGAGATGAACCATGTCGAGGCCTCCCTGTGCTTCCCCACCTTCCCGCGGTTCTGCGGGCAGACCTTCGCCGAGGCCAAGGACAAGGAGGTCGGGCTCGCCTGTGTGCGGGCCTACAACGACTGGATGGTCGAGGAGTGGTGCGGGGACAGCGGGGGCCGGCTGATCCCGCTGTGCCTGATCCCGCTGTGGGACGTCGAGCTGGCGGTCGCGGAGATCCGGCGCAACGCCGAACGGGGCGTCAGGGCCGTCACGTTCAGCGAGATCCCGACCTATCTGGGGCTGCCGTCGATCCACTCCGGCTACTGGGACCCGTTCTTCGCGGCCTGCGAGGAGACCGGGACGGTCGTCAACATGCACATCGGCAGCAGTTCGCAGATGCCGGCCGCGTCCCCGGACGCGCCGCCCGCGGTCCAGGCGTCGCTGTCCTTCAACAACGCCATGGCCTCGATGATGGACTTCCTGTTCTCCGGCGTCCTGGTGAGGTTCCCTCGGCTCAAACTGGCGTACAGCGAGGGCCAGATGGGCTGGATTCCGTACGCCCTGGAACGCGCCGACGACGTCTGGGAGGAGCACCGGGCCTGGGGCGGGGTCAAGGACCTGATCCCGGAGCCGCCGTCGACGTACTACTACCGGCAGATCTTCTGCTGCTTCTTCCGGGACCGGCACGGCATCGAGGCCATCGAGACCGTCGGTGTGGACAACGCGACCTTCGAGACCGACTATCCGCACGTCGACTCCACCTGGCCGCACACCAAGAAGGTCGCGTGGGAGCACGTGGCCGGGCTGTCCGAGGAGGTCACCTACAAGCTGCTGCGGGGGAACGCGATCCGGATGCTGGGGCTCGACTTCGACCGGTAGCCCGCCGGCCCCGCAGCCGACAGCCCGGTCAGTGGCTCCAGTCGAGGGCGGCCAGCGCGCGTGCCCGTGCCTCCGTCACCGCCACGCGGGCCGCCCGTTCCGCCGGGTCCACGTGGGCCGCCTGCCCGGTCACCTGGCCCTCCCACTTGCGGTAGAGGAGGCCGGGCTCGGCGGTGAACCAGCCGCGGCTCACCGCGTCCAGGGCCAGCAGCAGTCCGGTGTCCTCGGAGGCGGGCAGGGCCATCCAGCCGCCGAGGGCGAGCAGCAGTTCCCGGCGGACGAACAGGGTGCCGGGGACGACCAGCGGGAACGAGTGGGCCTTCCAGTGCGCGAGGAGCGCGCCCGGGGCGAGGGGGCCCTCCTCGGGGTCGCCGGGGGAGGCGATCGTGGAGCCGTCGGGGAGCCGGTCCAGGGCTCGGGAGGTCGCCCAGCCGAGCGCGGGATCGGCCTCCAGCGCGGCCAGGTCCCGGGCCAGCGCGCCCGGGGTGAGCAGGTCGTCGGCGTCAAGGACCTTCACGTACGGCCCCGTTGCGTGCGCGAGCGCGATCGTGCGGGCGACGCCCGGTCCGCCGGAGCGGCCCTGACGGAAGGTCACCCGGGGGTCGTCGGGTATGTGCGGGCGCACCTGGTCCGTCAGGCCGTCCTCCTGTATCACCCAGTGCCACTCCCAGCCCGGGGGCAGTTCCTGTTCGCACAGTGAGGCGTAGGCATCCGGCAGGAATCGGGCGGAGGGGGCATGGACGGCCGTGATGATCGTTATGCGCACAGCCCCAGACTAAAACGTGATCAGAAACGAAAAAGACCCGACCGCTGGCGACGGGGGATGCACCAGCGGTCGGGCTATGGCCAACACTAACAAGGCCGCAGGAACAGCGGGAGCGGACTCCTCGCCTGCGGGGACAAGTTGTGATGGGGATCACGTAATACGCTTCAGTCGCACGGAGGATCGTACGAGAGCCGCGGCAGGTACTCCTCCCAGGCCGAGTGGGTCAGAACGTTCGCGGTCGTGGCGCAGATCCGGCTGATCGCGTCGTCGACGTCCAGGTCCCACAGCCGGACGGTGTCCGAGCCGCTGGAGACCCCGAGCATGCGTCTGTCGGGGCTGAAGGACAGGAAGCTGCCGGTCTTGGCGCTGGGGCTCATCGACTGCCCGATGGGTTCGGCCGCGGAGGGGTCGGCCACGTCCCAGAGCCGGACCGTGTTGTCGTTGCCGCCGCTGGCCAGCGTGGAGCCGTCACGGCTGTAGGTCAGCGACACGACCGACTCGCTGTGCCCGGTGAGCGCCGCGCCCGTCCGCTCGGCGTGCGCCGGATCGGTCACGTCCCACAGCCGGACCGTGTCGTCGTCACCGCCGCTGGCCAGGGTGTGCCCGTCCGGGCTGAAGACGAGCACGTTGACGGGCCCGGCGTGTCCGGTCAGCGGCTCGCGGAGCGAGGCCGGCCGGGTCGGGTCCGTCACCTTCCACAGCCGGATCGTGCCGTCCGCGCTGCCGCTGGCCAGGGTCCGGCCGTCCGGGCTGAAGACGAGGCTGTCGATGTACCCCCGGTGTCCGGCGATCGGGCCGTGGGAGACCGGGTGCGCCGGGTCGGTGACGTCCCACAGCTGGAGACTGCGGCTGTCGTAGGCGGTGGCCAGGGTGCGGCCGTCGGGGCTGAACGCCAGGGCGTCCGGTCCCATGAACCGGGACTGCAGGACGAGCGCCGGACCGTAGGGGACCGGACGCCCTGGCGTTC
>NZ_RSAJ01000457.1 GCF_003933965.1 Streptomyces sp. RP5T
CTGCCCTCTCCTAACGGGTCTCGATGGCTGAAGGGGCTTGATGGCTTGAGGGTCTGGACGGCTAACGGGTCTCGATGACGGGCGTGTCCTTCGCGGGGCGGGGCACGGTGGCCAGCGGATGGCGGTCGAGCGCTGCCGCCGCCGACGGCACCGGATGGCGCTCGGCGAGTGGCACCACCGCCGGCAGCCCGGTCCCACCCGGCAGCCCGGTCTCGCCCAGGACGACATGGCGTACGACTCGTTCGGCGGCGCGGCCGTCGTCGTACGGGCAGAAGCGCTCGCGGAACGCGGAGCGCAGCTGGGTGGAGCGGGAGCCGCGCCAGTGCCCGGTGGCGAAGATGTCGGTCAGCTCGTCCTCGCTGCGCGCGATCGCGCCGGGCGCGCAGGACCGCAGGTCGAAGTAGGTGCCGCGGGATGCCTCGTACGCCTCCCGGTCCTCGGCGTGGATCACGATCGGGCGGTCCAGGTTGGCGTAGTCGAACATCAGGGACGAGTAGTCGGTGACCAGGGCGTCCGAGGCCAGGCACAGGGATTCCACGCTCGGGTGGTCGCTGACGTCGACGACCCGCCCGGTCGCGGGGGAGGCGAGCGGGCCGCCGTGGCGGTGGTGGGCGCGGGCCAGCACGACGAAGCGGGGGCCCAGGCGGTGCACCAACCGCTCCACGTCGAGCGTGGTGCGCTGGGTGCGGCGGTAGTCGCGGTGGGTGGGCGCGTACAGGATCGCGACCGAGCCGTCGGGGATCCCGAGCGACTCGCGCAGCCGCCGTACGTCCTCCGAAGTCGCCCGCTGGAAAACGTCGTTGCGGGGGTAGCCGTAGGGGAGAGTGGTGTAACCGCCGGGGTAGACCCGCTCCCAGGTCAGGGTGGTGTGGCGGTTGGGGGACAGGAGGTAGTCCCACTGGTCGACACCACGCAGCATCGCCTCGACGTCCAAGTCGCCTGCCGCCGCCGGGCGTTCCCTGAGGTCGAGTCCCATGTGCTTGAGGGGCGTGCCGTGTTGGGTCTGGAGGAGGACCTGGCCGGGGCGCTTGACCAGACGGGGGTCGAAGTCGGTGTTGTCGACGAGGTACTTGGAGCGGGCCAGTGCCGTCCAGTGGGCGGCCGTCCCGGGGCGCAGTCTGCGGGTGGCGGTCGGGATCGTGTGGTGGTGCTCGGGGTGGGCGACCCACGCGGTGCGGATGTGCGGGGCGAAGGTGCGGAAAGCCTCCTCCAGCGCGCCAGGGTTGCAGCCGTGGCCGCGGCCCCCGTACGCGGCGAAGACGGCCCGGTCCTCGCGCAGCGGGAGGCAGCGCTGGACGCGGTAGTGGAGGCGGAGGGCCGCCGCGTGCAGGGACACGGCGAGCCGGGCGACCGGGCGGGCGGTGCGTCGGCCGAGACTCCGGGCCAGTTCCGTGAGCCGGTGGGTGCGGTACAGGCCGAGGCGGATCACGGTGTGGCGGGGCCACAGGCGCGCCGGGACCGGATGGCCCGGGACGCGGTGGGCGCGGTGGTGGGCGCGGGCGCGCCGCAGGAACTCGGCGCGGGTGCCGCGCGGGAGCCGGCTCCGCTCGGCGAACACCGCCCAGAGGTCGTCCACCATGCGGCGGAACAACACCGGGCGCCACCGCGCGAGTTCGGGGCGCCGGCCGACGTACGCGAAGACCCTGTCGTACTGCTCGAAGAGGTCGAGGTGCCCGGCCGGGTCGGCGGGTTCGGCCCGGCGGCGCTGCCGGTGGTGGACGCAGACCTGGTCCAGGGTGGCGATCGACTCGGCGGCCATCAGAACCGGGTGGCTCCAGGCCACGTCCGTGTGCCGGCCGGGCGGGAACGCGAAGTCCCCGCGCTCGACGAACTCCCTGCGGTACGCCTTGTTCCAGGCCACCGCCGGCACCTCCAGCAGCCCCGGGCGGTCCTCCAGGGGGAAGGGCGCCGGGCCCTGTTCGGTGAGCCGGTCGGCGAAGGCGCCGCGGACCCGCTCGCCCGACCGGTCGACGAGCAGGTGGCCGTGGACCAGCACGTCCGGCTCGCCGGTCTCCTTCAGCCGGTCGGCGATCGCCCGCAGCGCGTGCGGGGTCAGGGTGTCGTCGCCGTCGAGGAACAGCAGATAGTCGCCCGTCGCCTCGGCCGTCCCCGCGTTGCGGGCGGGACCGAGCCCCGACCGTCGCGACAGGTGGAGCGCGCGGACCCGGGGATCACGGGCCGCGAACTCGTCGACGATCTCCCCGCACAGGTCCGGCGAGCGGTCGTCGACCGCGATCAGCTCCAGATCCTCGTACGACTGCGACAGCACCGATTCCAGGCATGCGGGCAGGTACGCCTGGACCTGGTACGCGGGGACGATGACACTGAACCTGGGCACGGCACATCCAAGGGTCGGCGCGGGCGTTCTGCCCGGGAACGCCGCACGGGGGGCCGGAGTTACGGTCCGTACGGCATTCGGGCGAACGCGAAGGGGCGGGCCGTCTCCGGCCCGCCCCTGCTGGTCCAGCCCTCCAAAGAGGCGTTTCCTGGCGCTACTTGACCGCGCCCGCCATCACTCCGGACACGAACTGCCGCTGGAACGCGAAGAACACGATCAGCGGAATCACCATCGAGATGAAGGCGCCCGGTGCCAGGACGTCGACGTTGTCGGCGAAGGCACGCATCTGGGTCTGCAGGGCGACGGTGATCGGCTGGCTGTCGGCGTCCGTGAACACCAGGGCGATCAGCATGTCGTTCCACACCCACAGGAACTGGAAGATGCCGAGGCTCGCGATCGCGGGCCCCCCGAGCGGCAGCACCACCCGTGCGAACAGGCGCAGTTCACCCGCGCCGTCGAGCCTGGCCGCCTCCAGGAGTTCGCGGGGGATCTCCGCGAAGAAGTTCCGCAGCAGGAACACCGCGAAGGGCAGGCCGAAGCCGGTGTGGAAGAGGACCACGCCGAAGATGCTGCCGAACAGGCCGATCTTTCCGAAGAGTTCGGCGATCGGGATCAGCGCCACCTGCACCGGCACCACCAGCAGACCGACCACGCCCATGAACCACCAGTCACGGCCGGGGAACTCCATCCACGCGAACGCGTAACCCGCGAGCGCGCCGATGACGATCACCAGGATCGTCGTCGGGACCGTGATCAGCACGGTGTTGACGATGGAGTTGGTGATGTCGCTGTTCTGGAGCAGCTTGTCGTAGCTGTCGAAGGTGAGCTGGGACGGCTTGGTGAAGACCTGCCACCAGCCGGTCGCGGCCAGGTCCTGCGGACTGCGCAGCGAGGAGATCAGCAGCCCGATCGTCGGAACCAGCCAGAACAGGCCGATCAGGGCGAGGAGGAAACCGATCACACCGCCGCTGACGCGCTCGACGAGGCGTGAACCGAGCGACTGCCTCGCCTTCACCCCCTCGCCCGCTGCCGTCTCGGGCAGCCTTTCGGCCTGGGTCGTCATCGCCGCACCTCCCGCCTGAGCCGCCGGACGTTGAACCACATCACCGGGATCACCAGAAGCAGCAGGAACACCGAGATGGCGCTCGCGATGCCCGGCTGGTCCTCGGAGAAGCCCTTTCTGTACAGCTCCAGCGCGAGGACGTTCGCGTCGTCCTGCGAGGAGCCCGGGGCGATGATGAAGACCAGGTCGAAGATCTTCAGGACGTTGATCATCAGGGTCACGGTGACGACCGCGAGGACGGGGGCCAGCAGGGGGACCGTGACCCTGCGGAAGACCTGCCACTCGCTCGCGCCGTCGACCCGGGCGGCCTCCAGGAGTTCCCGGGGGATGCCCGCGAGCCCGGCCGCGATCAGCACCATCGCGAAGCCGGCCCACATCCAGATGTACGACCCGATGATCGCCGGCGTCACCAGCGACGGGCCGAGCCAGTCCAGGCCGTTGTAGGCCTCCTTGAAGTTGCTGGCCGGGAGCCGCAGTTGGGCCCCGTCGGCTTTCTCGGAGAAGGAGAAGGTGCCGTCGTCGCCGGCCTTCGCCGTCTCGACGACCTTGCCGTCCTTGACCGCCTCGATCCTCATGCCGGGGTAGCCGAGTTCGGTCGGGTCGACCCCGCCGAGCTTGCCGACGCCCTTGCCGCGTGTGAAGTCCTGCCAGGTGGTGCCGGTGATCCGGCCCGGGTCCGCCTGGGGCGCCACGGCCTTCTTCGCGTCACCGGGCATCTGGTCCGGGGCGACGCCCACCAGCGGCAGGGTGACCGTGCCGCCGGTGTGGACCGCGGACTTGGTGACGAACCCGCCGCCCTGGGCCACCAGCGGCGAGTCGCGGCCCGGGTGGGCCTTCGGGAACGCCGAGGACTGCGCGAACGTGTCGTGCACGCCCACCCACACCGCGTTCGCGAACCCCTTGTCCGGGTCCTGGTCGTAGACGAGCCGGAAGATGATGCCCGCCGCCAGCATCGAGATCGCCATCGGCATGAAGACGACCAGCTTGAACGCCGTTCCCCAGCGCACCCGTTCGGTCAGCACCGCGAAGATGAGACCGAGCGCGGTGGCGACCGTCGGCGCGAACACCACCCAGATGATGTTGTTCTTCAGGGCCGTGCGGATGCCGTCGTCGGTGAACAGGGCCTTGTAGTTGTCGATTCCGGCGAACCCGTCACCGGACTGGTCGTAGAAGCTGCGGACGAGCGAGTACCCGATCGGGTAGACCACGAGCGCGCCCAGCAGCACGAGGGCGGGCAGCAGGAACAGCGCTGCCACGGTCCGGCGCGTGCCGGTCACGCTCTTGCGCGACTTGGGTGAGGCAGGGGCCGGTGGGGCCCCTGCCTCGGTTGCCGAGGTCATCGCCCTCAGTTCCCGTAGGCGGCCGCCGCGTCGGCCTCCAGCTTCGCCTGCGTGCCCGCGATGTTCTTCGGGTTCGTCAGGAAGTCCTGGAGCGCCTTCCACTCACCCTTGCCGGGGGTGCCGCCGAAGGCCTGCGGGGCCTGGTCGGACATGTCGAAGCGGAAGTCGTCGCCCGAGTCGATCAGCGCCTTGGCGATCTTCTGCTGCACCGGGTTCGGATACGACGAGACGTCCACGCTCTTGTTCGGCGAGAGGTAGCCGCCCAGCTTGGCCTGGATCGTCGCCGCGTCCGGGGAGGCCAGGAAGGTCGCCAGCGCCTGCGCGGCCTTGGAGTCCTTGAGGATCACGGCCGCGTCGCCGCCGGAGACCACGGGCGCGGTGTCGCCGACCTTCGGGAACGGGAACACCTTCGCGTCGGTGCCGACCTTCGCCTTGGCGGTCTGGATGTTGACCTGCGCGAAGTCGCCCTCGTAGACCATCGCGGCCTTGGGCTGGTCACCCCCGGTGAAGGTCTGGGTCACCGAGGCGGGGAAGTCCGTCTGCAGCGCGCCCTTGGCGCCGCCCGCGACATAGTCCTTCTTGCCCCACACCTGGGCCAGCGTGGTCAGCGCGTCCTTCACGGACGGGTCCGTCCACTTGATCTCGTGCTTGGCGAGCTGGTCGTACTTCTCCGGGCCCGCCTGGGAGAGGTAGATGTTCTCGAACCAGTCCGTCAGGGTCCAGCCCTCGGCGCCGCCCACCGAGAAGGGGGTCACGCCCGAGTCGTAGACCGTCTGCGCGGTGCTCAGCAGCTCGTCCCAGGTCTTGGGTTCGCTCGCGCCCGCGTTCTCGAAGACCTTGGCGTTGTACCAGATCAGCGACTTGTTGGCGGCCTTGTAGTAGACGCCGTACTGGGTGCCGCCGATCTTGCCGATGTCCTGCCAGCCCTGCGAGTAGTTCTTCGCGAGCTCGGCCTTGGCCTCCGTGCCGAGGGGCTTGGCCCACTTCTTGTCCACGGCCTGCTTGATGGCGCCGGGCTGCGGGAGCATCGCGATGTCCGGCGGCTGGCCGCCCGCGACCTTCGAGCCCAGGAAGTTGACGATCGGGTCCTGGGCGGGCACGAAGGTCACCTTGGCGCCGGTGCGCTTCTCGAACTCCGCGAGCACCTTCTTGAAGTTGGCCTGCTCCTCGCCGCTCCAGACGGCGGCGACCTCCAGGCTCTGGCCGTTCAGCTTGGGGAGGTTGACCGTGCTGCCGGTCTCCTTGCCGCCTGTCGCGCCCGTGTCACTGCTCTTGTCGTCGTCTCCGCCGCATGCGGTGAGCGAGAGAGCGAGGGCTGCCGCGAGGGCGGCGGCCGCGGTCCTCGCTGCCCTGGGCGTTCGGTTTGGGCTGCTCGTGCTGCGCATCACGTCCCCGTTCCTCGTTCCGCGTCGAACGTTGAGGGTGTCCCGTGCGAACTGGTCTACGCCGGGAGAACTGGGTCGGCAAGGGCGCGTCCGCTGTCAAGCGGGCGATCGTTGCGGCCTCGTGACCAGTGCGGGCGCGTGCGGGCACACGACGAAGAGGGGCAGCCTGGTTCGGCTAAAGCAGTGACGGCACCTCTGCTGCTGCGACTTCCCTCGCTGCCCGTTCCAATGCGCTGGCGAGCAGAGCAAGATCTGTCGGGCCGTTGCCCAGTTCCCGGACCGGGCGGCGGGCCGGGGGGTCACCCATGCGTTCCCATTCCAGCGGGACGACCGTGGGGCGCAGGGTGGCCGTGCGGGGGATACGGCCGGTGACCCGGCCGGACTGGAAGGCCGTGACCCGGCCGTCGGGCCGGACCAGCCGGCCGCGGCCTGGGGCCGGTTCCTCCGGGCCGGTGGCCGGGGTGTCCAGGGTGACGCGCAGGGTGGCCCGGCGCGCCGCGTCCGACTCCGCCGTACGACCGCCCGGGCCGGTCGCGGCCACCAGGTGCACGCCCAGGCGCTCGCCCTCGCGGGACACCGCCTCCAGCGCGCGGATGACCGATCCGGCCGCGGGCCTGCCCGGGGCGCCGAG
>NZ_RSAJ01000458.1 GCF_003933965.1 Streptomyces sp. RP5T
GAGGGCGGCGGCGTGGGGGAGTTCGGCTGCTCGGGCGAGCAGGACTTGTCGCCCCCGTTCCACGCGGCGATCAGGTGGTAGGGCGTGACGACGTTGTCAGGCTGGTAGGGCGCGGGACCGTGTCCCTCTCCCGAACCGCCGTCGTAGATGACGTCGTCGCCGTACAGGTCGATCTGCCCGTAGCAGTCGGGCGCCTTGACGCTGAGCTTCTGCCAGGTCTGCTTGGCCTCGTCGGCGCCGGGCAGGTCCGCGGCAGTGAGGTAGACCGTGGCGTGGTCGACGAGCGTCTGGAGACCGGAGGTGTACCAGTTCGGGCCCTCGGTGGTGTACTCGGCCAGCGAGACCGGGTACTTGCAGCCCTCGCCGACCTTCTGACCCGGAGCCAGCCGCACCTCGACGGTGCCGGGGGCGGAGGACCACTGGTGGAAGCCGCCCTGCGAGGTCCAGTCGGCGTCGACCGGCTTGCCGTCGGAGTCGACGAGGCGGTACTGGACGGTGGCGGTCTGGCAGCCGCCCGCGGGAGTCGCGGAGGCGGTGGCGGCCCCGATCAGGGGAGTGGCCGTGGCGAGGAAGGCGGTCGCGGCGACAGCGGCCGCTGTTCTGGAGCGTGAATGGCGCGTCAAGATATGCCCTAGCGGTTGCGAGGATGTGGGAGGTTGGGGGACACGAGCGGCCACGGTCGGCGGAGAGTGGGATGCAAGCCGTGGCCGAGCCACTCGCGTCACGTCGCCCGCTTCAGTCACAGCGAGCGAGCCGCATTCTTGTCGCTCTTCACAACGCCCGTCAATCTTTCACCAGTTCGGCACACTCAGGCGTCCTGGCTTGCGTGTTCTGCCCTGATATCGCTTCGGGGACGGCCGATGGGAACAAGTCGCTCTCGGAAGGGATGAACGGGTGAGAATCGTCGTGACGGGTGCGTCCGGGTTCCTGGGACAACTGCTGGCGAGCGCCCTGGCGCGGGCGGGGACCTTCGGTGGCGTGCCGATCAGCCGTCTGGTGCTGGTCGACCGCGTGGACCCGCGAGGCGCGGTGCCCGAAGCCGGGGCGTCGGTCCAGACGGTGCGCGGGGAACTGCACGAACACCTGGACGCGGTGTTCGCCGAGCCGGTGGACGTGCTGTTCCATCTCGCCGCTGCGGTGTCGGCCGAGTGCGAGGCCGACTTCGACCTCGGGATGCGCGCCAACGTCGATGTCACCCGCGCGCTGCTGGAGGCGGCGCGGGTGCAGTCCCGGTCGGGCGGGCCGGTGCCGCGCATGCTGTTCGCGAGCAGTGTCGCCGTCTACGGCGCCGACCCGCACCTGCCGCTGCCGGCCGCGGTCAGCGAGACGACGCTGCCGGTCCCGCGGTCGAGCTACGGAACCCAGAAGCTGATGTGCGAACAGCTGATCGCGGACTGCACCCGACGCGGCTTCCTCGACGGACGGGTCGCGCGACTGGCCACGGTCGTGGTCCGCCCGGGCAGGCCCAACGCGGCCGCCTCCGGTTTCCTGTCGGGCATCGTCCGCGAGCCGCTCGCGGGACTGCCCGCCGTCTGCCCGGTCGACCCCGCCCTGGAGGTGGCGCTCTCCTCACCCCGCCGCACCGTCGAGGGCATCCTCCGGGTCGCCGAGGCCGAACGCGGCACCGGACCCGGCCGCCTGGAGGGCCCGCTGCCGGTGAACCTGCCCGCCCTGACCGTCTCGGTCGCCGACATGCTCGCCACCCTGCGAGAGGTGGCCGGTGACGAGGTCGCCCACCGGGTCACCCTCGCTCCCGACCCTGCGGTCGAAGCGATCGTCGGATCGTGGCCCGCCGTCTTCGACCACCGGCGGGCCGCCGCGCTGGGACTCGGCCCCGACCCGAGCTTCCGGTCGGTGCTCCGGGACTACCTCGCCGATCACCCCGACGCGGTCGCCGCCCCGCCCCGCTGAACCGCCTCGCCCCGTCCGCCCGGCGAAGGCGGTCCGGTCAGCCGGGGAAGCGCCCGGTGGAACGCAGCAGCCAGCGGCGTTCGGCGTAGGCCAGGTCGTCGCGCCACAGCCGTGCCGCCCCCGCCGTCATCAGACGGCGCAGTACGGGGGCCGCCGTGCGGGCCGCGGCGAACCCGGGACGCGCGGAGGAGGCCACGACCGCTTCGACGACGGCGGTGCGCGGCCTGCCCGACTCGTCCGGGCCGAGCGGGGTCGCGTGCGTCTCGACCACGGACCCCAGGCCCTCGCCCTCGGTGATGCGCATCAGGACCGTCCGCGGTCCCGGCGTGGTGAACAGGGCCCGCACCGGCACGACGAACCGCCCGGCGACCTTGAAGGAGACGTCCACGGTGAACCCGTCCTCGCCCGACCCCGCGGAGTCGGGGGTGTCGACCACGGTGAGGTCGACGAAGGAGTACGGGTGGAACCAGGCCCCGTGCCAGGGGTCAAGGCGGTTGGCCACGACGTCCTCCGGCTCGCAGGTCCCCACGCCCGTGTAGACGGCGGCGACGGAACGCGACGGCTGCGGCCGCTCCGGCACCACCGGTGCCGGCGTCGGCGGTTCACCGCCCACCTGGTCCAGGCGCACCCAGACCAGTACTCCGTCGTCGTGCACGGGCAGCGGCTCCCAGCCGGCGAACGGCCCGCCGTCCAGGGCCAGTCCGTGCCAGTGGCAGACGAGGGTCCCGCAGCGCACCGGGCTGTCGGCGAGCGGTGCTCCCAGGTGCGGGCAGATCCCGGGACCCGCCGCGAGCCGGCCGTCCGCGGTGCGCCACACCACCAGTTCCAGCCCGGCCACCGTCGCGGACAACGGCCGGTCGGCGCGTACGTCCCGGGTGGCGCCGACGACGTACCAGTTGCCGGACGGCCGGGCCTGGGCGTGCTTCAGCGCCTCGGCGATCAGCGCGGGCCGGGCCTGCCGCCAGGTCGGTTGCTGCTGCTCCCATCGCACCGGGCGGCGCCGCAGGGAGAGCGGGTAGCGGGCGCGTCCCGAGGGGCGACGCGGTTTCATGCGATCCTCCGCCATGTCGACGACGTGTCGGCCGGGGAGCCGGCCAGGGGTGCTGCCGGCTCGCCGGTTCTCCGGTGCCGCAGTCGGGCCGCGCCCACCCGGACCAACCCGTCCAGGGCCACGACGGCCCGACGGTGTCCCGGGACCACGGCACGGCGGTGCACCGTGCGGTACTCGTCCGCCGCGATCGCGTCCAGGATGCCGCCGTACAGGACGAAGGCGGCGCGGATGCACGGGCGCGAGACGGGGTCGAGCATGGCCAGCCCCGGGGCGGCCTCGCGGTAGAGGGCGCGGGTCAGCTGCTCGAACTCCCGCAGGGCGGCGGTGATCCGGGGGTCGGGCCGGCCGGTGTCCCGGCTCCGGCGCAGGAGTTGCCGGTCCACGCCGTGGGCGGCCAGCAGGTCGGCGGGCAGGTAGACGCGGCCGCGGTCGAGGTCCTCGCCCACGTCCCGCAGGAAGTTGGTGAGCTGGAACGCCACGCCCAGGGCCGCCGCGTGCGGTGCCGCCTCCTCGCGCGGGACGACCGTGCCGAGCACCGGCAGCATCTGCAGGCCGATCACCTCCGCCGAACCGTAGGTGTAGGTGCGCAGGTCGGCGTAGGTGGCGTAGTCGGTGACGTCGAGGTCGGCGCGCATCGCGGTCATGAAGTCCGTGAAGTGGCGGTGGTCGATGGCGTAGCGCCGTGCGGTGTCGGCCAGGGCGCGGACCACCGGCTCGGCGCTGTCGCCCGTCCGCAGCCCCGACTCCAGCTCGTGCTGCAGCAGGGACAGCCGTCGGGACCGCTCGGCGGGGGTGGTCGTACCGTCGAGGGTGTCGACGATGTCGTCGGCCCAGCGGGCGAACCCGTACAGCGCGTGCACGGCCGGCCGGCGTGCAACCGGCAGCAGACGGGTGGCGAGGAAGTACGTCTTGCCGTGCCGGGCGTTCAGCCGCCGGCATCGGGTGTACGCCTGCCGCAGCGCCGGATCGGTGACGCCGGCCGCGTCGAGTTCACGGTCGGTCATACCGGCCTCCGTTCCCGGGATGTGCGTACGGCGGGGAGGGGCCGCCCCGGATGGGTGCCGCCGGTGATGCGGGCCGCGGCGAGCTTGCCCGAGAGCAGGACGGTCGGTACGCCCACGCCGGGGGTGGTGCCGCAGCCGGCGAGAACGGCGTTGACCGTGCCGCGCACCAGGTTGCGCGGCCGGAACGGCCCGGTCTGCGCGAAGGTGTGGGCGGCGGAGAAGGGCGAACCGGCCGCATGGCCCTGGGCCTGCCAGTCGGCCGGAGTGACCAGGCACTCCTCCTCGACGGCGGTGGCGAGCCCGGCCAGGCCGCGCCGCTCCAGTTCGGTGAGCAGGCTGTCGCGGTAGCGCGGGCCCAGGTCGCTCCACTCGGCCGCGCCGGGCCCGATCTCGGTGTTCGGACAGGGCGCCAGGATGTAGTGCAGATGGCGTCCGGGCGGGGCCAGGCCCGGATCGGTGGTGGTCGGGCGGGTGATGAGCAGGGACGGATCGCTCATCAGCCGTCCGGAGCGGGTGAGTTCGGCGAACGTCTGCCGCCAGGCCGCGCCGAAGGAGATCGTGTGGTGGGCCAGCGAGGACCAGGTACGGTCCGTGCCGGCGTGCAGGATCACCGCGGACGGCGAGAACCGCAGACCCCCCGGACGACGCGGGGCGCCGTCGAGCAGCCGGTAGGTGACGGGCAGGTCGGGGGTGAGGACCACGGCGTCGCAGGCGATGCGGCCGGTGTCGGTGATGACGGCCGTGACCCGTTCCCCGGAGCGTTCCAGGCGGGTGACGGTCTGCCCGAAGCGCAGGTCGGCGCCCGCGTCCGCGGCGGCGTCCGCCATCGCCCGGGGCAGGGCGTGCATGCCGCCCCGCGGGAACCAGACACCCGCCACCGTGTCCATGTACGCGATGACGGCGTAGGCGGCCAGGGCGCGTTCCGGTGCCACGCCCGCGTACAGGGACTGGAAGGAGAAGACGCGTTGCAGCCGCTCGTCGTGCAGGAAGCGTCCGATGCGCGCGTCCAGCCGCCCGAACCCGCCGAGGGCGGCCAGGCGTGCGAGGTCGGGATGGAGCAGCTGAAGCGGCGAGTCGAAGTTGGCGTCGATGAAGCGCCGCATCTGCACCCGGTAGAGCCGCTCCAGCCAGGCGCGCAGCCGGCGGTACCCGGCGGCCTCGCGGGCCCCGGCGAAGCGCTCGATCTCCGCCTCCATCGCCTCGGCGCCGGTGTGCACGTCCAGGCTGCTGCCGTCGGCGAACCGGGCCCGGTAGGCCGGGTGCAGCGGCAGCAGGTCGACGCGGGCGGCCAGGCTGTCGCCGACGGCGGCGAACGCCTCGTCCGCCAGGTGCGGCATCGTCAGCACCGTGGGTCCGGTGTCGAAGTGGTAGCCGCCGCTCACGATCCGCCCGGCCCGGCCGCCGGGTGACGTCTCGCGCTCCACCAGGGTCACCCGGCGTCCGGCGCCCAGCAGGTGCAGGGCGGCCGCCAGTCCGGACAGACCGGCACCTACGACCACCACGTGGTCGGTGCGCCCGGGAACGGTACGGGTCATCGTGCGGCCCCCTCGCCGGTCGACGGGATCAGGGAGACGGGGACCGCCTCGGAGGCCGCGGGGTCGGCCACCCCGCTCGCGGAGCGCATCAGCGTCCTCAGCTGCCTGGCGGGTTCGGGTTCGAGGGCCGCCGTGTCCAGGTGGCGCAGCCCCTGGGCCACCAGCCTGCGGATCTTCTCCTCCACGGTGTCGCGCGCGCCGGTGGACACGAACACCTCGCTCACCGCGGCGACTTCGGCGTCCGAGGCATCCGCGCGACCGAGCGTGTCGCGCAGCAGGTCCTGGGCACGCCGGTCACCGGAGGACTCCGCCCGTGCCTGGGCGACGGCGGCGAGGTAGGTGGGCTTGCCGCTGCGGATGTCGCCGCCCGCGGGCTTGCCGGTGTCACGCGGGTCCGCGAAGACGTCCAGGAGGTCGTCGCGCAGCTGGAAGGCCAGCCCGACGCAGCGGCCCGCCGAACACAGGGCCCGGGTGGGCGCGGGGCCCGCGTCGGCCAGCGCCGCCCCCAGCGCGAGCGGGCGCTCCACGGAGTACAGGGCGCTCTTGAGGCAGGCGGCGCGGATCGCGCGGGCCAGAGAACGCGCCGAGGTCGCCTCGCCCTGCATGTCCAGGTACTGCCCGGCGACCATCTCGGTGCGCAGGGCGCTCCACAGGTCACGGACCCGCCGCGCGGTGGGGCGCGGCAGCTCGATGTCGGCCACCGCGTCGTCCGCCCAGGCCAGGGCCAGGTCACCGGCGAGGATCGCCGCGGCCTCCCCGAGCCGCCCGGCGCGCCGCGGGTCGCCCGCGCCGGCGTACTGGGCCGCCACGTCGACGTGGAACGCCGGCCGTCCCCGGCGCAGTCGTGCGCCGTCCATCACGTCGTCATGGACCAGGGCGCAGGTCTGGATGAGTTCCAGGGCGGCCCCGATCCGCAGCGCGGCGTGCGCCCGCCAGGGCTCGTCGCCGCCGCAGGCCCGCAGCGCCCACCACACGAAGCGGGAACGGCCGAGCTTTCCGCCGCCGCGCGTGAACCGGGCGATCCGCGCGGCGAGGTCCTCGCCGAAGAGCGGGTCGACGGCTCCGGCCGCGTGCACGTGCCGGTCGAGCAGCTCGTCGAGCACCGCGCGCACGGCGTGGGTCACGTCCGCGTCCACCGCCCGCGGGTCGTCGCCGTACGCCGTTCGTGCCCCGGGCGGGGAGGCGCGCTGGTGATCGCCCCGGCCGGGGTCCGTCTCCGCAGCCGTCCGGCGGGGCGATCACCAG
>NZ_RSAJ01000459.1 GCF_003933965.1 Streptomyces sp. RP5T
GGAAGCCCCCGCTCCCCATCCACACTCACGCTCAAGCCAGTTCCTGATTCAGCTCATCCAACAGTTCCAACGCCGTGTCCTTGTCCCCGAACGCCCGCATGAAGCCCCGGCCTCCGCCACGCTCAGTGAAAGGTGCGTGTCCGAAGTCCCCCGGCTCGATGCCCACGTCATTGACGATGGCGTCCTTGATCCGCTCCAGCCACCACACCTGCTCCTCGGTGAACTCCACACCCGCCTGCTCCTGTCGCAGGAGCCAGCCCTCGAAGCGCTCCTCGACCACCGTACGGTACGGACGGAGCTCCTCGTCGGCGCCAAGCTCGAAGCGAATGAGCCGCACCAAGTCGCCCAGACCCGCCTCCTTGCCAGGGCCGGCGGCCGCCTTGCCGAGCTGCTCGTAGTGGTCCCACAGCACGCCCGTCGTCCACGCTCGGTTCGTCGCCCGAATCCGGCCCGCCAGCTCCTTCAGCGCGTCCCGGGCCTCCCGCGGGCTCACCCGCGCGCCGCTGCCCAGCGCCACCCGGATCGCCGCGTTCTCGTCCCGCTGCTCCTTCTCCAGCAGCGCGTTCCACTCGGCGAGTTCCTTCTGAGCCCTCTCCTCGCGCGGTATCTCGCGGACCTCGATGACCCGTACCTCGGTCGTCTCGTCGTACGTCAGGTCCTGCTGGTGGCGGATCTCCAGGATCAGCTTCCGCAGCTCCGGGTTGGCGGTGAGCGGGGCCACCGCGTCCTGGACCAGCTTCTTGGCCAGCTCGGGGCCGCCCTCATGACGGGCCCGGTCCTGCTCGTCCACGTCCACGGCGTCGGTGATGCGGCGGGAAAGATCCGCGAGGCTCACGCCCCCGGACGTCTGGGCCAGCAGCCCCTTCTCCTCCTGCCCCAACTGGCGGTCGATACGGGCCAGCCGTCGCGCCAGCGTCTCCGCCTCGTCGGCCGTCAGGGACCGCGTGCCGGTCTTGTCGAGGAGCTTCGCCAGCGACACGCTCTTCTCCCCTGCCGGGATCAGCGGCCGGGCGTCCACCAAGGGCGAGTCCGTGACGCCCACCGCGTCGATCAGGACGAAACGGTCCTTCGTCAGGTCGGGAGCCGCGTCCGGCGTCACCGCTTTCAGGTCGTCGGGGTCGATGGAGCGCGCACCCCGGCCCTTCATCTGCTCGAAGAGCACCGGGCTCTTGATCGACCGGAGGAATATCACGCACTCCAGCGGCTTCACGTCCGTGCCCGTGGCGATCATGTCGACCGTCACCGCCACCCGCAGCCTCGGCGAGTTGCGCAGGTCATTGATGAGCGAGTCGGGGTCGTCGCCGTTCTGCCTCGACCGGTACGTGATCTTCTTCGCGAACTCGTCGCCCCGACCAAAGACCTCCTTGACCTGCTTCAGCACCTCCTCGGCGTGGTCGTCGCCCGCCGCGAAGACGAGGGTCTTCGGCAGGTCCGCGCGGCCCGGGAACCACCGCTGCCATCTGTTCTTGTATGTCGTCAGGACGGCCCGGATCTCGTCCTCGGTGATCACCGTGCGACCTAGCTGCGCGGTGGTGTACTCGAAGTCCTCGTCCAGCTCCTCATAGCGCTGACTGCGGGTCTGACGGTCGCGGATACGGACCGTCGTACCCGCCTCGATCTTCGCGCCGCCGTCCTCGCGGATGCTGGTGTTCAGGCGCACGATGTCGAAGTCCACGTTGACGCCGTCGGCGACAGCCTCCTCGTACGTGTACTTCGACACCATGTTGTGATCGAAGAAGCCCATCGTCTGACGGGTGGGCGTAGCTGTGAGGCCGACCAGGTGGGCGTCGAAGTAGTCCAGGACGCCGCGCCACAGGCCGTAGATCGAGCGGTGGCACTCGTCGATCACGATCACGTCGAAGGACTCGATCGGGACGTCCGGGTTGTACTCGACCGTGATCGGCTCGTCCGCCGCGTAGGTCTCGTCCAGGTTCGAGACCTTCTTGTCGTCCCTGCCCTGACCCGCGTCCGCGGCCGACGTCTCGCTCGTCTGAGGCTCATCCGCCTCCGGCTCGTCCGTCTCCGGCCCGTCCACAAGTTCCTCGCCCTTGAGCAGCGCGTACATCCGCTGGATCGTGGAGATCACGACCGCCGACGTGTCCTGGAGGCCGCTACGGCCCAGCATGTCCACGTTGTAGAGGTCGGTGAGCTTCCGGTTCTCGTCGGGCGTGCGGTACTTGTCGAACTCCGCGTGGGCTTGACGGCCGAGGTTATTGCGGTCGACGAGGAACAGGACCCTCCGGGCGCCCGCGTGGCGCAGCAAGCGGTAGGTCTGCGTGACAGCCGTGAACGTCTTGCCGGCGCCCGTCGCCATCTGGATGAGGGCGCGCGGCTTGTCGGCGGCCAGTGAGCCCTCAAGGTTCGTGATCGCGTCGACCTGGGCCATGCGCAGGCCGTGCGTCTCCAGGAGCGGCAGGCTCGTGCGAAGGGCCGCCCTGAAGGTGGGCGCGTCCGGTTCCTCATCGGCCCGCTTCATCCACGCAGCGATGGTCTCGGGGCGGTGGAAGGCGAAAACCTCACGCGAGCGGGCGTCCGGGTCGACACGGTTGAGGAAGTACGTCTCCGTGCCTGTGCTGACGTAACGGAACGCGAAGGGCTCCTCCCGACGCCACACGGCCATGGCATGCTCCTTGAGCACACCGGCCGCGTACCGCTCGTTCTGGGCAAGGGCTCCCGCGAGCGGCGTTCCCTCCCGCTTGGCCTCGATGACGCCGACGATCTTGCCGTCCACATACAGGACGTAGTCCGCGCGGCCGGTGGCCAGGGTGAATTCCTCAACCGCGACGCCCTGGCCCGCGAGCGGGTTGGCCTCCGCCTTGCTCTGGATCAGCCAGCCGGCCTTGGTCAGCATCGCGTCGATCTTCTTGCGCGCCTGCACCTCGTTGAGGGGCGCGGGGCGCTGTGCGCGTTCGACGATGGCCTCGCGGGCCGCGGAGGCGACCTTGCGCGGCTTCAGGCGCTCACGGTCGTACTGCTGCTGGTGGGCCACCCGCAGTTCGGCGACCTGGGCCCTCAAGTCCTCGATCTCGGCGGCGTATGCCGACTTCTGCTGTTGCGCGCTCGCGATCAGCGCCTCGGCCTCGGCACGTGCCCGCCGCTCGGCCTCCAGGCGGTTGCTCGTCTCGGACAGCTTGACGCGTGACTCGGCCAGTGACCGTCGATGCCCCTCCAACGCCTCTTGGAGTTCGGCGATCTCCTCGGGGTCAGTGGACTGGGCATCGCCCGGAAGTGTCGGCGGCACGAAGGCGGACACGGTCCGTGTCCCACCCATGGCCCTGTCGAAGAGGTCACCCAACTGCCAGCACAACTTCAGCGCTTCGAGCGCCTTTGTCGTGTCGAACAGGTGGTTGTGCGCGGCGTCGTTACGGCCCCGGCGAAGCTTGTCGAACGCCTCACGACTCCAGCCGACGAGCACCCCGGCCCGCGTGAGGGCGTTGAGGCGGTCGAACTGGGTCGTGCCCTCGACCCGCGTGCCGGTACGGGTGACGAACTCCTCGGCCAGGACCTCGCCGAACTGCCCGGCGCTGACGTAGGCAGCGTTGGGATTGGTCAGGACGGTGAGTTCCGCCTGCGAGCCGTAGATGGCCAGGAGGGGCTGGTATCCGTACAACCGTCCGAAGTTGGGCGAAGCCTTCGCCAGCTTCCGGAGTCGATCGTCAACGTTGTCCCTGTCCACGCGCCGCCGCCCCGTCCTTCGCCTGTCCTGGATCCGCCAAGCTTACGGAGCCGGGAACCACGAAGGAACGGAACAGGTCGACATGGGGCGGGCTCCGGTCAGCCACGGTCCGGAGCCCGAGTGCCGGGACGGTCAGAACTTGATACTGCCGATCATGCCCGCGATGTTCGTCGTCAGCTCACTGATCGTCGGGGCGATCGAGGAAGCGGCGAGATAGAAGCCGAGCAGGATGCACACGACCGCGTGACCGCCCTTCAAGCCCGACTTCTTGATCAGCAGGAAGACGATGATCGCCAGCAGCACCACCGCCGAAATCGAGAGTGCCACGGCGGCTCACCTCCAAAGAACCCAGGGACGTGGGGGGTCGGACGGGAACGGAACTATGGGGGCAGACAAATCCATACAGCAGCCAGCGGATTCATACCCACTATGCGGTAGTGATCATAACTATCCGGGCCTGCGCATCCGTCGGCGCACGGCCGCACAAGGGGGCGCATGGCCAATATGGTCGGGGCATGACGACCGAGCCTGACTCCTTTCCCCGCCGGCACGCCCGTACCCAGCGCTTCACGCTCGGCGCGCCGCGCGCGTTCACCGTGGCGCCCGACGGATCGCGTGTCGTGTTCCTGCGCTCGAACTCCGGCACGAACCCGGCCAATTCACTGTGGGTGCTCGACGCGGCCGGCGGCGGGGAGCGCGTGGCGGCCGACCCGCGCGCCCTCCTGGGCGGCACCGAGGAACGCCTCTCGCCCGAGGAGCGGGCGCGCCGCGAGCGCAGCCGTGAGGGCGGCGCCGGCATCGTCGGCTACGCCACCGACGCGGCCGTGGAGTTGGCCTCTTTCGCCTTGTCAGGGCGGCTTTTCACGGCGGAGCTGCGAGCCGGCACGGCACGTGAACTGCCCACCCAGGGGCCGGTGATCGACCCCCGCCCGGCCCCCGACGGACGGCACGTCGCGTACGTCGCCCGGGGCTCCGTGCGGGTCGTCGGCGCCGAGGGCGAGGACGACCGGGTGCTCGCCGCCGCGGAGTCGGACCACGTCACCTACGGTCTGGCGGAGTTCGTCGCGGCCGAGGAGATGGGCCGGTCACGGGGCTTCTGGTGGTCGCCGGAGTCGGACCGGCTGCTGGTCGCGCGCGTGGACGACACGCCGGTGCGGCGCTGGTGGATCTCCGATCCGGCCCACCCGGAGCGTGAGCCACACCACGTCCCGTACCCAGCGGCGGGCACCCCCAACGCGGACGTACGGCTGTTCGTGATCACGCTGGACGGGGTGCGCACGGAGGTCTCCTGGGACCGGCGGCGCTATCCGTACCTGGCGCATGTGCACTGGTCAGCCGCGGGTGCCCCGCTGCTGCTCGTACAGGCGCGCGACCAGCGCAGTCAGCTGTACCTGGCGGTGGACCCGGAGTCCGGCGCGACCCGGATGGTGCACGCGGACGAAGATCCAACTTGGCTTGATCTTTTCCCCGGGGTGCCCTGCTGGAGCCCCTCGGGACAGCTTGTGCGGATCGCCGACGAGGGCGGCGCACGGGTGCTCGCGGTCGGTGAACGGGTGCTGACCGGCCCGCAGTTGCACGTCCGCGCGGTGCTGGACGTCACCCGGGACGACGTGCTGGTCTCGGCCTCGGCCGGCGCGGAGGCCGCGTCACCGGAGACCGGCGAGGTGCACGTCTACCGGGTGAACGAGCTCGGAGTGGAGCGCCTGTCGCAGGAGCCCGGCGTGCACTCGGCGGTGCGCGCCGGGGGCGTGACCGTGCTGGTGTCGTCCACCCTCGACCGGCCGGGCTCCCGCGCGCGGATTCTGCGTGACGGCAAGGAGGCGGCGACTGTCCTGTCATATGCGGAAGATCCTGGTTTGACCCCGCGCGTGACGCTCACCGAGGGGGGCGCACGGAGGATTCCGTGCGCCGTGCTTATGCCGCAGGACTACGCCGGTGACAGCCTCCTTCCGGTTTTGCTCGACCCGTACGGGGGTCCGCACGGTCAGCGGGTGCTCGCCGCGCACAACCCGCACCTGACCTCGCAGTGGTTCGCCGACCAGGGATTCGCGGTGGTCGTGGCCGACGGCCGGGGCACCCCGGGCCGCTCCCCCGCCTGGGAGAAGGCCGTCCGGGACGAGCTCGCGGCGGTGGTCCTCCAGGACCAGGTCGACGCGCTCCAGGCGCTCGCCGGGAACTTCCCCCTGGACCTGGACCGGGTCGCGATCCGCGGCTGGTCCTTCGGCGGCTATCTGGCCGCCCTCGCGGCACTGCGCCGCCCGGACGTCTTCCACGCGGCAGTGGTCGGCGCCCCGGTCACCGACCTGCGCCTGTACGACACCCACTACCAGGAGCGCTACCTCGGCCACCCGGACGAGCAGCCGGAGGTGTACCGGCGCAACTCGCTGATCGACGACGAGGGTCTGGTCGACGCGGTCGGGCCGCACCGCCCGATGATGATCATCCACGGTCTCGCGGACGACAACGTGGTGGTCGCGCACTCCCTGCGCCTGTCCTCGGCCCTGCTGGCCGCGGGCCGCCCGCACGAGGTGCTGCCGCTGTCCGGCGTGACCCACATGACCCCGCAGGAGACGGTCGCGGAGAACCTGCTGCGGCTTCAGCTCGACTTCCTGAAGCGGTCGTTGGGCATGGCGTAGGCACGGCAGCGGGCCGGGACGACATGGCGCGTCCCGGCCCGCTTACGGCACCCGCACGGCCGTACGTCATAGAGACTGGCGCGTCCGTATATCGGAACCGGGTCGGCCGAGTTGCCGCCGTGTTACTCCGCCCCCTTCGGCGGCACCACCTTGATCTCCTCGGCGAAGTGGCACGCCGAGTCGTGCGCGGCCGGTCCGCTCGTGCCCCGGAACTCCGCCGGCACCGCGAGCGCCGGGACCTCCAGCGCGCAGCGCTCCCGCGCCTTCCAGCAGCGGGTGCGGAAGCGGCAGCCGGACGGGACGTTCGTCGGGGACGGCACGTCACCGGCGAGGATGATCCGCTCGCGGTGCTCGCGCGCCTCCGGGTCGGGCACCGGCACGGCGGACAGCAGCGCCTGGGTGTAGGGGTGGGTG
>NZ_RSAJ01000045.1 GCF_003933965.1 Streptomyces sp. RP5T
ATTCTCAGGCATGGGCCTCCTCGGCGGCCATGTCCGGGTCGGCCGGGGTCTCGGCCGGCCGGGGTGTACCGGGCAGGAAGGCGGCCGCGAGCAGTGCGGCGACGAGGGCCGCGATGCCGCAGACCAGCAGGACGACGCCCATGCCGTGGACGTACGAGGCGTTGGCGGAGGCGAGCAGGTCGGTGGAGCCGGTGCGCTCGGCGACCTGGTGGGCGGCGACCACGGACTCCCCGGCGGTGTCGGCGGCCCGTGCGGACAGCCCGGTGACGTCGAGGCGGTCCCGAAAGGCGCCGGCGAGCAGGCTGCCGAGCAGGGCGATGCCGATCGCGCCGCCGACCTGGCGCATGGTCATCAGGAGTCCGGAGCCGCTGCCGGCGCGGTCGCGGGGCAGGGCGCCGAGGGCGCCGTTCATGGCGGGGATGAGGGAGAGGCCGAAGCCGAAGCCGGTGAGGGAGAGCCACAGGGCGACGAAGCCGTAGCCGGATGCCACGGTCGTACGGCTGCCGAGGAGGCCGGCGAAGGCCAGTACCACCAGGCCGGCGCTGACCGTGGCGCGGGCGCCGAAGCGGGCGACGACCTTCGGGGCGAGGCGGGAGGCGACGAGGAGTCCGCCCATCATCGGCAGCAGGCGGACGCCGGTGCCGAGGGCGTCGTGGCCGAGGACGGCCTGGAGGAAGGGCGGCAGCACGAACAGCAGGCCGGTCAGGATGAAGTTGACGAGGGTCGCGGCGATCGTGTTGAAGAGGAAGCCGCGGTGGGTGAGCAGGGTCATGTCGAGCATGGGGCGCTCGACCTGGCGTTCGCGCAGTACCAGGGCGGCGATGAGGACGAGGGCCGCCGCGAGCATGCCGAGCACCAGCGGGTCGCCCCAGCCGCGGGTGGGGGCCTCGATGATCGCGTAGACCAGGGTGCCGAGGCCGGTGACGGTGAGCGCGGTGGAGAGGGCCTCGACCCTGGGGGACGAGGGATCGCGGGTCTCGGGGAGCAGGAGGACACAGGCGGCGATGCCGAGGGCGGCCATCGGGACGTTGACCAGGAAGACCGAGCCCCACCAGAAGTGGTTGAGCAGCCAGCCGCCGATGATCGGGCCGAGCGGCAGGCCGAGTGCCGAGGCGGCGGAGACGATGCCGACGGCCTTGGTGCGCTCGTCGGGGGCGAAGAGGGTGGGCAGGACGGAGAGCGCGAGCGGGGTGACGAGGGCGCCGCCGACGCCCATGACCGCGCGTGCGGCGATCACCGTGTCGACGTCACCGGCCAGGGCGCCGATCAGTGATCCGGTGAGGAAGACGGCGAGTCCGGTGATCAGCATGCGGCGTCGTCCGAAGCGGTCGCCGAGCAGGCCGGCGGGGAGCATCAGGGCCGCGAAGACGACGACGTAGGCGTCCGCCATCCACTGCTGTGCGCCGGTACCGGCGTCGAGGTCGGCGGCCATGGTCGGCAGCGCCACGTTGAGGATCGTCAGGTCAAAGCCGAGCGTCAGCATGCTCGCGACGAGGGCGGCCAGGGCCCACCAGCGACGGGGGTCCGGAGTGATGGTTTCCATAAAATGAGAGTAACTCTCAAAAGCTTTGAACTGTCAATCGACTCCGGCATGCAAAAAGGGCCACGGCTCGGAAGCCGTGGCCCTGTCGGGTCGGGATGCCGGTCTACGTGTGCTGGTAGGCCACCAGTGAGATGCCGATGTAGTGGACGACGAACGCCGCCACGGTGAGGGAGTGGAACACCTCGTGGAAGCCGAACCAGCGCGGTGAGGGGTTCGGTCGCTTGATGCCGTAGATCACTCCGCCCGCGCTGTAGAGCAGGCCGCCGATGACGACCAGGACCAGGACCGCGACACCGCCGGCGCGCATGAAGTCGGGCAGGAAGAAGACGGCGGCCCAGCCCATCGCGATGTAGCACGGGGTGTAGAGCCAGCGTGGGGCGCCGACCCAGAAGACCCGGAAGAGGATGCCGGCCAGTGCTGCGGCCCAGATCCCCCACAGCAGCCACCGCCCCTTGCTGCCGGGCAGGAGCAGCATGGTGAGCGGGGTGTAGGTGCCCGCGATGATCAGGAAGATGTTGGCGTGATCCAGTCGGCGCAGGACGCCGTCCATGCGGGGGCTCCAGGTGCCCCGGTGGTACAGGGCGCTGATGCCGAACAGCAGGCAGGCGGTCAGGGCGTAGATACCGCAGGCGATCCGGCCTCTGGTGGAGTCGGCGAGGGCGGTGAGCACCAGTCCCGAGATCAGTGCGGCCGGGAACATGCCGAGGTGCAGCCAGCCGCGCAGCTTCGGCTTGATCGGCTCGGCGAGCTGCTGGGCGTGCTGCTTGATCTGGTGGGGCAGGGAGAGCGCTTCGGCGTCGGGGGCGGGCGGCGTCATGCCCGGCATCGTACCTACGGGCCCGTAAGTTACGCATGAGTACAACGGGCGGACCGGCCGAGAGTGGCCATCCTCTCACGGGAGTTGATCAGTAAAGAAACGGTCGGCTGAACGCTACGTGCACGCAAATAAACGCGCTGTGCACCGAGAAAGCGTGGCGATCCTCACTCCGCTCACCTGTGATGCCCTCTGGACAGATGGGCGCTTCAGTCGGATGATCAAATGAGTGCGGTCGGCACCGGATGAGCGCCAGGGTCACCACCGAAAGGCGCGAGAAGCATCCGGGTCGCAGCCCCCACGGGGCCTCCAAACAAAAAATCCCTCATCTAGGAGCAATCGTGGCGCGCGACATCGCGGCTCCCCCCGTCATCCCCACCCAGCACAAGGAACTGATCTCGTGGGTGAACGAGATCGCCGAACTGACCCAGCCGGACAGCGTGGTCTGGTGTGACGGATCCGAAGCGGAGTACGAGCGCCTGTGCGAGGAGCTCGTCGCGAAGGGCACCTTCAAGAAGCTCGACCCCATCAAGCGCCCCAACTCCTACTACGCGGCCTCCGACCCGACCGATGTCGCGCGCGTCGAGGACCGCACCTTCATCTGCTCGGAGAAGGAGGAGGACGCGGGCCCGACGAACCACTGGAAGGCACCGGGGGAGATGCGGGACATCTTCACCGGCGACAAGGGCGTCTTCCGCGGTTCGATGAAGGGCCGGACGATGTACGTCGTCCCCTTCTGCATGGGCCCGCTCGGCTCGGACCTCTCCGCGATCGGCGTCGAGATCACCGACTCCGCCTACGTCGCGGTCTCCATGCGCACCATGACCCGCATGGGACAGCCCGTCCTCGACGAACTCGGTGACGACGGCTTCTTCGTCAAGGCCGTCCACACCCTCGGGGCGCCGCTGGAGGAGGGCCAGGAGGACGTCCCGTGGCCGTGCAACTCCACCAAGTACATCTCGCACTTCCCGGAGTCCCGCGAGATCTGGTCCTACGGCTCCGGCTACGGCGGCAACGCCCTGCTCGGCAAGAAGTGCTACGCCCTGCGCATCGCCTCCGTCATGGCCCGCGACGAGGGCTGGCTCGCCGAGCACATGCTCATCCTCAAACTCACCCCGCCGCAGGGCGAGTCCAAGTACGTCGCCGCCGCCTTCCCGAGCGCCTGCGGCAAGACCAACCTCGCCATGCTGGAGCCCACGATCTCCGGCTGGACCGTGGAGACCATCGGTGACGACATCGCCTGGATGCGGTTCGGCGAGGACGGCCGCCTCTACGCGATCAACCCCGAGGCCGGCTTCTTCGGCGTCGCGCCGGGCACCGGTGAGCACACCAACGCCAACGCGATGAAGACGCTGTGGGGCAACTCCGTCTTCACCAACGTCGCCCTCACCGACGACAACGACATCTGGTGGGAGGGCATGACGGAGGAGACCCCGGCCCACCTCACCGACTGGAAGGGCAACGACTGGACGCCCTCCTCGGACGCCCCGGCCGCCCACCCCAACGCCCGCTTCACCGTGCCCGCCTCGCAGTGCCCGATCATCGCGCCCGAGTGGGAGGACCCCAAGGGCGTGCCGATCTCGGCGATCCTCTTCGGCGGCCGGCGCGCCTCCGCGGTGCCGCTGGTGACCGAGTCCTTCGACTGGAACCACGGCGTCTTCCTCGGCGCCAACGTGGCCTCCGAGAAGACCGCCGCCGCCGAGGGCAAGGTCGGCGAGCTGCGCCGCGACCCCTTCGCCATGCTGCCGTTCTGCGGCTACAACATGGGCGACTACATGGGGCACTGGGTCGACGTGGCCAAGGACAAGGACCAGTCGAAGCTGCCGAAGATTTACTACGTCAACTGGTTCCGCAAGAACGACGAGGGCAAGTTCGTCTGGCCCGGGTTCGGCGAGAACAGCCGCGTCCTGAAGTGGATCGTGGAGCGCCTCGAAGGCAGGGCCGAGGGCGTCGAGACGCCGATCGGCATCCTGCCGGCCAAGGGCTCCCTCGACACCAAGGGCCTCGAACTGGCCGACTCCGACCTGGAGTTCCTGCTCACGGTCGACAAGGAGGTGTGGCGGGAGGAGGCCTCCCTGATTCCCGACCACCTGAACACCTTCGGCGACCACACCCCGAAGGAGCTGTGGGACGAGTACCGGGCGCTGGTGCAGCGCCTGGGCTGACGTCCCCCGAAGACGCCGCGGCCGGCTCCGATCGTGCCCTGACCAGCAGTATCGTCACGGCCGGCCGCGGTTTCAGTACGGCGGGGCCGCACACAACGGCGTGTGTGGCTGTGGGCCCGCCCTCACCTTTCCCGTCCGCCCCGACGGAAAGCCGGTGAGGGCGGGCCCTCGCCGGTCTCCGCGCCGGCAGGCCCTAACGGTCCGAGCGTTCCTCCAGGTACCGGGTGTGGGTCTCCTGCCTCCTGGCCTCCGTGTCCCGCAGGGCCGCCGCCAGGTGCTCCGCGTCCTTCTTCATCAGACCCAGCTGCTGTTCCAGATGGAGCTCCGGGGACTGGGTGCCCGGCGTCATCCTCGTCCACCAGCGGGTCCGGGCGAAGCTGTCCACCGCCTCCGGGAGGTCCCGGCGCACGATCCGGGACAGCGCGTGGACGCCCTCCGGGTCGTGGGCCAGGAGCTGGGCGGACCAGGTGCGGTCCAGCAGCGCGGACAGCAGCTCCGTCAGCTCACGCAGCCGGGCCGCCGCCGTCACCGACAGCTCGATGTCCGTCAGAAAGGCCCGCAGCTTCTCGAAGTCGGCGCGCACCTCGTCCAGTTGGGCCGACGAGGCCGGGAAGTCGGGCGGTGCGACCCGCTCCGGCGGGGCGATCAGCGCACCCGCGCCGTAGAGCCCGGCCACGACCACGGGCCAGTACGGTCCCGCCACCCCCGCGAAGGTCAGCGCCAGCCCGGCCAGCCCGCACGCGCTGCCCGCCAGGTTCTTGCGGGACTCCAGATACCTACTGATAGCCACGGATCTCCTCGAAGGCGCCGTCCAGCGGGCCCTGCCGGGCGTCGAAGAGGCGGCCGCCGGTCAGGTCGGCGATGTGGGCCAGCTCGGAGCGGTCGGAGTCGCCGAAGAGGATCGGGAAGACGGCAATGTCCCGGGCCGGGCGCCCGAGCCGGGCGTAGAAGCGGTCGAAGTCCCGCGCCGTCGCCCCGGCCGTGTTCTCGCCGTCCGTCATCAGCACGATCGACGTGAACGTGTCGCGGCCGGTGCCGAGATGGTCGTACGCCTTCTCCAGCGAGGTGTAGACGGCCGTGTCGCCGTCGGCGGAGAGCGCCGAGGTGTCCTCGCGGAGGGCGGCCAGGCCGGTCCGCGGGTCCGCCGGGTCGACCACATGCGTCCGTACGCTCTTCACCCGCGAGCCGAACGGCATCAGCGTGACCTCCTCCCGCTCGCGGAAGTCCCCGGTGAGCTCGGTGAGGGCCGCCTTGAGACGGTCCAGGCGCTCACCCTCCATCGAGCCCGAGGTGTCCAGGACGTACACGGTCCTCGACGGGCGGCGCAGCTCGTTCTCGTAGGAGTCGAGCAGGCCGTCGGCGACGGAACGGCTGCCCGGGAAGGGGAGTTCGCGGCGGCGGGCGGTGTCCAGGCCGCTCGCCGGGGCGACCGAGGCCACCACCGGGCGGCGGTGGGTGCGCTCGGTGATCAGCCGCTGGATCCGCTCGCTGCGCAGGTCCTCCGTCACCCGGCGCACGTCCTCACGGGTCCGCGCGCTCGTGGACCGCAGCGAGGTGAGCGGGTAGTCGGCGGTGATCACGCCGTCGCGGGGGCGGATCACGGTCAGGCCCGGGACGCCCTTGAGGACGGACTCGTAGTTGAGCAGCGCGTCGACGTCACCGCGCCGGTCGTAGGCGGCGGCCAGCCAGCCCGAGGAACCCGAGGTCAGCTTCTGGCCCGTGAAGAACTCCTTCAGCCGGGGCCGGGCCTCGGTGACGTCCGCGTCGGTGAGCGCCGACTGGGCGCCGGAGAGCGCGGAGGCGACCGACACCAGCGTGGCGAAACCGGAGTTGGAGCGGGCCGGGTCGGTCATCCCGTACGTCAGTCTCCCGTCCCGGACGGCCTGTTCTACCTGGGACCAGGTGACGTCGGCGGGCTTCCAGCCGAGGGCCCGCACCTTCGCGGACCGCACGCCGATCGCGACCGGGCTCGACATGACGGACGTCTCGGAGACGACCTTCCTCGCCGCGTCGGGGTGCAGCCGGAGATAGTCGTTGGAGGACAGCCACACGGCGTCGTACCGGCCGTCGGTGCCCCCCTTCGCCAGCATGTCCACGGCGTCCAGCGTGCCGATGGGGTTCAGCTTCACCTTGACGCCGGTGTCCTTCTCGACCTGGGCGAGGACCTGACCCATGTCCCCGAGCTCGCTGGAGGACAGGACGCGGAGGGTGCCGGGCTCGGCGGGGCCGGGGACCCCGGGCGTCGCGACACCGCCGGTGCCGTCGTCGTGGGGCGTGCAGGCGGTGAGCAGACCGAGCGCCGCCAGGCAGCCGGCGGCCAGGGCGCGTCGTCTCATCCGAGGCCCCCTTCCAGGGCGCCCTGCGACCGGCTGCGCTCCAGGTACCCGCTCGCGTTCTGGAGTTCGGTGGTCAGGGACTCCACGGTCGCGGCCATCACCTCGGTCGCCTGCACCTTGTACGTGTCGATCGCGTCCAGGGTCCGGTAGATCTGCTGGAAGGCGGAGCGGAGGGTCTCGGCGCCGACCGCCGGGTCGGCGGCGATGCGCTGGATCTCCCCGCTCTGGGTCGCGAGCATCTCGGCGTTGCCCCGGATCAGGTCCTCGGTCGTCCCGCGCAGGGCGTTGACCTGCTCGACGACCTTCTTCTGGTGGTCGAGCGCGGAGGCCAGCATCACGGAGATCCGCAGCGCCGACACGGTGGTCGTGGCCGCCCGGTCGACGCCCTTGATCAGCTCCTCGTTGTTGCGCCGTACGACGTCCATGGCGAGGTAGCCCTGCGCGCAGACGGCGATCTGGGTCAGCAGGTCCTGGTGCTTCTGCCGGACCGGGAAGAGCACGTCGGCACGGAGCGAGTCGGCCGCCTCGGGGTCGCCCACGGCCGAGATGTGCTGTTCGACGGCCGTGCCCAGGGCCTCGGTCAGTACCACGTACTCCTGGAGCTTGCCCATGGTCTCCCACAGCCGGACCCGCTCGGTCTGCAACGCGGCGTTGTCACGCCGCAGTTCGTCCTGACCGCCCCGAAGCGATCCGACGATCCTGTTCAACGTGCCCTGCGCGGAGGCGTACTTGGCGACGTGGTCGCGCAGCCTGGTGCCGCCGGGGAGCCGGGACAGGAACCTGCGGCCCTTGGCGGCGGGCAGGTCCCTCGGGTCCAGGTCCTCGACCACGCGCCGCAGTTCGACGAGCGATCCGGCCACCTGCGACTGGGCGTCCCCGCCCTTGTCCGGCAGGCTGCGCACGGTCCGCTCCAGCATCCGGTTGGACTGCGCGGCGGCGCTGCGCATCTCCCCGGCGCCCAGCGCGGTGATCTCACCGACCTTGCCGGCGAACTCGGGCGAACGGGCGTCGAGCACGGCCAGGGCCTCGACGTACGCGGCGGCCTTGCGGGCCGTGTCGGTACGGACCGAGTCGTCGACCGGGACGAGTCCCCCGGCCTTCTCGCGCGGCACGGCGGCCACCGGCTCGGGCGGAGTGAGCGTGAAGGTGTCGTGGTCGTTCATGGATGTCATCGCTGTGTCCCCCGTCATCCGCGCGCCCGTCGCGCCAGCTCGTGCAGCACCGCGGAGGTGGGCACGGGCGCCTGGCGGACGCCGGTCAGTTCCTGCTTGAGATACGTGGTCGCCGAGGCGAACCCGCCGGCCTCGCCCTGCGGCCGGAACCCGTGCCGCACCTCCAGCGCGCGCAACCGCGGGTCGGTGGAGAGCAGCCCGGCGAGGGCCTGGCCGTCCTCGGTCAGCGGTACGACCGTGTGGTCGCTGTTGACCGTCGTGTCCGGGTAGAGGACGACCAGGTCGTCGGGGCGCTGCCCGTCCGCGAGGAGCGAGGCGACCTGGGACTCGTAGACCAGCACGAGCGGGTTGCCGGCGCCGCTGACGAAGTCCCGGAACGCCGCGTCCGAGCTGGACTGCTGGGCGCCCTGCACGCTGACGAGCTTGTGCAGCAGGGGAGTTGTCCTGGCGACCTCGGCGCCGCTCGCGACGACCTTGCCGCCGTTCGCCACGTAGGAGGCGGCGGCGAGGTAGAGGGCGCCGGAGTTGGAGGTCTCCGGGTCGGTGCTGGAGAGGTAGAGGGTGCCGGTCAGCTCCCCGTACTTCGCCGCGCCCTTCAGCTGCTGCCAGGTGCGGTCCGCGCGGGCCGCGTCGAGGTAGGCGGCCATCTTGAGAGTGCCGCGGTGCTCGGCGTCCAGCGTGGCCAGGCCGTTGCCCGCGAGGACCCCGGCGGCGCTCTTGTGGGCCACGACGACCAGGGACGAGTAGAAGGGGCGGGGGAGGGTCCCCCGTACCCCGTGCTTCGCGGCGAGTTCGGCGGCCGGCGCCTGGCTGGAAGGAAAGGCGAGGTCGTACCCGCCCAGGTCCAGCCCCTCCATGGCCCAGGACCCGGAGGTTTCGGCCTTCACGGTCCAGCCCTTGGCGGCGAGGGCCTTCACCACGTCCGAATCCTCGAAGAACTCGGCCTTCTCCGATCCGATCACTGCCCGCACGGTCTTCGTTGCCGTGCCCTTGTCCTCACTGCTGCGACCTGCCACGACGGCTGCCACCACTCCGCCGACCAGCAGAACCGCGAGGACGATCCCTACGATTCGTCTCACACGGTGAAGACTGCTCCCGGAACGGTAAGTTCCTGGGCAACAAGAATGAACAACAGGTGTAGTACCGGTCCCGGATCAACACGGCCTGGAAGGCGGGGCGCGGGGAACTGCGCGACAAGCCACGACGATCCCGCACCCGCAAGACGACCGCACCCACCCAGGGGCGCGGGGAACTGCGCGACAAGCCACAACGCACCCGCACCCGCCGAACGACCCCACCCCCACGACGCAGGGCGCCCCGCTCAAGCGAACGCAGTGCCATGGCACCCGGTCCGCACGTCGCTGCGGATGCGCACGGACCGGGGCCGATCAGAGGAGCCGTACGGCTCAGTGCGCGGCGAGTTCGCGAGGGTCGGCCACAGGCAGGGCCAGAGCCGCGCTGTGCGCGTCCATCCGCTCCGCCGCCAGGATCGCCGCCGCCGTGTCCGCCCGCGACGCCGCCACGAGCAGCGCGCGCCCCGCCACCGCGTGAGCGCGCCGGTGCAGGTCGTCGACGCGGGGGTTCGGGGTGACCGGGGTCAGGGACGCACGGGCGGGTGCGCCTCCGCCCCGCAGCCGGCCCACCTGCTCGGCGAGCCGCTCCGCCGCCGTGTCCAAGTCGGCGGACGGTGCCAGCGCGCGCAGCTCGTCCGTGACGGCGAGCAGTGCGGCGAGATGACCCGCGAGCTGGATGTCCAGCTCCTCCTCACGGGAACGGTGAGGGAAGTCGGAGGAGGCGTCGGCCATCGTGGAGTGGACCGACTTCGTGCGGATCGGTTCGTACATGGGATGGCCTCCTGTGCAGTCAGGAAACCATCCTAGCTTAGATTCCGTCTAAAGTTGAGCGAACCAAAAAGATCGGGGGCCGGCGAGGTTTACGGCTGGCCGTACCCGTCCAGGAAGTTCCCGATCCGCCCCACCGCGTCCCGCAGGTCGCCGACCGTCGGCAGGGTCACCACCCGGAAGTGGTCCGGCTCGGGCCAGTTGAAGCCGGAGCCCTGGACGACCATGATCTTCTCCTGGCGCAGCAGGTCCAGGACCATCCGCCGGTCGTCCTTGATCTTGAAGACCTTGGGGTCGAGCCGGGGGAAGAGGTACAGCGCCCCCTTCGGCTTCACGCAGCTCACGCCGGGGATCTGCGTCAGCAGCTCGTGCGCCACGTCCCGCTGCTCGGCCAGCCGCCCGCCCGGCAGCACGAGGTCGTTGATCGACTGCCGTCCGCTGAGCGCGGCGACCACCCCGTGCTGTCCCGGCATGTTCGCGCACAGGCGCATGTTGGCCAGGACGGTCAGGCCCTCGATGTAGGAGTCGGCGTGCGCGCGGGGGCCCGAGATGGACATCCAGCCCACCCGGTACCCGGCCACCCGGTAGGCCTTCGACATGCCGTTGAAGGTGAGGGTGAGCAGATCCGGGGCGATCGAGGCCGTCGGGGTGTGCGTGGCGCCGTCGTAGAGGATCTTGTCGTAGATCTCGTCCGAGCAGACCAGCAGGTTGTGCCGGCGGGCGATGTCGGTCAGCCCCTTGAGCATGGCCTCGTCGTAGACCGCGCCCGTGGGGTTGTTGGGGTTGATGATGACGAGCGCCTTGGTGCGGTCGGTGACCTTGCGCTCCACGTCCGCGAGGTCCGGCATCCAGTCGGACTGCTCGTCGCAGCGGTAGTGGACGGCGGTGCCGCCGGAGAGCGAGACCGCGGCCGTCCACAGGGGGTAGTCGGGGGCCGGTACGAGGACCTCGTCGCCGTCGTCGAGCAGGCCCTGCATGGCCATCACGATCAGCTCGGAGACGCCGTTGCCGATGAAGACGTGCTCGACGTCGGTCTCGATGCCGATGGTCTGGTTGTGCATGACCACCGCCCGGCGTGCGGCCAGCAGTCCCTTGGCATCGCCGTAGCCGTGGGCCGTCGAGACGTTGCGGAGGACGTCCTCCAGGATCTCGGGCGGCGCCTCGAAGCCGAAGGCGGCGGGGTTGCCCGTGTTCAGCTTGAGGATGCGGTGCCCGGCCGCTTCCAGGCGCATCGCCTCCTCGAGAACCGGGCCCCGGATCTCGTAACAGACATTGGCGAGCTTGGTCGACTGGATCACCTGCATGTCTGGGAGCTTACGGCCCGGTAACGCTCATCGGCTCGTGTTTTCCGCCACGTGAGACGCGTCGGTTTGGGCTGTTATCGCCGGTAGCTGTCCCAGCCGCCTCATCCGTCCCTACAATTCAACGCCATGTCGAGGCCAGTCGAATACGAGTCCGGGGCGCCGAAGGTCTATCAGCCGCAGCCCGCGGTGACCCCGGCGTACGAGGAGTACCCGGACCCGGCGGCCGCGCACGGCTGGCAGACCGCGTACGACGCCACGGCCGAACTCCCCGCCATCGAGCCCGCCGGACCGGAGCCCACCGGACCGGAGCCCGCCGGACCGGAGCCCGCCGCCCCGGTGCCGAGCGGTCCGGATTCCGCCGGACGGGCGGCCCGTCGGCGAGCCGCGCGCCGCCGGGGCGGTCGGCCCTCGCGCCGGGTGGTCGTGGCCGCCGGTGCCGTCGGGGCGGCGGCGCTGATCGCGGGACTGTCGCTGTCCGGCTCCTCCTCGGAGTCCGGGCGCGACCCCGGCAGCGGTGCGGCCTCGGCCACCGCGGGCACGGACGGCGTCACGGACCCGGCCTCCTCCACCCGCCCGGCGGCCCCGGGTGCCACGGCCTCCGACGAGCCGGCGGCCGGCCCGTCCGGCGCGTCGGGCGCGAGCACCTCCGCGGACGCTTCCGGCGGGGCGCGCACGAGCGGCAGCCCGTCGGTCCAGGACTCCTCCGCCACCTCGGCCGGTCCGTCGGCGAGCGAGACCACGGCCGCCGGCGGCGGGCCGGGCAACTCCGACGGCAAAGGGCGCGGACAGGGCGGCACGAAGAGGCCCAAGTAGCCCTCCGGCTGGGTAAGTTGACCTCGCGGGACGAGGGGCGGGGGTTCTCGCCGTCCCGAATGTGGAGGTGTCGCCCGTCGAGAGGCGCGGGCTCGGCACAACTTCTTGCCCCAGCGACCACCCTTCTTCACAATGTCCATGACAAACTCACGGGCGGCCGGAAGATTTCCGGTCGCCCAAGTCGCAAGAGGGGACCCCCACATGAGAAAGCCTCTCGTCGCCGCGCTCAGCGCCCTGGCAATAGCCGGGGCGGTCGCGGCACCCGCGGTCGCCGCCGAACCCGCCGCCTCCGGCGTCGGCAAGAGCATCGACACCGACACCCCCGTCTCCACGGTCCACGACGTGGTCACGTCCGCCACCGCGGCCCTGTCCCAGGTCACGGCACCGTCGCAGGGCCTCAAGGCCGTGACGCTCGCCGGGACCGTCTCGCTCAGCAACTGCTCGGGCTCGGTCATCCGGTTCCCGAACTCCCTGGACACCGACCCGGCGCTGGTCCTCAGCAACGGGCACTGCCTCACCACCGGCTTCCCCGCGCCCGGCGAGGTCCTCACCAACCAGGCGTCCAGCCGCACCTTCGGGCTGCTCAACTCCTCCGGCACCCGGGTCGCCACCCTGCGCGCCAGCAAGCTCGCCTACGGCACGATGACCGACACGGACGTGTCGATCTACCAGCTCACCAGCACGTACGCGTCGATCAAGAACTCGTACGGCATCTCCGCGCTGACCGTGCAGGACACGCACCCGACCGCCGGGACCGCCATCACCGTGGCCTCCGGCTACTGGAAGCGGCTCTACAGCTGCAACATCGACGGGTTCGCGTACCGCCTCAAGGAGGGCGACTGGACCTGGAAGGACTCGGTCCGTTACACCTCCGCCTGCCAGACGATCGGCGGCACCTCGGGCTCGCCGGTGATCGACCAGGCCACCGGCAAGGTCGTCGCCGTCAACAACACCGGCAACGAGGACGGCGAGCGCTGCACGGAGAACAACCCGTGCGAGGTCGACGCGAACGGCAACGTCACCGTCCGTGAGGGCATCAACTACGCCCAGGAGATCTACAACATCCCGGCCTGCTTCACCACCGGCAACCAGCTCAACCTGAACGCGAGCACCTGCACCCTGCCCAAGCCGTAGCGCTCCGCCGGGTGCCACGAGGGGTTGTGCGGCGGGTGCGGGTCCGTTGTGGCTTGTCGCGCAGTTCCCCGCGCCCCCCAGGTGGGTGACGGGGGCGTTCCGTTACATGGGACTGTTGCGGACCGCCCTGCCCGCCAAGACGTCCGTGCGGTGGCTGTCCTCGATCACGAACCGGCCGTTCACCAGGACGTGCGGGATGCCGGTGGGCAGCCTGCGCGGGTCGGCGAAGGTCGAGCCCGGGGCCACCGTCCGCGGGTCGAAGAGGACCAGGTCCGCCCGGTAGCCCTCCTTGACCAGGCCGCGGTCCGGCAGGCGCAGCCGGGACGCCGGGCGCGAGGTGAGGTGAGCCACGCACTCCTCCAGGGACAGCACGCCCAACTCCCGCACGTACGTGCCCAGATAGCGCGGGAACGTGCCGTACGCCCGCGGATGCGGCTTGGCGCCCTGAAGGATGCCGTCGGAGCCGCCGGTGTGCACCGGGTGCCGCATGATCGCGCGGACGTTCTCCTCGTGGCCGACGTGCTGGAGGATCGACGGGGCCAGCCGGTCGGCGAGCAGGAGTCGCCGGGCCGTCGTCCAGGGGCTCTCCCCCCGCAGCCGGGCCGACTCGGCGACCGTGCGGCCGACGAAGTCCGCGAGGGCCGGGTCGCCGACGCCCGAGATCTCGACGGTGTCCCACTCGACGGGCACGCCGTGACAGCCGTCGGCGCCGGTCACCTCCAGATGGTGGCGGATCCGCTCGGCCGTGTGGTCGTCCGCCAGCCGCTCCAGCACCGCCTCCGGGCCGCCCTCGCCCGCCCAGCTCGGCAGCAGGGCCGCGAGCGTGGTGGAGCCGGGGGTGTAGGGGTAGGTGTCCAGGCTGATGTCGGCGCCCGCCGCCAGCGCCTCGTCCAGGAGGGCGAGCAGCTCCGGTGCCCGGCCCTTGTTCACCCCGAAGTTCATGGTGGCGTGGGCGAGATGGAGGGCGCAGCCGGCCTCCCGGGCCAGGGCGACCATCTCCTGGTACGCCTCCAGCGCGCCCGCCCCGTACGAGCGGTGGTGCGGGCAGTAGTAGCCGCCGTACCGGGCCACCACCCGGCACAGTGCGGTGAGTTCGGCGTCCGCGGCGTACATGCCGGGCGTGTAGGTCAGGCCCGACGACAGGCCGAGCGCGCCCTGTTCCATCCCCTCGGCCACCAACCGGCGCATGCGGTCGAGCTCCTGGGGGGTGGCCTCGCGGTCCTCCCAGCCGACGACGAGTGCGCGGACCGTGCCCTGGGGGATCAGATAGGCCGCGTTGACGGCGATCCCGCCGTCGAGGCGGTCCAGGTACTCGCCGACCGAGCGCCAGTCGAAGTCGATGTCGTCGCCGTGGCCGTTCCACCCGGTGATGGCCCGGCGGACCTCCTCCAGGGTGCGGTCGTCGACCGGGGCGTACGACAGCCCGTCCTGGCCCAGGACCTCGAGCGTGACGCCCTGCGCGGCCTTGGCGCTGTGGTCGGGGTCGCGCAGCAGGGCCAGGTCGCTGTGGGCGTGCATGTCGATGAAGCCGGGGGACAGGACGAGCCCCTCGGCGTCCAGCTCCCGGCGGGCCGTGGGCCGTTGGCAGCCGGCGTCGGCGGCCTCCTTGACGATCGACACGATCCGGCCGCCGTCCACGACCACGTCGGCGCGGTACGAGGGGGCGCCGCTGCCGTCGACGACATCCGCGTCCCTGATGACCAGCTCTTCCATCGCCGGTTCCCTTCGCGTCTCAGAAGAAGGTGCGGATGTATTCGACGACCGTGCCGTCGGCCCGCGCCACCGGGATCAACTGCCATTTGTCGAAGGACGTGCACGGGTGGGACAGGCCGAGGCCCAGCCAGTCGCCGACCTCCACAGCGGCGTCCGGGGCGGTGGCCAGCCAGGCGTGCTGGTCGGAGAGGGCGGTCACCTCGATGCCGGTGGCCGGGCGCTCGGTGCCACCCGCGCGGACCACCTGCGGGGAGGGCAGGTCGAGGTCGTGGGCCGCGTCCCGCTTGCCCGCGTTGGCGAAGGCCTGCTCGGGGGAGGGGCGGGAGACGATCTGCGTCCACAGCCGGAACGCCGGCTCCAGGGCGCCCTCCTCCGGGATCCGGTTGAAGGGGGTCACCTTGCGGTAGTGGCCGTCGTCGTGCGAGACGTAGGCGCCGGAGCGGAGCAGCTTCAGGACCGGACGGGAGAGCTCGGGGATCTCGGCGAAGACGTCGGCGACCGCGTCGAACCAGGCGCTGCCGCCCGCGCTGACCACGATCTCGTCGGGTCCCCCCGTGGCGAACCGTCCCGCCTTGTCGAAGTCGGCGGCCAGGGCGACGAGCCGGCGCAGCCAGGCGTGCACGCGCTCCGGGGTCGCCCCCGGGACCTCGCCCTCGTATCCGGCGACCCCGACGAGCCGAAGCGTCCCGGTGGCCGCGACCGCGTCGGCGACGGCCGCGCACTCCGCCTCGGTGCGCACGCCGGTGCGGGCGCCCTCGCCGGCGGCGAGTTCGACGACGACGTCAAGGGGGCGGGGGGCGCCGGTCAGGGCGGCGTCCATCAGCTCCACCCCGCGTACGGAGTCGACGTAGCAGACGAACCGGAAGCCGGGGTCGGCCGCCAGCTCGCCGGCGACCCACTTCAGCGCCGCCGGGTCCACCAGTTCGTTGGCGAGGAAGACCCGCTGGACGCCGAACGCCCGCGCGACCCGCACCTGGTGGGGCACGGCCAGGGTGATGCCCCAGGCGCCGCGCTCGGTCTGACGGTGGAAGAGCTGGGGGGCCATGGTCGTCTTGCCGTGCGGGGCGAAGGCGAGGCCGTGGCGGGCGGCGTACGCCTCCATGAGCGCGAGGTTGTGCTCCAGGCGCTCTGCGGACAGGACGAGCACGGGGGTCGTGAAGCCGCCGGTGAAGAGGTTGCGGCGCTGGGCGGTCAGCTCGGCGACGGTCAGGCCGTCCGCGTCCGGGGGCAGGCCCTTGAAGCGGTGGTCGACGCGGTCCTCCGCGAGGCGGGCGAGCGCTTCGGTACCGGACACGGTGGCCTCCCTGAGGGTGCGTTGCATTATGTGCAACGTGCATTGCGTATATCGCTGACTGCTGTCTAACATCCACGCCAACGCCGGGTCAATGAAGGAGCTACGACCATCGTGAATGCCTCCGACGCCGTGGACGTCGTCGCGCTCGGCGAGTCCATGGTCACGTTCCTGCCCACCCGGCCGGGACGGCTCGCCGACGTGCCGTCCTTCGACCGGGCGATCGGCGGGGCGGAGTCGAACGTGGCCTGCGGACTGGCCGCCGCCGGCTTCACGGTGCGCTGGGTCAGCCGGGTCGGGGCGGACGGGTTCGGGGACCACCTGGTCGAGACGATCGGGGGGTACGGGGTCGATGTCTCGGCCGTCGGCCGCGACGACTCCCGGCCCACGGGGGTGTACTTCCGTACGGCGGGGGACCGGGAGCTCGGACTGCGCCGCGCCCGCGCCGCCACGCTGCTCATGCTGGCGCTGCCCGGGTCGGCGTACATCTACCAGGGCGAGGAGCTCGGCCTCCCGGACGTCGTCGACCTCGCCGACGAGGACCGGCAGGACCCGGCGTACTTCCGCGGCGCCGGCCAGGACGGCTTCCGTGACGGCTGCCGGGTGCCGATCCCGTGGACGCGCGAGGGATCGTCGTACGGCTTCGGCGCGGGCGGCAGCTGGCTGCCCCAGCCCTCGCAGTGGGCGGAGCTGAGCGTGGAGGCGCAGACCGGCGACCCGAACTCCACCCTGGAGCTGTACCGCGCGGCCCTCGCCGTCCGCCGTGCCCAGCCCGGCCTGGGCGCCGGCGACGCGGTCGAGTGGCTGCGGGCACCCGAGGGCGTCCTCGCCTTCCGGCGCGGGGAGTTCGTGTGCGTCGCCAACACCGGCGGTGAGTCGGTGACGACCCCGGCGTACGGCCGTCTCCTGCTCGCCAGCGGCGAGGTCGCCGAGGTCGACGGGGAGGCCAAGGTGCCGGCCGACACGACCGTGTGGTGGACCACGGCCTGAGCCACCGAGGGGAAATCACCGGGCCCCCGAAAGGGTCCGGTGATTTCCTTCTCCGGCGTGTCGATCGGCGGAGTCCGCGTTCGACGCTTGGGTGAAAGGGCGAACAGCGCCCCTTGCCCAAGGAGAGACCATGCGGATCCGCGCCCGTGTGAGCATGAGTGCCGACGGCTATGTGACCACGCCGAACGGCTGGCCCGCGCTCACCGCCGACCCCGCCTTCGTCTCCGGCCGGAGCCACGGCATCCAGGAGTTCCTGGCCGACTGCGAGGCGGCCGTCATGGGCCGTACGACCTTCGAGCCCGCGCTGACCAACAGCCGGTGGCCGTGGCCGGACCTGGACGTGTTCGTCCTCGGTTCGCACTGCCCCGAGGGCACCCCCGACCACGTCACCACCGACAGCGACCCGGCCCGGCTCCTGGAGAGGATCCGCGCCGCCAACCGGGGCGGTGACGTCCACCTCGTCGGCGGTCCGCGGACCATCGCGACCTTCCACGCGCTCGGCGCCCTCGACCGCCTCGAACTGGTCGTCCTGCCGCTGCTGTTCGGCGGCGGCACGCAGCTGACCCCGGCGCTCAGCCCCGACACCGGACTCACCTTCCTGAGCCAACGGGCCCTGCCCGGCGGGTCGGTGGAGATCGTCTACTCCTGCGGGGGCAGCCGGGGTGAGCTGTCGGCAAGGCCGGCCAGCCAAGTGTGAAAGTTCTTTCCGTTACTTTCTCGACTCTTGCTGTAAACATTTCAACAGCGGTACGTTCTCGCCGGCGCCGGGCAAAGAAGCCCGGCCGTCGCGTAAGGAGAACCCCCACGTGATATCGAGAAGGTCCGCAACCGCCGTCACCGCGACCGTGCTTGCCGCCACGGCCGCTCTCCTGAACCCCGGTGCCGCCCAGGCCTCCCCGCCCGGCACCAAGGACGTCACCGCCGTCCTCTTCGAGTGGAACTTCGCCTCCGTCGCCAAGGAGTGCACCAACACCCTCGGCCCCGCCGGATACGGCTACGTGCAGGTCTCCCCGCCCGCCGAGCACATCCAGGGCTCGCAGTGGTGGACGTCCTACCAGCCGGTCAGCTACAAGATCGCGGGCCGGCTCGGCGACCGCACGGCGTTCCAGAACATGGTGAACACCTGCCACGCGGCCGGTGTGAAGGTCGTCGTCGACGCCGTCGTCAACCACATGGCCGCGGGCAGCGGCACCGGCACCGGCGGGTCGTCGTACACGAAGTACAACTACCCCGGCCTGTACTCCTCCTACGACTTCGACGACTGCACCAGCCAGGTCAGCAACTACGCCGACCGCTGGAACGTCCAGCACTGCGAACTGGTCGGCCTGGCCGACCTCGACACCGGTGAGTCCTACGTCCGCAGCGCGATCGCCGGGTACATGAACGACCTGCTCACCCTCGGCGTCGACGGCTTCCGCATCGACGCGGCCAAGCACATCGACGCCGCCGACCTCGCCAACATCAAGTCCCGGCTGAGCAATCCGTCGGTGTACTGGAAGCAGGAGGTCATCTACGGCAGCGGAGAGGCCGTCCAGCCCACCGAGTACACCGGCAACGGGGACGTCCAGGAGTTCCGCTACGCCTACGACCTCAAGCGGGTCTTCAACAACGAGAACCTCGCCTACCTGAAGAACTACGGCGAGGGCTGGGGCTACATGAGCAGTTCGGTGGCCGGCGTGTTCGTCGACAACCACGACACCGAGCGCAACGGCAGCACGCTGAACTACAAGGACGGGGCGAACTACACCCTGGCCAACGTCTTCATGCTCGCCCATCCCTACGGCGCCCCGGACGTCAACTCCGGCTACGAGTGGTCCGACACGGACGCCGGGCCGCCCAACAACGGCTCCGTGAACGCCTGTTGGCAGGACGGCTGGAAGTGCCAGCACGCCTGGCCGGAGATCCTGCGCATGGTCGCCTTCCGCAACGCCGTCCGCGGCACCTCGGTCACCGACTGGTGGGACAACGGCGGTGACGCGATCGCCTTCGGGCGGGGCGCCAAGGGGTACGTCGCCATCAACCACGAGTCGAGCGGCCTGAGCAGGACCTACCAGACCTCGCTGCCCGCCGGGACGTACTGCAACGTTCAGAACAACACGACGGTGACCGTGAACTCCAGTGGCCAGTTCACCGCCACCCTCGGCGCCAACACGGCGCTCGCGATCTACGCGGGCAAGTCCAGCTGCTGAAAGTATTTACCGGCTGTTTCAAGCCTCTTGCTGTAAGCCTTGCGGCGGCGATACGGTCGCGCGGGGTCGGACCCACGTAGAGCCGCAATCGCAAGGAGTCCATCCGTGATACCGAGATGGCCGGTGCCGCCCAGGCGCCGTACCACCCAGGCCGGACGGGTCGCCGCGGTCACCGTGACCGCGCTGGCCGCAGCGCTCGTCCAGCCGTTGTCCGCCCGGGCGGACACCCCGCCGCCACCGCCCTCCGACGCGAAGCTCGCCGCGGAACCGGCCCGGCACGACGACACCCGTGAGCAGTTCTACTTCGTCCTGCCGGACCGTTTCGCCAACGGTGACGCCTCCAACGACCGGGGCGGGCTGACCGGTTCACGGCTGAGCACCGGCTACGACCCCACCGACAAGGGCTTCTACCAGGGCGGTGACCTCAAGGGCCTCACGAAGAGGCTCGACTACATCAAGGGCCTCGGCACCACGTCCATCTGGATGGCCCCGATCTTCAAGAACCGGCCCGTGCAGGGCACGGGGGCCAACGCCTCGGCCGGCTACCACGGTTACTGGATCACCGACTTCACCCAGGTCGACCCGCACTTCGGCACCAACAAGGACCTGGAGACCCTCATCTCCAAGGCCCACGCCAAGGGCATGAAGGTCTTCTTCGACGTCATCACCAACCACACCGCCGACGTCGTCGACTACGAGGAGAAGTCCTACGACTACCTCTCCAAGGGCGCCTTCCCGTACCTGACGAAGGACGGCCGTCCCTTCGACGACGCCGACTACGCGTCCGGCGACCGGAGATTCCCGGCCGTCGACGCCGACTCCTTCCCGCGCACCCCGAAGGTCACCGGCACAAACGCCAAGGTCCCGTCCTGGCTCAACGACCCGACGATGTACCACAACCGCGGCGACTCCACCTACGCCGGCGAGTCCACGACCTACGGCGACTTCTCCGGCCTCGACGACCTGTGGACCGAGCGCCCCGAGGTCGTCAGCGGCATGGAGAGGATCTACCAGCGCTGGGTCAGGGACTTCGACATCGACGGCTTCCGGATCGACACCGTGAAGCACGTGAACATGGAGTTCTGGACCCAGTGGGCCACCGCCCTCGACGCCTACGCGGCCAAGCAGGGCCGCAAGGACTTCTTCATGTTCGGCGAGGTCTACTCCGCCGACACCTCGGTCACCTCGCCGTACGTCACCCAGGGCCGCCTCGACGCCACGCTGGACTTCCCCTTCCAGGAGGCGGCCCGGCAGTACGCCTCCCAGGGCGGCAGCGCGCGGAAGCTCGCCTCCGTCTTCGGCGACGACTACAAGTACACGACCGACAAGGCCAACGCCTACGAACAGGTCACCTTCCTCGGCAACCACGACATGGGCCGCATCGGGTACTTCCTGAACCAGGACAACCCGAAGGCCACCGACGCCGAGCTGCTCGCCAAGGACAGGCTCGCCAACGAGCTGATGTTCCTCAGCCGCGGCAACCCCGTCGTCTACTACGGCGACGAGCAGGGCTTCACCGGCGCGGGCGGCGACAAGGACGCCCGCCAGACGATGTTCGCGTCGAAGACCGCCGACTACCTCGACGACGACGAGATCGGCACCGACCGCACCCACGCGAGCGACGCGTACGACACCAGCGCCCCGCTGTACCGGCAGATCGCCGACCTGGCCGAGCTCCGCAGGGCCAACCCGGCGCTGACCGACGGCGTGCAGGAGGAGCGGTACGCGGCCGACGGGGCCGGTGTCTACGCCTTCTCCCGCACCGACGCGAGGACCGGCCAGGAGTACGTGGTCGCCTTCAACAACGCGGGCGAAGCCAAGTCGGCGACCTTCGCGACCGGTTCGGCGCACATGGCCTACAAGGGCGTTTACGGCGGCGCGTCGAACGTCACCTCCGACGCCGACAAGAAGATCACCGTCACGGTCCCCGCCGGTTCCGCGATCGTCCTCAAGGCGGCCGGCAGGACGGCCGAGCCCGTCACGAAGCCGACGCTCACCCTCAAGGCCCCCGCCACCGGCGCCACCGGCACGGTCGAGCTCACGGCCGACGTGGCCGGCGGCCGGCTCAACCGGGTCGTCTTCGCGGCGCAGGTCGGCACCGGCAAGTGGCGCACCCTCGGCTCCGCCGACCACGCCCCCTACAAGGTCACGCAGACCGTCGGCAAGGACGTACCGGCCGGAACGGCCCTGCGCTACAAGGCGGTTGTCGTCGACTCGGCCGGTCGCACGGCGAGCGCGACCGCCGGGAGCACCACCGGCACCCCGCCCGTCGAGGAGACCCCCACCGCCTCCTCCCGCGACTACGCGGTCGTCCACTACCAGCGCACCGACGGCGACTACGGCAACTGGGGCCTGTACGCGTGGGGCGACCTCGCCGACGGCGAGTCCACCACCTGGCCCGCCGGCCACCCCTTCGCCGGCCGGGACGCCTACGGCGCCTTCGCCTACGTCAAGCTGAAGCCCGGCGCCTCCACCGTGGGTTTCCTCGTCGTCGACAAGGACGGCAACAAGGACGTCTCCACCGACCGCACGATCGACGTCACCCGGACCGGTGAGATCTGGATCGAGCAGGGCAAGGACACCGTACGGACCGAGCGGCCCGAGTACCCGGCGCAGGACAGGACCAAGGCGGTCCTCCACTACCACCGCGCCGACGGGAACTACGACGGCTGGGGCCTGCACGTCTGGACGGGCGCCGCGAACCCCACGGAATGGTCCAAGCCCCTGGATCCGGTGAGGACCGACGCCTATGGCGCGGTCTACGAGGTGCCCCTCAATGACGGTGCCACGAGCCTCAGTTACATCATCCACAAGGGCGACGAGAAGGATCTGCCCACCGACCAGTCCCTTGACCTCACGGCCGACGGCCGCGAGGTGTGGCTCCTGAACGGCCAGGAGAAGCACCTCCTCCCGCAGCCCGCCGGGTCGGCGGCAGCTCTCGACCTGACCACCTCCAAGGCGGTCTGGATCGACCGGAACACCGTCGCCTGGAACGGCTCCGAGGCGGCCGCCTCCACCCAGCTGCTGTACTCCCGCGACGGCTCGATCACCGTGCGGGGCGGCGCGCTGACAAGCGACGACGAGCGCTGGCTGCGGCTGACCAGGACCAGCCTCACCGACGCCCAGAAGGAGAAGTTCCCGCACCTGAAGGCGTACACCGCCTGGACCGTCGATGCCCGTGACCGCGACCGGGTCCGCGAGGCCCTCAACGGCCAGGTCGTCGCCTCCCAGCGGGCCGCGAACGGCGCCGTCCTCGCGGCGACCGGCGTTCAGATCGCCGGCGTCCTCGACGACCTGTACGCGAGCGCGACCAACGCCGACCTCGGGCCGACGTTCGACAGGAGCGGCCGTCCCACGCTGTCCGTGTGGGCGCCGACCGCGCAGAGCGTCGCCCTGGAACTCGGCGGCTCCACGGTGCGGATGAAGCGCGACGCGAGGACCGGCGTCTGGTCCGCCACCGGGCCGAAGTCCTGGAAGGGCAAGGAGTACCGGTACGCCGTGAGGGTCTGGGCGCCCAGCGTCGGGAAGATCGTCACCAACAAGGTCACCGACCCCTACTCGGTCGCCCTCACCGCCGACTCCGAGCGCAGCCTCGTGGTCGACCTCGACGACAGGTCCCTCGCCCCGAGCGGCTGGACGTCGTACACCAAGCCCAGGGCCGTCCCCCTCAAGGACGCCGAGATCCAGGAGCTGCACATCCGGGACTTCTCCGTCGCCGACAGGACGGCGGACCACCCCGGTACGTATCTCGCGTTCACCGACAAGGACAGCGACGGCTCCGAGCACCTGAAGGAGCTGGCGAAGTCGGGCACCTCGTACGTGCACCTGCTGCCGGCGTTCGACATCGCGACCATCCCCGAGAAGAAGGCCGACCAGAAGGCCACCGACTGCGATCTCGCCTCCTACCCGGCCGACTCCGACAAGCAGCAGGAGTGCGTCGCCGGAACCGCTGCCAAGGATGCCTACAACTGGGGCTACGACCCGTACCACTACACCGTCCCCGAGGGCTCCTACGCCACCGACCCCGACGGCACCGGCCGTACGGTCGAGTTCCGCAAGATGGTCAAGTCCCTCAACGACGACGGCCTCAGGGTCGTCATGGACGTCGTCTACAACCACACCGCGGCGAGCGGACAGGCCGCCACGAGCGTGCTCGACCGGATCGTCCCCGGCTACTACCAGCGCCTCCTCGCCGACGGATCGGTCGCCAACAGCACCTGCTGCGCCAACACGGCCACCGAGAACGCCATGATGGGCAAGCTGGTCGTCGACTCCGTCGTCACCTGGGCCAGGGAGTACAAGGTCGACGGCTTCCGCTTCGACCTCATGGGCCACCACCCCAAGGCCAACATCCTGGCCGTCCGCAAGGCCCTCGACGCGCTGACCCTCAAGAAGGACGGCGTCGACGGCAAGAAGATCATCCTGTACGGCGAGGGCTGGAACTTCGGCGAGGTCGCCGACGACGCCCGCTTCGCGCAGGCCACGCAGAAGAACATGGCCGGCACCGGCATCGCGACCTTCTCCGACCGCGCCCGTGACGCCGTACGCGGCGGCGGCCCCTTCGACGAGGACCCCGGTGTCCAGGGCTTCGCGTCCGGTCTGTACACCGACCCCAACTCCTCGAAGAACAACGGCACTCCGGAGCAGCAGAAGGCCCGTCTCCTGCACTACCAGGACCTCATCAAGGTGGGTCTGTCCGGCAACCTCGCGCAGTACCGCTTCACCGACACCGACGGCAAGGAGGTCACCGGCGCCCAGGTCGACTACAACGGACAGCCCGCCGGATACGCCCAGGCACCCGGCGACGCCCTCGCCTACGCCGACGCGCACGACAACGAGTCCCTGTTCGACGCGCTGACCTACAAGCTGCCCGCCGGCACCGGTGCCGCCGACCGGGCCAGGATGCAGGTCCTCGCCATGGCCACGGCCGCCCTCTCCCAGGGCCCGGCGCTCTCCCAGGCGGGCACCGACCTGCTGCGCTCCAAGTCCCTGGACCGCAACTCCTTCGACAGCGGCGACTGGTTCAACGCGATCCACTGGAACTGCCAGGACGGCAACGGCTTCGGCCGCGGCCTGCCCATGGCGGCCGACAACGCCTCCAAGTGGCCGTACGCCAAACCGCTGCTGGGCTCGGTCGAGGTCGGCTGCGCGCAGATCGAGGGGGCCTCGGCCGCCTACCGGGACCTGCTGCGGATCCGTACGACGGAGAAGGCGTTCTCGCTCGGCACGGCGGACCAGGTGCAGTCCCGGCTGTCCTTCCCGCTGTCCGGCAAGCAGGAGACGCCCGGTGTGATCACGATGGAACTCGACGACCTGGTCGTCGTGTTCAACGCGACACCGAAGGCGCGGACCCAGCAGGTCACCGACCTGGCCGGAAGCACCTACCGGCTGCACCCGGTGCAGGCGGCGGGGGCGGACTCCACCGTCAGGGACGCGTCCTACGAGAAGGCATCCGGCACCTTCGCGGTTCCGGCACGGACCGTGGCTGTTTTCATCCGCCATCCCTAGCCGAACGCATTACGGTGGTGGAGCAGGCCCCGAACCCCGGTCTGCTCCACCGGTGTTGCCCGAGGGGTGACGGATGGACGCACAAGGCAAGCTGACCGGCACGACCGTGCTGGTCGTGGACGACGTGGAGGCCAGCCGGTACGCCGTGGGCACCGTGCTGAGCAGAGCGGGGCACCGGGTCGTACCGGTCGCCACCGGTGGCGAGGCCCTCGCCGAACTCGAAACCCGGCTGCTCAAGGGCACCCTGCCGGACGTGGCGCTCATCGACGTGGGACTGCCCGACATGAGCGGCTTCGACCTGTGCCGGCGCTTCAAGGAGCGCCCGCACACGGCCGGGATGCCCGTCGTGCACTTCTCGGCCGCGGCCTCGCCCCCGGCCGACTTCTGCCAGGGCCTGGACGCGGGCGTCGAGGCCTATCTCAAGGTCCCCGCCGAACCCCTGGAGATCGAGGCGGTGGTCCGGGCCGCCGTACGCAACGCGCAACTGCGGGCCGGCGACCGGGCACTCGTACGACGGCTCACCCTGCTCTCCGAGACGATCGTCACCATCCAGTCCGCCCGCACCCTGCAGGAACTGTCCGACGCGGCCGCCGAAGGAGTCTCGCGGCTCACCGGCACCCCGGCCGCGGTGTTCGTCCTCGACCAGGACGACCAGCTCTACCGCGGCCTGTCCCGGGACCGCATCCCCGTGGCGCTGCCGGACGAGGGCGCCGACCGGGCCGTGGCCGGCCTGCTGCGCCGGCACACCCGGGGGCAGGCCGGAGCGCAGCTCACCACCGTGCCGGCGCCGCTGTGGCCCGCCGGGTACTTCCGGCCGGGCGTCGAGCACGACGCCCGGCTCGCGCTCGTCGTCACCCAGGACGGCCGCGCCCCGGTGTGCCTGGCCGCGCCCGCGCGCGGGATGCGCAGGGTGGGCGTGGAGGGCGAGGCCCTGCTGGCCCAGCTCGCGCAGGCCACCGCGCTGGCCGCAGAGCCGCTGCTCATGTACAAGGTCGAGCGGCATGTCGCCCTCACCCTCCAGCACAGCTTCCTGCCCCAGCCGCACCGGCTGCCCGAGCTGCCAGGCCTCGACGTCGTGGTCCGTTACGTCCCCGCCTCCCGGCAGACCGAGATCGGCGGTGACTTCTACGCGGCGCTGCGCGTGGACGAGGGCGTGCTGACCGCGGTCGGCGACGTCGTCGGGCACTCCCTGGACGCGGCGACCGTCATGGTCGAACTGCGGCACGCGCTGCGCGCCTACGCCGTCGACGAGAGCGACCCGGCCGTGCTCGCCGAGCGCCTCGACCGGACCCTGCGGCGCTACCACCCCGACACCACGGCCACCGTCTGCCTGGCCCTGATCGAGCCGGACACCGGGCGCACCCGGATCGCCAACGCCGGGCACATCCCGCCGCTGATCGTCCGCGACACCGGCACCGCCCACTACGCCAAGGCGTCCGGCCCGCTGCTCGGCGTCGGCCTGCCCCATCCGCCGGCCACCGAGCTGTTCCTCGAACCCACCGACCGGCTCCTCATGGTCACCGACGGGCTCGTCGAGACCCGGGGCACCGACCTCACGGCCTCCCTGGAACAGCTGCGCGCGGCCTCCTCGGGCGCCCTGCCCGGACTGGACGCGCTGTGCGACACCCTGCTGGACACCTTCGGCCACGACCGGGAGGACGACATCGCCATGCTGGCGCTGCGGCTAGGGTGACCCGTGTCGCCGTAGAACAGGAGTGCCCATGCCGCAGATCACCGTCGAACGCTCCCCGTATCTCGACCATGTCGACTGGGAGGAGTTCGCCCTGGCGCTGCACCCGGTCGTCGTCGAGACGGCGGCCGCGAAGCCGGAGGCGTGCAAGACGCGGGTGCTGCGCACCGAGGACGAGGCGGTCGGCGGCGCGAAGGAGAACCACGCGATCGTGAACGTCACGATCGCCCTGCTCGCCGGGCGCACCGAGGAGACCAAGGCGAAGCTCACCGAGGCCGTCGTGGACCTGCTGCGCAAGCACGTCGGCCCCGCGGACGGCCTCACCGTCCACCTCTCCGCCGAGGTACGCGACCTCGACTCCTCCTACACCAAGGCCGTGCTCTAGGAGGCCAGGGTGATCAGGCGGGCCGCCAGGTCGGTGAACGGGCCGTCGTGCGGCTCGTCCTTGAGCATGTGGCGCAGCAGCGCGGTCATCTCCTCGTCGAAGGCCGCGCCGACCGCGGCCAGCGCGGCGAAGTCGTGCACGAGCTGGATCTCCAGCTCGGCACGCGGGATACGGCGGCCGTCCAGCCAGATCAGGGCCGTCGACTCGACGAGCGAGATCCAGGAGCGGATGAGCAGTTCGAGGCGCGCGGGCGGGTCCGTCACCCGCAGGTGCGACAGGATCTGCTCGTAGGCGGCCTGCCGTACGGAGTCGATGAGCGCGTTCGTCGCCGAGGAGCCGACCGCCGGGCCGCCGCGCATCAACGCCGAGAAACCCGGCCCGTGTTCGTCCACGAAGTCGAAGAACCGGCGCATCACCCGCAGCAGCCGGCCGCCCAGCGAGCCCTGCTGCGGCTCCTCGAAGCGGCTCGCGAGATCCTCCGCCGCCCGCTTCAACGCGGCCTCGTACAGGCTGAGTTTGCCGGGGAAGTAGTGGTAGACCAGCGGTCGCGAGATACCGGCCGCCGCGGCTATCTCGTCGATGGACACCTCGTCGGGCGAGCGGCGGGCGAACAGTTCGAGGGCGACGCCGATCAACTGCTGACGCCGTTCCTCGACTCCCATTCTTCGACGGACCCCGGTTGTCATACGAACACCTTACCGATCGAATCCGGCCCGGAACGGTCCGGTCCGACCGGCGGTGTTCACCTGCCGGACCGGCCGGCTACCGGAGCCCCCCGACCGTCCGCCCGTCCGCCAGGGTTCCCTTCAGCTCGGCCTGGGCCCCCTGCCGCGTCCTGACCGCCAGCAGGTTGCCCTGGGCGGAACCCGTAACCCCTCCGGTGGCACTGATCGACGAGGTGCCCCGGCTCCCCGCCGCCAGCAGGTACCAGGAGCCGGCCTGCGACTTCCACAGCACCCCGGCCAGCACCTGCGGATCCTTCGCCCCGCACGCCGGTACGTTCTCCGCCTTCGCCGCGACCGCCCCGTACGTCGAGCCCGGCGTGTGGAACTGGGCCAGCACCCGCTCCCCGCCGCCCTGCCAGGTCTCGGCCCGGGTGCACACCCAGTCCGCCGTCCCGTTCGTGTCGGGCAGCGGCTGCGAGGCGTAGGTCCAGGCGTTCACGCCGCGCACGCCCGAGGAGCGCATCGCACCGAGCGAGCACGCGTACGGCGCCCAGGCGCGCAGCGCCCCCGCTCCGGACGCGTCCTTCACGGACCCGGGACGGCCGGTGGTCAGGCGGGCCGGGACCAGCTCGCCGAGGTCGGTCAGCAGCCGGGTGCCGGAGGCGTCCGTCAGCTGGAGCACGTTCCAGGAGGTGCAGGCACCGCTCTGCGCGGGGCCCGCCATGGGTGAGGTGGCACCGCCGGTCAGCGTGAGGTCCATGGCGCCGGAGCCCGGCTTCAGCAGGTCGCGCTCGGCGGCCCCGGTCACCCAGGGGGCCGTCAGATAGCGGATGTTGCCGTCGGCGCGGCCCAGCACGACCGCGCTCGACGCGGCCCGGTCAGCGCCGTCGACCCGGGCGAAGTCCAGGGCGGCGCCCTCGGTGCCGTCCCGCGGCTCGGCGTAGCGGACGATGCGCAGACCGTCGTAGAGGAGCACCACGCGCGCGTTGTCGACGGCCCCGGCGTACAGGAGCTGCGGCGGGCCCGCGGGGCCGCCCGAGGGGGTGCCGGGGGTCGCGGAGACCTGGACGCTCTCGCCGGGGCGGGCCCAGACGGCGAGGGCGCGGCGCAGCAGGGCACTGTCGCCGGTGAGGTCGCCGCGGGCGGGCCACACGGAGAAGTCGGTGCGCGCCGAGGACTCCCACGCGGCGGCCGGCACCTTCAGCAGCAGGGCCGGGTTCAGGGCGGCCTGGGC
>NZ_RSAJ01000460.1 GCF_003933965.1 Streptomyces sp. RP5T
GGGGTGAGGGGCGGGGCGTGCGCCCCTCGGCATCCCGTTCAGACCAGGAAGTCCCGGCCGATCCGTTCCGCCACGTCCTCCAGGATCGGGCCCGCCTCGGAGATGCACTTCTGGATGTCGGGCTCGGCGTCGGTGAGGGGGTAGACGCGGCGGATACCGGCCCGGCCGAGGGCCTCCGGGGGCAGGGCGAGGCGGCCGCACACGGCGACGACCTCCTTGTCCTTCGCGCGCGCCGCCGCGGCCACTCCCGCCGGGGCCTTGCCGTGCAGGGTCTGCTCGTCGAGGGACCCCTCGCCGGTGATCACCAGGTCGGCCCACTCCAGGGCGGGCGCGAAGCCGAGGACGTCGAGCATGACGTCGATGCCGGGGCGGAACGCGGCGCCGAGCAGGAGGGCGCCGTAGCCGATGCCGCCGGCCGCGCCCGCACCCGGTGAGGCGGCGTACTCGCCGGCCTTCGCGCCGACGGCCTTCTCCAGCACCGTCGCGTAGTGGGCGAGGGCGCTGTCCAGGGCCTCCACGTCGTCCGGGGAGGCGCCCTTCTGCGGGCCGTAGACCGCGGGCGCGCCCTTGGGGCCGGTGAGCGGGTTGTCGACGTCGCTGGCCAGGATGAACTCGACGGACGCGAACCGCGGGTCCAGGCCCGACAGGTCGGCCGAGGCCAGGTCGGCGAGGCCGCCGCCGCCCGGGGTGACGGGCTCGCCGTCGGCGTCCAGGAAGCGGGCACCGAGCGCGGAGAGCATTCCGGCGCCGCCGTCGGTGGTGGCGCTGCCGCCGACACCGAACACGATCGTGCGGGCGCCGGCGTCCAGCGCGGCGCGCAGCAGCTCGCCGGAGCCGTACGTCGACGCCGTGAGCGGGGCGAAGACCCCCGCGGGCAGCCGCTGCAGGCCGCTGGCCTCGGCCATCTCGACGACGGCGGTCTCCCCGCGGACCGCGAAGGCGGCGGTGACCTCCTGTCCGAGGGGACCGGCGACCGCCACCTCCCGGCGCTCGAAACCGGCCGCGACGGCCGCGGCCACGGTGCCGTCACCGCCGTCGGCGACGGGCAGCGACTCGACCTCCAGGTCCGGCACGACCCGCCGCAGTCCGGCGGTCACCCGCTCGGCGACCTGTACGGCCGTGAGCGAGCCCTTGAACTTGTCCGCGGCGATGAGCACGCGCTGTGTCACGTCTTCCCCTTGCTCTCCGGGCCTGACGCATGTCAAGGCCAGTCGCGCCGCTGCGACCTTAACCGCAGACACCCCCCGACGTCATGCACCGACCGGACCCTGAGAAGGCCCTGCGACCCCTCTGTGCGGTGCTCCGGAATGGGGTAAACCGGAGCTATGACCGTTGTGGGCACGGAGCCAGAGCTCGCCGACCGCATCCACGGGGGCTGGCTCGGCCGGATCGCGGGCAACATGCTCGGCAAGCCGGTCGAGCAGGGCGACCTGTGGACGCGGGACCGGATCGACCGCTATCTGCGGCAGGCGGCGGCGCTGCCCCTGACCGACTACCTTCCCGAGCCCGTGGGCGAGAGCGACGGTTTCGAGCTGCGGCCCGAGTGGCGCGAGTGCGTGCGCGGCCGCATCCACGGCAGCTGCCGTGACGACGACGTCGACTACGCCATCCTCGGCCTCGACCTCCTGGAGACCCACGGCTTCGGCTTCAGCACCGAGCAGGTGGGCGACCTGTGGCTGCTGCGGCTGCCGTACCTCCAGACGTTCACGGCGGAGCGGGCCGCCTACCGCAACCTCGCCAACGGGCTGAAACCGCCGCTGACGGCGACGTACGACAACCCCTGCCAGGAGTGGATCGGGGCGCTGATCCGGGCCGACATCTACGGCTGGACCTGCCCCGGGGCCCCGCGCCGCGCCGCCCTGCTGGCCCGCCGGGACGCGGTGCTCTCGCACACCGGGAACGGCGTGTACGGGGCGATGTGGGCGGCGGCGCTGATCTCGGCGGCGTTCACGGCCGCGACCGTGCGGCAGGCGGTGGACCAGGCGCTCGCGGTGATCCCCGCGAGCAGCCGTCTCGCCCGTACGGTCCGCCGGGTCTCCTCCCTGCACGACACCCGGATGACCTGGGAGGACACCCTGACCACGCTCGCGGAGGAGACCGCGGGGCTGGGCTGGATCCACACGGTTCCGAACGCGGCGGTCCTGACCGCCGGGCTGCTGTACGGCGACGGCGACTTCACCCGCACCATCACGCTCACGGTCCGGGGCGGCCTGGACACCGACTCCAACGGCGCGACCGCGGGCTCGGTGGCCGGGGTGCTCACCGGGGCGGACGCGATCCCGGAGCAGTGGAAGGAGCCGCTGGAGGACCGGGTGCGCAGCGCGGTGTTCGGCTTCGACGGCGTCCACATCACCGAACTGGCCGAGCGCACGGTCAGGTTGGCGCAGACGGAGGCCTGAGCACAGCCGGCGTCCTGAGCTGGGGGAACGGGTCGGTCGGCGGCCACGAAGGACAGGAAGCGAGGGGCGCACGGTCATCGGCCATGTGCTGGTGCGTGACACCTCGCGAGCCGTTCGGTGCCACCGGTGCGTCCGTATCCCCGACCCCGGTCCTGACCAGCCAGGACGGCCGCCGTGCCCTTGCCCGGGCGCCATGGGCCGCCCGGGCGCTCCCCTGGGGCTGGTTACCCTTCGGGGATGACCACCACCCAGGACTTCGCCGCCTACATCGCCGGTCTCCCCCGTGTCATCGCCGGAGCCGCCGCGCTCTTCCGGGACGCGGACGGCCGGGTGCTCCTGGTCGAGCCCAACTACCGTGATGGCTGGGCGCTTCCGGGCGGCACCGTCGAGTCGGACGAGGGCGAGAGCCCGCGGCAGGGCGCGCGCCGAGAGACCGCGGAGGAGATCGGTCTGGACCGTGAGCTCGGACGACTGCTCGCGGTGGACTGGGTGCCCGGGACGGGCCGCCCGCCGCTGGTCGCCTACCTGTACGACGGCGGGGTGCTCACCGAGGACGAGTTCAAGGCGATCCGCCTCCAGGAGGAGGAACTGCTGTCCTGGCGCCTCGTCCCGCGCGAGGAGCTCGCCGAACACCTTCCGGGTTCCCTCGGCCGCCGCGTCCTGGCCGCGCTGGACGTACTGGCCGACGGCTCGGGCACGGCGGAGCTGGAGAACGGTCACCGGGTGGGCTGACCGGGGCGGGCGCAGCGGTCCGTGCGCACGGACCGGCCCGGACGGGCGGCCGGATATGCGTTCGCCCGACCCGGATCACCCGGCCTACCCTCGAAGCCATGTCCAAGCCCCTCGTCGCCCTCCTCAGCGGCGCCGGCGTCTCCACCGACTCCGGCATCCCCGACTACCGCGGTCCGAACGGCCTGTGGCGGAAGGACCCCGAGGCGGAGAAGCTCGTCACGTACGACTACTACATGGGCGATCCGGAGATCCGCCGCCGCTCGTGGCAGATGCGGCGCGCGAACCACGCCCTGCACCCGCAGCCGAACGCCGCGCACCGGGCGGTGGCCGAGCTGGAGAAGTCCGGGGTGCCGGTGCGGGTGATCACGCAGAACGTGGACGGGCTGCACCAGCTCGCCGGGCTGCCCGCCCGCAAGGTCGTCGAACTGCACGGCACCGCACGGCAGGTGGTGTGCACGAAGTGCCACGCCCGCGGCCCGATGGAGGACGCGCTCGCCCGGGTCGAGGCCGGTGAGGCCGACCCGCCGTGCCGGGCGTGCGGCGGCATCCTGAAGTCGGCGACCGTGATGTTCGGCGAGCGCCTGGACCCGGTGGTGCTCGGTGAGGCGGTCGCCATCACCAAGGCGTGCCAGGTCTTCATCGCCGTCGGCACCACGCTCCAGGTCCAGCCGGCGGCGGACCTCGCGGGCCTCGCCGCCGACCACGGCGCCCGGCTCGTCGTCGTCAACGCCGAGCCGACTCCGTACGACGACCGCGCGGACGAGGTGATCCGGGAGCCGATCGGTACGGCGCTGCCCGCACTGCTGCGGAGGGTGGGCGCCGGGAGCGCGTCCTAGAAGAGCGCCGCCCCCCGTTCGAAGTCCAGCAGGCGCTGCTTGCGCTCCAGTCCGCCGCCGTATCCCGTGAGGCTGCCGTCGGCGCCGACCACGCGGTGGCAGGGGACGATGATGCCGATCGGGTTCCTGCCGTTGGCCAGACCGACCGCGCGGGAGGCCTTGGGGTTGCCGAGGGCGTCGGCGAGTTCGCCGTAGGTGCGGGTCTCGCCGTGCGGGATCCTGCGGAGCTGTTCCCACACCGTGCGCTGGAACGGGGTTCCGTGCAGGCGCAGTTCCAGGGTGAACTCCTTCAACTCACCGTCGAAGTAGGCCTTCAGCTGTTCCTCGGCCTCCTTGGACCACCCGTCGTCCGGCGTGCCGAAGGTCTCCTGCGGCGGGCGGTGGCGCTGCTCGGTCATGTAGAGGCCGCACAGGACTCCGTCGTCGGCGACGAGGGTCAGCGGGCCGTAGGGGCTGTCGATCACGGTGTGCTGTTTCACGGGACGTCCTTGTACGGGCTCATACGGGCAGGAAGTTGATGGGGTGGCTGTCGGTCGCCCACAGGTACTGGACGGCGTAGGCCCGCCAGGGGCGCCAGGCCGCCGCGCGGGCCGTCAGCGCGGCCGGGGTCGAGGGCAGGCCCAACTCCTGGGCGGCGCGGCGGATTCCGAGGTCGGTCGGGAGGAAGGCGTCCGGGTCGCCGAGGGCGCGCATGGCGATGACGTCGACGGTCCAGGGGCCGAAGCCGGGCAGGTCCAGGAGCCGGGCGCGGGTCTCGGACCAGTCGCTCTCGACGCCCAACTGAAGCTTTCCGTCCGCCAGTTGGTTCACCAGGGTGGTGAAGGTCGTACGGCGGGTGCGGGGCATCGCGAGTGCGGCGGGGTCGAGTGCGGCGAGGGCCTCGGGGGCCGGGAAGAGGTGGGTGAGGCCGCCCTCCGGGTCGTCGACGGGTTCACCGTGGGCCGTGACCAGGCGGGCCGCGTGAGTGCGGGCCGCCGCCGTGGAGACCTGCTGGCCCAGCACGGCCCGTACGGCGAACTCCGCCTCGTCGACCGTGCGCGGGACGCGGCGGCCCGGCGCCTTGTCCACCAGGGGCGCGAGCAGCGGGTCCGTGCGCAGCCGGTCGTCCACGGCGACCGGGTCGGCGTCCAGGTCGAGCATCCGGCGGCAGCGGCTGATGGCGACGGTCAGGTCCCGCAGGTCGCTCAGGGTCAGCCGGCAGGCGATGTGGTCGGGGCGGGGCGTGAGGGCCACGACGCCGTGTCCGTAGGGCAGTCGCAGGGTGCGCCGGTACGCGCCGTCCCGCCACTCCTCCACGCCCGGGACGGCGGTGGCCGCGAGGTGGCCGAAGAGGTTGTCGGGGTTGAGGGGCGCGCGGAACGGCAGGCGCAGGGACAGGAAGCCGGGGGTGTCCGGCGCGGTCCTCCTCGCGGCGCGGGTGCGCAGCTCGCCCGGCGCGAGCGCGAAGACCTCGCGCACGGTGTCGTTGAAGGTGCGGATCGCCGAGAAGCCGGCCGCGAAGGCGATGTCCGCCATCGGGAGCGCGGTCGTCTCGATGAGGATCCTCGCCGTCTGGGCGCGCTGGGCGCGGGCCAGGGCGAGCGGGCCGGCGCCGAGTTCGGCGAGGAGCTGGCGTTCGATCTGCCGGGTGCTGTAGCCGAGGCGGGCGGCGAGGCCGGGCACGCCCTCGCGGTCGACCACGCCGTCGGCGATCAGCCGCACCGCGCGGGCCACGAGGTCGGCGCGCTGGTTCCACTCGGGCGAGCCCGGGCTGGTGTCGGGCCGGCAGCGCTTGCAGGCGCGGAAGCCCGCCTGCTGGCAGGCCGCCGCGCTCGGGTAGAAGGTCATGTTCTCGGGCTTGGGCGGGACCACCGGGCAGCTCGGCCGGCAGTAGATGCGGGTCGTCAGGACTGCGGTGAAGAACCAGCCGTCGAACCGCGCGTCCTTGGACTGCACGGCGCGCACACAGCGCTCGGTCTCGGTGTACATCCCCGTCTGCATGCGTCCAGCATCGACCACCCGGCAGCGCTCGGCTGGCGGGAATCCGACATCAGCGTCGCGCGCCCTGGGACGGGTCCCGGCCCGGTCGCCACGCGGACTCGCGCAGGAGCCGCAGCCCGTTGAGGCCGACGAGGACCGTCGAGCCCTCGTGCCCGGCGACCCCGAGCGGCAGCGGGAGGTGACCGAGGAGGTCCCACAGGACGAGTCCGGTGATGAAGGTACCCGCGATCACCAGGTTCTGCAGGACCAGCCGGCGGGCGGTCCGGGACAGCCGTACGACCGCCGGGACGGTGGCGAGCTCGTCCCGTACGACGACCGCGTCCGCGGTCTCCAGCGCGAGGTCGGAGCCGGCCCGGCCCATCGCGATGCCGGAGTGGGCGGCGGCGAGCGCGGGCGCGTCGTTGACGCCGTCCCCGACGAACAGCACCTTGCGCCCCGCGTCCTGGAGCTCCCGTACGGCGTCCACCTTGTCCTCGGGCAGCAGGCCGGCGCGAACGTCCACCAGGGCGGTGGCCTCGGCGACCCTTGCGGCGGACCGTGCGTTGTCGCCGGTGAGCAGGACGGGGGCGGTGCCGGTCAGGGCGGTGAGCGCGGCGGTGGCGGCGGGAGCGCCGGGGCGGAGGCGGTCGGTGAGGGCGAGGGTCCCGAGGGGGACGCCGTCGCCGGTGACGAGGACGACGGTGGCTCCGGCCGCCGCGTGG
>NZ_RSAJ01000461.1 GCF_003933965.1 Streptomyces sp. RP5T
CGCCCACAGTCACCGTCCCTCACCCGACCCGTTCCGTCCCCCCGAGCCTCGCACAGCCCTCGCTCCACACTTTCACGCCGAGCCCCACGACAGCCGGTGAGCCCCGGCCCTCAAGGCGCCGCCACGGCCTCACATCCCCGGGGCCACCAGCCGGTACCCCACGCCCCGTACCGTCTCGATCAGCGCGGGCATCCGCAGCTTCGCGCGCAGGGACGCCACATGCACCTCCAGCGTGCGGCCCGTGCCCTCCCAGCTGGTGCGCCAGACCTCGCTGATGATCTGCTCGCGCCGGAAGACCACCCCGGGCCGCTGGGCGAGCAGCGCGAGGAGGTCGAACTCCTTGCGGGTGAGCTGGACGACCGTACCGTCCACGGTGACCTGACGGGTCGGCAGTTCGATGCGTACCGCGCCCAGGACCAGCGCCGTGTCCGCTCCGCCGGGCGCGTCCTCGTGGACGGTGCGCCGGCTGACGGCGTGGATGCGGGCGAGGAGCTCCCCCGTGTCGTACGGCTTGACCACGTAGTCGTCGGCACCGAGGTTCAGCCCGTGGATGCGGGAGCGGACGTCGGAGCGCGCGGTGACCATGATCACCGGTGTGCTGGTGCGCTTGCGGATCTTGCCGCAGACCTCGTAACCGTCCTGGTCGGGCAGGCCGAGGTCGAGGAGGACGACCCCGAAGCCGTTGCCCTCGGGGACGAGCGCCTGAAGTGCCTCCTCGCCGCTGCGGGCATGCGTGACGTCGAAACCGTGCCGGGCGAGCACCGCGGACAGCGCGGCGGCCACGTGGTTGTCGTCCTCGACGAGGAGAAGTCTCACCCCGGCCCCCTTTTATCCTTCGGACGTACTATCTGTAGAGATAGTGAACAGGTACAAATGTGCGAACGCACGCGCGCGTGCGCACCGTGCAGTCATGCTGATGGATGAGGACGGCGTCAAGAGCGTTCCGGTTGCGCCGGGCTTCCGTTACCCGGCCGATACGCACACCGGATGCGCACTGGTGACAAGTGCTACGACACGTGTCCGATTGCTATCCGATCGTGATGCTCAGATTCCCCTCAAGACTAATGACGCTGGTCGCGTGGGGTCACTACTGTCCTCCGAAACCGAGGAGGACGGAGCCAGAGAGCGATGACCGAAGTATCGGTGGCCAAGGAAGACGTGGCCGCGACCGGCGAGCTGGTCGTCCTGAAGAGCGTCAACAAGCACTTCGGCGCGTTGCACGTGCTCCAGGACATCGACCTGACGATCGCCCGCGGCGAGGTCGTCGTGGTCATCGGACCCTCCGGGTCCGGGAAGTCCACGCTGTGCCGCACCATCAACCGCCTGGAGACGATCGACACGGGTTCGATCGTCATCGACGGCAAGCCACTGCCCCAGGAGGGCAAGGAACTGGCCCGGCTGCGCGCCGACGTCGGCATGGTCTTCCAGTCCTTCAACCTCTTCGCGCACAAGACCGTGCTCGAGAACGTGATGCTGGGCCAGATCAAGGTCCGCAAGGCCGACAAGAAGAAGGCCGAGGACAAGGCGCGCGCCCTGCTCGACCGGGTCGGCGTCGCCACCCAGGCGGACAAGTACCCCGCCCAGCTGTCCGGCGGTCAGCAGCAGCGCGTCGCCATCGCCCGGGCCCTGGCGATGGACCCCAAGGTCATGCTCTTCGACGAGCCCACGTCGGCGCTCGACCCCGAGATGATCAACGAGGTGCTGGAGGTCATGCAGCAGCTCGCCCGCGACGGCATGACAATGATCGTCGTCACGCACGAGATGGGTTTCGCACGATCGGCCGCAAACCGCGTGGTGTTCATGGCCGACGGACGGATCGTCGAAGAGGCTGCGCCCGACCAGTTCTTCAGCAACCCGCGCAGCGACCGCGCCAAGGACTTCCTGTCGAAGATCCTGCACCACTGACGTGCCACCCGGATCGACCACCGACGGCTCTCCTGTCTTCACCACCCAAAGGATGTTCACCATGAAGCTCCGTAAGGTCACCGCCGCCTCGGCCGCCGTTCTCGCCCTCGCCCTGTCGGCGACCGCCTGCGGCGGCGACAGCAAGGACGACAGCTCCGGCTCGGGTTCCGGCGGCGACAAGATCAAGATCGGTATCAAGTACGACCAGCCCGGCCTGGGCCTGAAGAAGCCCGACGGTTCCTTCTCCGGCTTCGACGTGGACGTGGCGACGTACGTGGCCAAGCAGCTCGGCTACAAGCCCGACCAGATCGAGTTCGTCGAGACCAAGAGCGCCGACCGTGAGAACGCGCTCTCCCGCGGCGACGTGAAGATGATCGCGGCCACCTACTCGATCACCGACGAGCGCAAGCAGAAGGTCGACTTCGCCGGCCCGTACCTGCTGGCCCACCAGGACCTGCTGGTCAAGAAGGACTCCAAGATCAGCGAGGCCACGGACCTCAACGGCGAGAAGCTGTGCTCCGTGACCGGCTCGACCTCGGCCCAGAACGTCAAGGACGACTTCGCCCCGAAGGCCCAGCTGAAGCAGTACGGCGGCTACTCGGAGTGCATCGCCGGCCTCCAGAGCGGTGCCGTCGACGCGGTGACCACGGACGACTCGATCCTCGCGGGCTTCGCCTCCCAGGACAAGTACAAGGGCCAGTTCAAGCTCGCCGGCCTCAAGCTGAGCAACGAGAACTACGGCATCGGCGTGAAGAAGGGCGACACGGCGACCCTGAACAAGATCAACGCTGCCCTGGAGAAGATGGTCAGCGACGGCTCCTGGCAGAAGGCGGTCGACGCGAACTTCGGCCCGGCCGGCTACAAGAACGAGCCCGCCCCGAAGGTCGGCGTCATCGTCAAGTAGTACCCAGGGCCAAGCAGCTGTGGCCGGCCGCTCCGCCGCGCCCCGAAAGGGCGCGGGGAACGGCGCGACCGGCCACGGCGAACCCGGAGATGCCACGTTGAGGTGTGGCGGCGTAACCAGCGCAGCGCCCCCGCGCCCGTCCACGTACGCCACCCACACGCCACACACCCGGAAGCGCGGGAGATCGTGTTCGACTTTCTAGAAGGTTACGACGTCCTCGGGGCGTTCTGGATGACGGTGAAACTCACCGCCCTGTCCGCCGTCGGCTCCCTGATCTGGGGCACCCTGCTGGCCGCGATGCGGGTCAGCCCGGTCCCGTTGATGCGAGGCTTCGGCACCGCCTACGTGAACATCGTCCGGAACATCCCCCTGACGGTCATCATCGTCTTCACCTCGCTCGGCCTCGCCGACATCTTCGGGGTGACGATGGGCGCGGCCGACAACTTCGACGTCCAGGGCTTCCGGCTGGCGGTACTCGGTTTCGTCGCCTACACGGCGGCGTTCGTCTGCGAGGCGATCCGCTCCGGCATCAACACGGTGCCGCTCGGCCAGGCCGAGGCGGCCCGCGCGATCGGGCTCAACTTCAGCCAGACCCTGCGTCTCATCGTGCTCCCGCAGGCTTTCCGCGCGGTCATCAACCCACTGGCCAACGTGCTGATCGCGCTGACCAAGAACACCACGGTCGCGGCCGCGATCGGCGTGGCCGAGGCCGCGCTCCTGATGAAGGAAATGATCGAGAACGAGGCCCAGACGCTCGCCATCGGCGCGGTCTTCGCATTCGGCTTCGTGGTACTGACCCTGCCGACCGGCCTGCTCCTCGGCTGGCTCGCCAAGCGACTGGCGGTGAAGCGATGAGCTCGGTCCTCTACGACACTCCGGGACCCCGCGCCAAACGGCGCAACCTCCTCCTGTCGGTCGTCTTCACCCTTCTCCTCGCCCTCGCGCTGTGGTGGGTGTGGCTGAAGATGGACGACAAGAACCAGCTGGAGTGGAACCTCTGGCAGCCGTTCGTCACCAGCGAGGCCTGGACGACGTACCTCATCCCCGGCCTCGGCAACACCCTCAAGGCCGCGGCGATCGCCATGGTGATCGCCCTTCCGCTGGGCGCGGTCTTCGGCATCGCCCGCATGTCCGACCACGCCTGGGTACGGGGCACGGCCGGCACGGTGGTCGAGTTCTTCCGGGCCATCCCGGTGCTGCTGCTGATGCTGTTCGCCAACGAGTTCTACGTCCGTTCCACGGACATCTCCAGCGAGCAGCGCCCCCTGTACGCGGTCGTCACCGGCCTGGTCCTCTACAACGCGTCGGTGCTCGCCGAGGTCGTGCGGGCCGGCATCCTCTCGCTGCCCAAGGGGCAGACGGAGGCGGCCTACGCGATCGGTCTGCGCAAGGGCCAGACGATGACCAGCATCCTGCTCCCGCAGGCGGTCACCGCGATGCTGCCGGCGATCGTCAGCCAGCTGGTCGTCATCGTGAAGGACACCGCGCTGGGCGGCGTGATGCTCGGCTTCGCGGAGCTCCTCAACTCGCGCCAGACGCTGGCCGCCAACTACGCCAACGTCATCCCCAGCTTCATCGTCGTCGCGATCATCTACATCGTCCTGAACTTCCTCCTCACCAGCTTCGCGGGCTGGCTGGAGCAGCGGCTGCGGCGCAGCAAGAAGAGCACGGGTGCGGTGCTGGGCGAGGACACGGAGGTCAACCCGGCGGCGGTGGGCGGCACCTACGGGACCGGAGAGAACACCGGCGGTGGCGGCGGATTCTGATAGTCGGTCAAGTGGTATGAACCACACGTGAGAACGACACGGAGGCAGTGGCATGATCGCCACTGCCTCCGTCACTTGACGCAAGCACCGGCAATGGGTTGCATACGTTCTGTGATCGTGCACCCTGCTCCAACCTCCTGTTCACATACGTTCCCCGGGACTCCTCCGCGGGCAGGGGGCGCCTCGTCGTGGACCCGGTGATCATCGTCGGAGCGGGGCCCGTCGGGCTCACGCTCGCCCTGGCGCTGGCGCGTCAGGAGGTCCCCTCCGTGGTCCTCGACGAGGGCCCGGGCAAGGACGAACCCCGGCTGGCCCGTACCGCCGTACTGCACGAGGACACCGCCGCCCTGATGGCCCGGCTGACCGGGGTGCCGGTCACCGAGCTGGGGGTGCACTGGGCCGGATGGCGGTCGATGCGCCGCAAGCAGGTGATGCGCGAGGTCGATTTCGAGGAGGCCGGGGAGGCCCCCCTGCACCTCGCCCAGCACGTCCTGACCGGCGCCCTCCGGGCCGCCCTCGCCGGAGAGCGGCTGGTCAGGCTCAGCCCGGACAGCCGTCTCGACACCATCGAGCAGGAGCCCGCGGGCGTCACCGCCCACACCCGCGGCCCCAAGGGCACGTGGTGGCGCGGGAGTTACCTGGTCGGCTGCGACGGCACGCGCTCCACCGTGCGCAAGCTCCAGGACATCCGCTTCCCGGGCCGTACGGCCGTGGAACGCCACGCCGTCGCCGCCCTGCGCGCGGAACTCCCCTGGGAGGACCGGGCGTTGCTCCACCGCATGCCGCCGTGGCGGACATCGGGGCCCTCGGCCGGGGAGATCACCGCCCGTCCCCTCCCCGAGGGCGTGTGGCGCCTGGACTGGCTGCTCCCGCCGGGCAAGGACCTGGTCACGCCCGAACTCCTGGTGACCCGCGTCCGCGAGACCCTCGCGGGCTGGACGGACGGCCCGACACCGCCGTACGACCTCCTCGACACCGGAGTGCACACGGTGCACCACCGGCTGGCCCGCCGTTGGCGCGCCGGCCGGGTCTTCCTCGCCGGGGACGCGGCGCACTGCCTCGGGGCGCTCGGCACGCAGGGGCTGGACGAGGGCCTCCGGGACGCCGACAACCTCGCCTGGAAGCTGGCCCTGGCCTGGCACCACGGCCCGCACGAGGCGCTTCTCGACAGCTACCAGACCGAGCGGCGCGCGGTCGTCGCCGGTCGGCTGCGCGCCGCCGACCAGGCGCTCCCGGTGCTGCGCGGCGGTGGGGGCCTGCGCTCGGTGGTGCCCGGCTCGGGCCGCGGCCACGATGCCCTGCTCACGGACGGCCACCTCGGGCGCGGCCCGCTCGGCGCGCCGGGAACCTACGCCGACTCACCCCTCGCACCCCGGCAGCTCGAAGGAGAGGCACCCGTCGACACGCTCCCGGGGTCACCGGTCACGGACGTCCGGGTCACCGCCGAGGACGGCACCTTCGTACGACTGCGCGAACGCCTCGGCCGAGGGGCCCTGCTCGTCGTCCTGGTCGCGCCGGGCACCGGGGTGTGGGAGCGCAAGCACTGGGTGACCGCCGGCATCATGCCCCGCCTGGCGGCGGCGGTGAGCGCGCTGCCGCACTCCGCCGAGCTCCTGGTCGCCGAGGAGTACCCGGGCGCGGCCCCGCACACGGTCCTTCTCGTACGCCCCGACGGCCACCTCGTCACGGCGCTGAGCGGGGTCCGCCCGGCCGACCTGTACTCGGCGGCCGAGACGGCGCTGGGCGGGCCACCTGCGAAGACCGAGGCGAACGCGGGGGCCGGTTCGCGTTGACGTGCTCACTGTCACTGTGCGTCCACATAGTGACAGTGAGTTGAAACGTCCGTCGGCGCCATGGTGTACTCCGGATCGTGACCGACACCTGTGTGCGCCTGTGGCGGAGGGTCCATATGGACCTCGTCCGCTATGCGGGCTGCGTGTGTCGCCCGTCCTGCTGAATTCGCCTTCCCCTCCACCGCGTGCCGCGCCCGTGCGACGGCACGCTCTCGCGAACTCTCTCAGGACGGTACCCGTGTCTGTCTCCTCCGCCCTCCCC
>NZ_RSAJ01000462.1 GCF_003933965.1 Streptomyces sp. RP5T
CGCCCCCACGGCCCGCACCTGGCCCCCGCTGTGTACCGCGGTGGGCGCGGCGGCCTGGACGGCGGCCGCCGGTACGGCCCTCTCTGCGATGTCCTCCGCCAACTCCGCGCTGGCCCTGGCGCTGGTGCTGCGCGCTACGACACCGCTGTAGATTGCTTTGCCCGTCCTTTACTATTGGTACGACCTGCCCCGAGAGAAGGAGCCACAGTCCCGCAATGGGTGAGCCTCCCAGTACCAGCCCAGCCCCGTGCCGATCCGCCAGGGAAGCGGGTGCGACCCCGTGACCGAGACCCTGTTGCTGGTGCCGGCCCTGCTCCTCACCCTGGCCTGTGCCGTGTTCGTCGCGGCCGAGTTCTCCCTGACCACCGTCGAGCGCGGTGACCTGGAGCGGGCCGCCGAGGCCGGTGAGCGCGGCGCCGAGGGCGCCCTGAAGGCCGTACGCCGTCTGACCCTCCAGCTCTCCGGCGCCCAGCTCGGCATCACGGTCACCTCGCTGGTGATCGGCATGCTCGCCGAGCCCTCCCTCGCCGCGCTCCTCAGGGGCCCGCTGGAGGCAGCGGGCCTGGGCGGGGCGGCCGCTCCGGTGGCGACCGCGCTGGGTGTGGCCCTGTCCACCGTCGTCCTCATGGTGGTCGGCGAACTCGTGCCGAAGAACTGGGCGATCTCCCGCCCGCTGGCGGTCGCCAAGGTGGTCGCCGGACCGCAGAGCGCCTTCACCGCCCTCTTCGGCCCGTTCATCCGCCATCTCAACGACACCGCGAACCGTTTCGTACGACGCTTCGGGCTGGAGCCCGCCGAGGAACTCGCCTCCGCCCGCGGACCCGAGGAACTCGTCGCGCTCGCCGAGCACTCGGCCGCCGAGGGCGCCCTGGAGGCCGACTCCGCCGAACTGTTCGTGCGCACCCTGCACCTCGGCGAGCTGACCGCGGAGAACGTCATGACCCCGCGCGTCGACGTCCTGGCTCTCGAAGCGCACGCGACCGCCGCCGACGCCGCCAACCTCACCCACGCCACCGGCCTGTCCCGCTTCCCCGTCTACCGGGACAGCCTCGACGAGGTCATCGGCACCGTGCACATCCGTGACGTGCTCGCCCTGGACCCGGACAAGCGGGCCGCCACCCCGGTCACCGAGCTGGCCACCGCGCCCCTGCTGGTCCCCGACAGCCTCACCGCCGACCGCCTCCTGGAGCGGATGCGGGCCACCCGCACCATGGCCGTCGTCATCGACGAGTACGGCGGCACCGCGGGCGTGGTCACCGTCGAGGACATCGTCGAGGAGGTCGTCGGCGAGGTCCGCGACGAGCACGACCCCGTGGCGATGCCCGACCTGCGGCCCGCCGGCGAGCGGGCCTGGGACGCGGAGGGGTCCGTCCGCGTCGACCGGCTCGCCGGCATATGCCTCACCGCGCCCGAGGGGCCGTACGAGACGGTGGCCGGACTCGTCGCCACCCGGCTCGCGCGCATCCCCGCCAAGGGCGACGAGCTGGACCTCGACGGCTGGCGTCTGGAGGTCCTGGAGGTCGACCACCACCGCGCGGACCTGATCCGGATCACCGGACCCGCGCGCGTGCCCGCCCAGGCCCGTCAGGAGGCGCGATGACCACCGTCCAGCTGCTCGTCGGCGCCCTGACGCTGCTGACCAACGCCTTCTTCGTGGGCGGCGAGTTCGCCCTGATCTCCGTGCGCCGCAGCCAGATCGAGCCACGCGCGCGTGACGGCCACAAGCGGGCCCGGATGACCCTGTGGGGTCTCGAACACCTCTCCGCGATGATGGCCACCGCCCAGCTCGGCATCACCGTCTCCTCGCTGGTCCTCGGCGCGGTCGCCGAACCGGCCATCGCGCACCTGCTGGAGCCCGGCTTCGAGGCGGCCCGCATCCCGGAGGGCCTGGTCCACCCGATCGCCTTCGTGATCGCCCTGTCGCTGGCCACCTATCTGCACATGCTGATCGGCGAGATGGTCCCGAAGAACATCGCCCTCGCGGCCCCCGTGCCGACCGCGCTGCTGCTCGGGCCGCCGCTCGTGGCCCTCACGCGCGCGCTCAAGCCCTTCGTCTTCGGCATCAACGCCTTCGCCAACGCCCTGCTGAAGCTGCTGCGCGTCGAACCCAAGGACGAGGTCGAGTCGGTGTTCACCGACGACCAGCTCGCCCGCATGGTCGTCGACGCCAGCGAGGCCGGACTGCTCTCGCCCGCCGACGGCGAGCGGCTTCAGGACGCCCTGGAGCTGGGCACCCGGCCGGTCGGGGAGATCCTCGTGCCGGTCCCGGCCATGAGGACCGTCGACGCCTCGGTCACCCCGGCCCGCCTGGAGCGGGTGGCCGCCGAGGCGGGCTACTCCCGCTTCCCCGTCACCGGTCCGGACGGCACCCTGCTGGGCTATCTGCACATCAAGGACACCCTCGGCGTCACCGACCGCGACCGGCCCTTCCCGCGTTCCGCCCTGCACCCCGTCACCCGGGTCCGTATCGACACCCCGCTGGACGACACCCTCACCGCGCTGCGCGCCGACGGGAGCCATCTGGCGGCGGTGACGGGACAGACGGGGGCCGTCCTCGGCTTCGTGACCATGGAGGACGTCCTCACCGAGCTGGTCGGGCCGGCGCCGGCCGCCGCCTGAGCGCCGGCCGGGTCCGCCACCCGGTCGGCGGATCCGGGGGAACACCGCCTCCGTCCCAGCCGTTCACAGCGCACATCCCTACAGAAGGAGCAAGCCCGTGTCCGCCACCCCGACGGACTCCCGCCCCACCCGATCGACCCGCCGTTGAGTACCACGAGCGCCGTCCTCGGCCTGCTGGCCGTGTTCCTGCTGACCGCCGGCACCGGCTACTTCGTCGCCCAGGAGTTCGCGTACGTCTCCGCGGACCGGCTCGCCCTGTCCCGCGAGGCGGAGTCCGGCGACCGCAGGGCCGCCCGCGCGCTGAAGGTGCTGGAGCGGTTGTCGTTCATGCTCTCCGGCGCCCAGCTCGGCATCACCGTCACCGGTCTGGTGGTCGGCTTCATCGCCGAACCCTCGGTCTCCGCCCTGCTGGAGCCCGCCCTCACCGGCCTGGGCGTCCCCGAGGGGGCCGTCGGCGGGATCTCCGTCGTGCTGGCCTTCGTCCTGGCCACCGTCGTCCAGATGGTCCTCGGCGAGCTGGCCCCCAAGAACCTCGCGATCGCCGTGCCGGAGCGGCTCGCGAAGGCCCTCGCCCCCTCCACGCTCGGCTACCTCAAGGTCGTCGGCCCGCTGGTGCACGTCTTCGACGCGACGGCCAACCGCCTGCTGCGCGGGGCCGGCATCGAACCCGTCGAGGAACTCCACCACGGCGCCACCCTGGAGGAGCTCGGCCACCTCATCGGCGAGTCCCACGAACAGGGCGAGCTGCCCAGGGACACCGCCGAACTCCTCGACCACGCCCTGGAGTTCTCCGAGCGCACCCTCGACGAGGTGATGGTCCCGCGCGTCGACGCCGTCTTCGTGCGCAAGGACGCCACCGCCGCCGAGGCCGTCGACCTGATCGCCAAGCACGGCCACTCCACCTACCCTCTCCTCGGCGACCACCCCGACGACATCCCGGGCGTGCTGGGCGTACGCGAGCTGACGCGCCTGCCGGCCGCCCGGCTGACCAGCGCCACCGCGGGCGCCCTCGCCCGCCCCCCGCTGCTGCTGCCCGACAGCCTCCCGCTGCCCGAGGCGGTCGAGCAGATGCGGGAGCGGGACGACGAGTTCGCGGTCGTCCTGGACGAGCACGGCGGAGTCGCCGGCATCGTCACCTACGAGGACATCGCCGAGGAACTGGTCGGCGACATCGCCGACGAGAGCGACACGGTCACCGAGATCGCGGTCGCGGACGGACCGGGCTGGCTGGTGGACGCCGGCCGCCGTCTCGACGAGGTCGCCGAGGCGACCGGTGTCGAACTGCCCGAGGAGGAGGACTACGACACGGTGGCCGGCCTCATCGTCGACCGTCTGGGCCGCTTCCCGGCGATCGGCGACCGCGTCAGCGTGGACCTGCCCGGCGGCGGGTGCGCGGTGATCGACGTACGGAAGCTGAACCGGCACGTGCCGGACCGCGTCCGCGTGGAGAGGGTGGACTCGGCATGAGTTTCCCCATGGCGCTCTTCCTCACCGTCCTGCTGCTGATCGGCAGCGGCTTCTTCGTGGCCGCCGAGTTCGCGCTCGTCGCCGCCAAGCGGCACCGCATGGAGAAGGCCGCGGCCGAGGGGCGGCGCGGGGCGAAGGCGGCCCTGGCCGGGATGCGCGAGCTGTCGCTCATGCTGGCCGGCGCCCAACTGGGCATCACCGTCTGCACGCTGGGCCTCGGCTCGGTCTCCAAGCCCGCGATCTCCCACGAACTCGACCCGCTGCTGCACGACTTGGGCCTGCCGAGCGCGCTCAGCTACGGCGTGGCCTTCGTCGTCGCCATGATCGTCGTGGTGTTCCTGCACATGGTGGTCGGCGAGATGGCCCCCAAGTCCTGGGCGATCGCCCACCCCGAGCGCTCCGCGATGCTCCTCTCGCCGCCCTTCCGGGGTGTCGTCAAGGCGGTCCGGCCGCTGATCTCGGTGCTGAACAGGATGAGCAACGCGCTGGTACGGCTGTGCCGGGTCACCCCGCGCGACGAGCTGGCCGCCGTGCACAACCGCGAGCAACTCACCCATCTCGTCGAGGAGTCGCAGCGTCTCGGACTGATCAGCGACGTCGACTCGGAGCTGCTCACCCGTTCGCTCACCGAGCCCGAGACCCCGGTCGGCGACCTCCGCATCCCGGCCGCCGAGATCACCTCGGTGCCCGGCACCGCCGACCTCGAAGCCGTCCTGCGCACGGCCGCCGACCACGACCGCACCCGCATGCTGGTCCGCGAGGGAGACCTGGTGCTCGGCTCGCTGCACGCCCGGGACGCCCTGGTCGCCCGTGCCCAGGGCCGCACCGGCACCGCCCGCACCCTGGCCCGCCCGGTCCCGGAGATGACCGAGGACACCAAGGTCGCCGACGCGATCGAGCTACTGCGCCGCAACCGGGCGTCCCTGGCGGTCGTACGGGACGCGGCGGGCACGCTCACGGGCATGGTCACCCTGGACGACCTGCTGGCCCGCTATCTCCAGCCGTCCTGAACCGGGGCGCCCAGGACACGGCGCGGGTACATCGACGCACCATGGAGGGGGATCCGATGATCGACGTGATCATTGCCGGTGGCGGCCCGACCGGCCTGATCCTGGCCGCCGAACTGCGCCTGCACGGCGTACGCGTGGTGGTGCTGGAGAAGGAGCGGGAGCCCGTCCCGTACATCAGGGCGCTCGGGCTCCACGCGCGCAGTGTCGAGGTGCTGGACCAGCGCGGTCTGCTGGAGCGGTTCCTCGCGCACGGGAAGAAGTCCCGGGCCGGCACCTTCTTCGCCGGCGTCACCAGGGGCTGGCCCGAGCGGATCGACACCGCGCACGCGTACACCCTCGCCATCCCGCAGACCGTCATGGACCGCCTCCTCGCCGAGCACGCCGCCGAGGCCGGTGCCGAGATCCGGCGGGGCAGCGAACTGGTCGGGCTGAGCCAGGACGAGGACGGCGTGAGCGTCGAACTGGCCGACGGCACACGGCTGCGCTCACGTCATCTCGTCGGCTGCGACGGCGGCCGCAGCACCGTGCGCAAGCTGCTCGGCGTCGGCTTCCCCGGTGAACCGGCCACGCGCGAGGCGCTGTTGGGCGAGATGGAGATCACCGCGGATCCGGAGACGGTGACCGCCGTGACCGCCGAAGTCCGAGAGCGGGAGAAGTGGTTCGGCCTCGGACCCGTCGGCAACGGGGCGTACCGGGTCGTGGTGCCCGCCGGTGAGGTGCGCGAGGACCGCACGGTCGCGCCGACCCTCGACGACTTCAGGCGACGGCTCCGGGCGGTCGCCGGTACCGACTTCGGTGTGCACGCGCCGCGTTGGCTGTCCCGCTTCGGTGACGCGTCCCGGCAGGCCGACCGTTACCGGGTGGGCCGGGTGCTGCTGGCGGGCGACGCGGCGCACGTGCACGCGCCGGTGGGCGGTCAGGGCCTCAACCTCGGTATCCAGGACGCCTTCAACCTCGGCTGGAAACTGGCCGCCGAGGTCGCCGGCCGGGCCCCCGAGGGGCTGCTGGACAGCTACCACGCCGAGCGGCACCCCGTGGCCGCGGCCGTGCTGGACGTCGTCCGCGCGCAGTCCCTGCTGACGTCCCCCGAGCCCGGACCGCGGTCGGTGTGCGGGCTGCTGGCGGAGCTCGCGCAGTTCGAGGACGTGAACCGCCTCCTGATCGAGAAGATCACCGGCATCGGGATCCGCTACGACTTCGGCGCGGGCCACGAGCTGCTCGGGCGGCGCCTGCGGGACCTCACGCTCGGGCGAGGCCGCCTCTACGAGCTGATGCACGGCGGCCGCGGACTGCTGCTCGACCGGACCGGGCGCCTGTCGGTCGCGGGCTGGTCGGACCGCGTCGACCACGTCGTCGACACCGCCGAGGAACTGGATGTACCCGCGGTACTGCTGCGCCCAGACGGCCACGTGGCATGGGCCGGCGACGACCAGCACGAACTGCTGCCCCACCTGCCCCGCTGGTTCGGCGCACCGAGCTGAGGGGCGGTGCCCGCGAAGGTACGGGCGCGGCGGGCCTGGCGGGGGCAAGGGG
>NZ_RSAJ01000463.1 GCF_003933965.1 Streptomyces sp. RP5T
CTCCCGCCCCTTGGTCAGCATCACGTACTGCGCGCTGCCCCAGGACCCCCACACCCCCGCGACCAGGAGCAGCAGCGCGACCGCCGCCATCGACGCGCGCTGCCCGAACCGCAGCGCGGCGACCGAGGCCCGGCGGGTGGTGAGGGCGGTGGCAGGCATGGCCGGGATCATTGGCCATGGCCCCGCGCGGGGTCAACTCCGGCCCGGAACACCGCCGGACAAGTCAGGAGTTGTACGTGCTCTGCGCCCGCTCCAGCCCCTCGATCACCAGGGCCTCCACCGCGTCGGCCGCCCGGTCCACGAAGTAGTCGAGCTCCTTGCGCTCGCTCGACGAGAAGTCCTTCAGCACGAAGTCCGCGACCTGCATACGGCCCGGAGGGCGCCCGATCCCGAACCGCACCCGGTGGTACTCCGCCCCGAACGCCTTCGTCATCGACTTCAGCCCGTTGTGACCGTTGTCCCCGCCGCCCAGCTTCAGGCGCAGGACGCCGTAGTCGATGTCCAGCTCGTCATGGATCGCCACGATGTGGGCGACCGGCACCTTGTAGAAGTCCTTGAGCGCGTTCACCGGACCGCCGGACAGGTTCATGAAGGACATCGGCTTGGCCAGGATCACCCGGCGGTTCGCCGGCCCCGGCGGCCCGATCCGCCCCTCCACGACCTGCGCCTGCGCCTTCCCGGCCCGCTTGAACCGGCCCCCGGTCCGCTCGGCCAGCAGATCGGCCACCATGAAACCCACGTTGTGCCGATTGCCCGCGTACTCGGGACCGGGGTTGCCCAGGCCGACGATCAGCCAGGGGGCGCCTGCAGGGGTGGTCACGTCCATCTCTCCTCACGTGCAACAGCCGCCGCCCCCCGAAGGGAGCAGCGGCTGGAGCTTATACGGCGAGCGCTCGGGCTCAGGCCTCGGCGGCCTCGTCGCCGGCGCCCTCTTCACCCGCGGACTCCTCGGCCTGCGCGGCCAGGACCTGAAGGACGACCGTCTCGCCGTCGACGTCCAGCGTGGTGCCCTTCGGCAGGGTGATGTCCTTGGCGAGGATGGAGTCACCGGCGGCCAGGCCCGCGATGGAGACGGTGACCGACTCGGGGATGTGCGTGGCCTCGGCCACGACCGGAAGCGCGTTCAGGACGTGCTCCAGCAGGTAGGCACCCGGAGCCAGCTCGCCCTCGGTCTGGACGTAGATCTCGACGTTGACCTGCTCGCCGCGCTTGACCAGCTGAAGGTCGACGTGCTCCAGGAAACCCTTGATCGGGTCGCGCTGCACGGACTTCGGGATGGCCAGCTCGTTGGTCTTGCCGTCGATGTCCAGGGCGATCAGGACGTTCGACGTACGCAGCGCGAGCAGCAGCTCGTGGCCCGGAAGGGTCAGGTGAATGGGGTCGGAACCGTGACCGTAGAGAACACCGGGAACCTTGCCGGCACGGCGGACACGGCGGGCGGCGCCCTTGCCGAACTCGGTACGGGTCTCGGCGGTGAGCTTGACCTCGGACATGCGGATCACTCCTCGTAACTCAGGAACGGACGTGGTCACCCGGCCACGAACGGCCTGCTACGAAGAGCGCGTCGATAACGGACCGCCGCATCCATGGATACGGCCTCCCTCGCCGAGCAACGGGAGCAGTCTACTCGGCGCGGAAGGCCGTAGAAAAATCGATCATGCAGAAGCGTTTTTCGCGATGCCCGCGCGCCTACTGCTCGTCGAAGAGGCTGGTCACCGACCCGTCCTCGAACACCTCACGCACCGCGCTCGCGATCGTCGGCGCGATCGACAGAACCGTCAGCTTGTCCAGGTCCCGGCCCAGCTCACCCGGCGTCGGCAAGGTGTTCGTGAACACGAACTCGCTCACCCGGGAGTTCTTCAGCCGGTCCGCGGCCGGACCCGACAGCACACCGTGCGTCGCCGTCACGATGACATCCTCCGCACCGTGCGCGAACAACGCGTCCGCCGCCGCGCAGATGGTGCCACCCGTGTCGATCATGTCGTCGACCAGGACGCACACACGGCCCTTGACCTCACCCACGACCTCGTGGACGGTCACCTGGTTCGCCACGTCCTTGTCGCGCCGCTTGTGCACGATCGCCAGCGGCGCACCCAGCCGGTCGCACCAGCGGTCCGCGACCCGCACCCGGCCCGCGTCCGGGGACACCACCGTCAGCTTGTCCCGGTCGACCTTGCGGCCCACGTAGTCCGCCAGCAGCGGCAGCGCGAACAGGTGGTCCACCGGACCGTCGAAGAAGCCCTGGATCTGGTCGGTGTGCAGATCCACGGTCAGGATCCGGTCCGCGCCGGCCGTCTTCATCAGGTCCGCGATCAGCCGCGCCGAGATCGGCTCACGGCCCCGGTGCTTCTTGTCCTGCCGCGCATAGCCGTAGAACGGCACGATGACCGTGATGGAGCGGGCCGACGCACGCTTCAGCGCGTCGATCATGATCAGCTGCTCCATGATCCACTGGTTGATCGGAGCCGTGTGGCTCTGGATCACGAAGCAGTCGGCACCACGCGCCGACTCCTGGTAGCGGACGTAGATCTCGCCGTTCGCGAAGTCGAAGGCCTTGGTCGGGACGACCCCGACACCCAGCTGCTGGGCGACCTCCTCGGCAAGCTCGGGGTGGGCGCGGCCGGAGAAGAACATCATCTTCTTCTCGCCGGTCGTCTTGATCCCGGTCACAGCACTGTCTCCTCAGAGGTGTCTCAGCCTGCTGGCCACAGACACGCCGCTGGGCGCGGCGGGCCGTCTCAGCTGGTGGGGTGCGGGTGTGCACTTATCACGGTACGACGACTTTGGCGCACCTGTTTCCGGTCAGTCCTCGCTCGCGCCCTCCCGGGAAGCCGCCTCGGCCGCCTTCGCCGCCGCGCTCCCCGGACGCTTCCGGGCCACCCAGCCCTCGATATTCCGCTGCTGGCCACGGGCCACGGCCAGCGAACCGGGCGGCACATCCTTCGTGATCACCGAACCTGCGGCCGTGTACGAACCGTCCCCGACCGTGACAGGCGCCACAAACATGTTGTCCGAACCCGTGCGGCAATGCGACCCCACGGTCGTGTGGTGCTTCTCCTTGCCGTCGTAGTTCACGAACACACTCGCGGCACCGATGTTCGTGTACTCACCGATCGTGGCGTCCCCGACATACGAGAGATGCGGGACCTTCGTCCCCTCGCCGATGGAGGAGTTCTTCGTCTCCACGAACGTCCCGATCTTGCCCTTCACCCCCAGCCGGGTCCCCGGACGCAGATAGGCGAACGGCCCCACGCTCGCGCCCGCCCCGATGTGCGCACGGTCGGAAACCGTGTTGTCGACCCGGGCGCCGGCCTCCACGACCGTGTCCCTCAGACGGCTGTTCGGACCCACCTCGGCACCCTCGCCGACATGCGTCGCACCGTGCAGCTGCGTACCCGGGTGGACGACGGCGTCCTGCCCGAAGGTGACGGTCACATCGACCCACGTGGTCGCCGGATCGATGACGGTGACACCGGAGAGCATCGCCCCGGTCAGCAGCCGGTCGTTCAGGATCCGCCGCGCCTCGGAGAGCTGCACCCGGTTGTTGATCCCCGCGATCTCACGGTGATCCGCCGCGACACAGGCACCCACCCGGTGCCCCGCCTCACGCAGGATCCCGAGAACGTCCGTCAGGTACTCCTCGCCCTGCGAGTTGTCCGTACGAACCTTGCCCAGCGCGTCCGCGAGCAACTCCCCGTCGAACGCGAACACCCCCGAGTTGATCTCCCGGATCGCCCGCTGCGCCTCGGAGGCGTCCTTGTGCTCCACGATCTCGGTCACGGCACCGGAGGCCTCGTCCCGCACGATCCGCCCGTACCCGGTCGCGTCCGGCACCTGCGCGCTCAGCACGGTGACCGCGTTGCCGTCCGCGGAGTGCGTGGCGGCAAGGGCGTTGAGGGTCTCGCCGGTCAGCAGCGGGGTGTCCCCGCACACCACCACCACGGTCCCCTCGACCCGGCCGCCCAGCTCCTCCAGCGCCATCCGTACGGCGTGCCCGGTGCCGTTCTGCTGCGCCTGCACGGCCGTTCGTACGTCGGTGTCGGTGGCGGCGAGATGGGCGGTGACCTGCTCCCGGGCGTGCCCCACGACCACGACGAGGTTCTCGGGGTCCAACTCGCGGGCGGCGGCCAGCACATGGCCCACGAGGCTGCGACCGCACAGCTCGTGCAGGACCTTGGGTGTGGCCGACTTCATACGGGTGCCCTCACCCGCTGCGAGAACGACGACGGCTGCCGGGCGAATGGCGCTCACGGGATGCCCTTCGGCTGTGGAGAGGGTGGGGTGACATCCGCAGGATACCGGGGCGTTTCCGGGGGGACATGAGAGCGGGCCCTGACAGTGCTGTCAGGGCCCGGCTGGAGTGTGGCTCCCCCGCCAGGACTCGAACCCGGACAGATGGCACCAAAAGCCACAGTGCTGCCAATTACACCACGGGGGAATAATTCGACTAAACCGGACATTCAGTCAGGTTGTCGAGTGGCGGCTCCTACTATGCCGTACCAGGCGCCCTCCATGCGACGGTACAGATCGGCGCTCTGCCGGACGTAAATCACGAGACAGCCGTGATAGGTGTCTCCGGTGTTCTTGCGAACCGTCCGGGGGTTGTGCCGTTTCAGGGTGGCTTTGCTCAAGGCTGCCGTATCGACACCGGCGATGTCCGCCCAGAACTCCTCAGCGGCCGCCACGTCTGCGGTCTCGTGAATGCTGACGCGCAGGGTCAGGCGTTCCCGCTGCACCCCGAGGAACTCGAGCCAGCGCAGGAAGAGTCTGATCACGTTGGGGTCGCTGTTGATGAAGTGCAGCACCTCGGTCCGGCGGTACGCCTTGTCCTTGGCGCCCTCGGCCCAGTAAAGAGCCACTCCGGCGATGAAGAGTTCGCGGTCGGACATGGTGCCGATGTCCGCCGCCGCGGCCGCCTTGGTCCGTCGCCTTTCCTCGTCCCGCACCGCCAGCTCGTGCTCCCATCGCTTGCGTGCGGCCAACTTCGCCTGTTCCGCCGGGTCGCGACGCTCGGGCTTCGGCAGGTCCCGTACCCACAGCGACACCGAACTCTTCGAACAGCCCAGTTCGGCCTCGATCCGGTCATACGTCCAGCCCTGCAGTCGCAGCTCCCGAGCCCTCTCGCGCAGGTCGTCCTTGGCGCGGGGGCGTTTCGTCCATTCCGGCGGCGGTTCCCCCTTCACGAGCTGGTTGAGGATGTCGTTGTTGAAGATCTTCAACTCGTCGCGGATCTGCCGGAGGCTGTGGCCTTCGCGCCGCAAGGCGACCGCCCGCTCCCGCAGTTCCTCGAAGTCCGCGTGCTTGCTCCGTGGATGTGCCATGGGCATACCGTCCGGTGGAATGTGCTCTTCCGGGCTCGAACGGTGAGCGATTCAGCAGTTCGAGGGATATCGGGCTGTTTCGTAGTCGATCGGTCACTCGACGTGGTGTAGGCCAGTCGTTGAAAGTCACCGGAAATCCGGCGCGCGGCGACCGTAGGCTGGAGGCATGACCACGACGGGGGAAGACACCACCGCGGCGCAGAAGGGGCCGTGGTGGTGGGCGCGGTGGCGCAGTGCGGTACTGGACGTGAGCCTGGCGTCGGCGTCCGCGGTGGAGTGCGCGTTCGAGGGTGTCCGGTTCGCGCAGGACGCGGGGATCCCGATGGCCGCGGGGATCGTGTTCGGGGTGCTGGCGGGGTCGGTGCTGGTCGTCCGGCGCAAGTGGCCGATCGCCGTGGTGCTCGTGAGCATCGCCATCACGCCCGCCCAGATGGGCTACCTCATGGGCATCGTCGGCCTGTACACGCTTGCCGCGTCCGAGCTGCCCCGCCGGATCATCGGCTCGCTGGCGGGGATGTCCCTGGTCGGGATGCTGATCGTGATGTTCGTGCGGGTCCGGCAGGACATGGCGCACGGCGAACTGGACCTGGGGGACTGGTTCGTTCCCTTCGCGTCGATCACGACCGCGATCGGGATGACCGCCCCGCCGTTGCTGCTCGGGCTGTACGTGGGGGCCCGGCGTCGGCTCATGGAGAGTCTGCGGGAGCGGGCCGACGACCTGGAGCGGGAGCTTCAGCTGCTGGCCGAGCGGGCCGAGGAGCGGGCGGAGTGGGCGCGCAGTGAGGAGCGGACCCGGATCGCGCGGGAGATGCACGATGTCGTCGCGCACCGGGTGAGCCTGATGGTGGTGCACGCGGCCGCCCTGCAGGCCGTGGCCCGCAAGGATCCCGAGAAGGCCGTGAAGAACGCGGCGCTGGTGGGGGACATGGGACGCCAGGCGCTCACCGAGCTGCGGGAGATGCTCGGGGTGCTGCGCAGCGGGGACGGGTCGGGCCGGCCGGAGCGGTCGGCGGTTCCGCTGGTCGCGGTGGGGGTGGCGGCGGCCGCGGCGGTCTCGCGGGTCGTGGAGGAGAGCGACGGTCCCTGTCTGGACGATCTGGAGACGCTGATCGGGCAGTCGGCCGCGGCGGGGATGGCGGTGGATCTGTCGGTCGAGGGCGAGGTGCGGTCGTACGGTGCGCAGATCGAGCAGACGGCGTTCCGGGTCGTGCAGGAGGCGTTGACCAACGTCCACAAGCACGCGGCGGGGGCGAAGACGCATGTGCGGCTGGCGCACCGGGTGTCGGAGATCGCGATGCAGG
>NZ_RSAJ01000464.1 GCF_003933965.1 Streptomyces sp. RP5T
GGTGGCGGCTGCTCCTGGGACCACTTCGAGCCTGCGTCCTGCGGGGTGTCCTCCGGCTGCTGCGCGGGGTTCGCGGTGTCGGGCCGGGCGGCGGGCTCGGCGGGACCGGGCGTACCGGGCTCGCGTCCGTCGGACGGGGCGGATCCGGGCGAGGCCCAGCCCGGAGTGTCGTTCATCGTCGCTCCTTCACGGTGCCCGTCCGCGGTCGCGGCGGCAGGTTGGCAGCCATCGTGCCATGGGGCGGTCGGCGAGGGACCAGCCGCGGTATGGGCTGCGTACCTTCAATACTCCGGCGCACAAGGGGCAGACTGATCGCATGGCTGATCAGTACGTGCAATCCGGCGAGGACAGCAAGCCCACCGAGCTACCGGCGATCCGCTGGGAGGAGCCACCCGAAGGCCCCGTGCTGGTGCTTCTCGACCAGACGAGGCTGCCGGCCGAGGAGGTCGAACTGGTCTGTACGGACGCTTCCGTGCTGGTGGAGGCGATCCGTTCGCTTGCCGTGCGCGGGGCTCCGTTGCTCGGCATCGCGGGGGCGTACGGGGTCGCGCTCGCCGCAGTGCGCGGGTTCGACGTGGAGGAGGCGGCGACAGCGTTGGCGGGCGCCCGTCCGACCGCGGTGAACCTCGCCGTCGGGGTCCGCAGGGCGGAGGCCGCCTACCGGGCCGAGCTCGGCAGGGGCGGGGACCAGGAACTCGCGGCCGCCGCCGCGCTGGCGGCGGCGCGCAGGCTGCACCAGGAGGACGCGGCGGCCAGCGCCGCGATGGCCGAGCGCGGGCTGGCGCTGCTGGACGAGCTGCTGCCGGGTGGCGGGCACCGGATCCTGACGCACTGCAACACCGGTTCGCTGGTGTCGGGCGGTGAGGGCACGGCGTTCGCGGTGGCCCTCGCGGCCCATCGGGCGGGGCGGCTGCGGCGGTTGTGGGTGGACGAGACGCGCCCGCTGCTCCAGGGCGCCCGGCTGACGGCGTACGAGGCCGCGCGCAGCGGGATGGCGTACACCCTGCTGACCGACAACGCGGCGGGTTCGCTGTTCGCGGCCGGGGAGGTGGACGCGGTGCTGATCGGGGCCGACCGGATCGCGGCCGACGGCTCGGTGGCGAACAAGGTGGGCAGCTATCCGCTGGCGGTCCTGGCGCGGTATCACCATGTGCCGTTCATCGTGGTGGCGCCGGTGACCACGGTGGATCCGGACACGGTGGACGGGGCGGCGATCGAGGTGGAGCAGCGGCCCGGCCACGAGGTGACCGAGATCGTGGCGCCCCAGGTGCCGGTGGCGGGGGCCGAGGCGGGTGGCGGGATCCCGGTGGCGCCGCTGGGGACGCAGGCGTACAACCCGGCGTTCGACGTGACGCCGCCGGAGCTGGTGACGGCGATCGTCACGGAGGAGGGCGTGGTGTCGCCGGTGACGGCCGAGGCCCTTGCCGAGCTGTGTGCCCGGGCCCGGGAGGTGACGATCGGCTGATGTGAATGCAGGGGCCACGTATTCCGTGCTCATCGGTGGCTTGCACCCGCGGCGGCGGCCGAGGCAGACAGTGACCGTCCGGTACGACTAAGGTCACTGGTCGGTGAGCTGCCTCACCACTGCCTTCACCACTGTTATGAGAATGGGATGATGTCTTTATGAAGGGACGAGTCCTTGTCGTCGACGACGACACCGCACTTGCCGAGATGTTGGGCATCGTGCTGCGTGGTGAAGGTTTTGAGCCGTCTTTCGTAGCCGACGGTGACAAGGCGCTGGCCGCGTTCCGTGAGGCCAAGCCGGATCTGGTGCTGCTGGATCTGATGCTGCCCGGGCGGGACGGCATCGAGGTGTGCCGTCTGATCAGGGCGGAGTCCGGGGTGCCGATCGTGATGCTGACGGCCAAGAGCGACACCGTGGACGTCGTCGTGGGGCTGGAGTCCGGCGCCGACGACTACATCGTGAAGCCGTTCAAGCCGAAGGAGCTCGTGGCCCGGATCAGGGCGCGGCTTCGCAGGTCGGAGGAGCCGGCTCCCGAGCAGCTCGCCATCGGCGACCTGGTCATCGACGTGGCCGGGCACTCCGTGAAGCGGGAAGGGCAGTCGATCGCGCTGACGCCCCTGGAGTTCGACCTGCTGGTCGCGCTCGCGCGCAAGCCGTGGCAGGTGTTCACGCGTGAGGTGCTGCTCGAACAGGTGTGGGGCTACCGTCACGCCGCCGACACCCGGCTCGTCAATGTGCATGTGCAGCGGCTGCGTTCCAAGGTCGAGAAGGACCCGGAGCGGCCGGAGATCGTGGTGACCGTCCGTGGTGTGGGTTACAAGGCAGGGCCAAGCTGACATGTCCGGAGACAGCGCCGCTTCGTCGCCCGGGCGGACCGGGGTGAGTGCGGGGCGGCCTGTCGGGCGGACGAAGGGCGGCTCCCGCTGGGGGCGGTTCTTCGAGGGTGGGCTGCTCCAGGGCGGAGTCCAGGGCAGCCCCGTTCTGAGGCTCTTCATGCGCTGGGTGCGCCGGCCGCTGCTGCCCGTGATGCGACTGTGGCGGCGCAACATCCAGCTCAAGGTCGTCGCCACGACCCTGCTGATGTCCCTCGGCGTGGTTCTTCTGCTGGGCTTCGTCGTCATCGGCCAGGTGCGCAACGGCCTCCTCGACGCCAAAGTGAAGGCCTCGCAGAGTCAGGCCACCGGCGGGTTCGCGGTGGCCAAGCAGAAGGCGGAGGAAGCCGACGCCGGGACCGACGACACGGCTGCGTCCGACGGCCAGTCCGACCAGTTCGTCATCGAGTGGATGAGCAACCTCGTCTACTCGCTCTCCAGCGGCGGCCAGGGCGCCTTCGACGTGGTGACCCTGCCCGTGGGCGGCGACAGCGGGAGCGGGCGCGGGCCGCGCGCCTCGGGCGACGTCGACCCTACGGCCAGCGTCCCGGAGGCTCTGCGCGAGAAGATCGACGAGAGCACGACGGCCGCTCAGAGCTACACCCGCATCGTCTACGACCCCTACCAGGAGCCCCAGCCGGCCCTGGTCATCGGCAAGCAGGTCAACGACCCCAACGGCGACCCCTACCAGCTGTACTACCTCTTCCCGCTCACCCAGGAGGAGAAGTCGCTCAGCCTGGTCAAGGGCACCCTGGCGACCGCCGGGCTCTTCGTCGTCGTACTGCTCGGAGCCATCGCCTGGCTCGTGGTGCGGCAGGTCGTCACGCCCGTGCGGATGGCGGCCGGGATCGCCGAGCGGCTGTCCGCGGGGCGGCTCCAGGAGCGGATGAAGGTCACCGGCGAGGACGACATCGCGCGGCTCGGCGAGGCCTTCAACAAGATGGCGCAGAACCTCCAGCTGAAGATCCAGCAGCTGGAGGACCTGTCGCGGATGCAGCGGCGGTTCGTGTCGGACGTGTCGCACGAACTGCGGACGCCGCTGACAACCGTGCGGATGGCCGCCGACGTCATCCATGACGCGCGTGAGGACTTCGATCCGATGACCGCGCGGTCGGCGGAACTGCTCGCCGACCAGCTGGACCGGTTCGAGACCCTGCTCGCCGACCTGCTGGAGATAAGCCGGTTCGACGCGGGCGCGGCGGCGCTGGAGGCCGAGCCGATAGACCTCAGGGAAGTCGTGCGCCGGGTCGTCAGCGGGGCCGAGCCGCTCGCCGAGCGCAAGGGCACGACGGTCCGGATCGTGGGCGACCAGCAGCCCGTGGTCGCCGAGGCAGACGCCCGGCGCGTGGAGCGGGTGCTGCGCAATCTCGTCGTCAACGCCGTGGAGCACGGCGAGGGCAAGGACGTCGTGGTCAAGCTGGCGTCGGCGGGCGGGGCGGTCGCGATCGCCGTACGCGACTACGGGGTCGGACTCAAGCCGGGCGAGGCCACGCGCGTGTTCAGCCGCTTCTGGCGGGCCGACCCGGCACGCGCGCGTACCACCGGCGGCACGGGCCTCGGGCTGTCCATCGCCCTGGAGGACGCACGGCTGCACGGCGGCTGGCTGCAGGCGTGGGGAGAGCCGGGTGGCGGCTCGCAGTTCCGGCTGACGCTGCCCAGGACGGCCGACGAGCCGCTGCGGGGCTCGCCGATACCGCTGGAGCCCAAGGACTCGCGGCGCAACCGTGGACTGGACGACGCCGGCCTGCCGCGCGGAGGCGCTGACAAGGCGGCCACCGTGCCGGTCCAGCCGAAGGGCGACCAGGTGACCACGCGGGATCCGATAGCGCCCAGGGCGGGCACGTCGACCCCCACGGCCGATCCGACGGCGCTGCCCGGCAACGGTGCGCGCGTGGTGCCACGGCCGACCTCGGGTCCGCGACGGGCGGACGGAGGTGCGGCCACCGGGGACACCCCTGGCGGCGAGAGCGCCGACCACCCGGACGCGGGAGCGCAGGAGTCGTACGAACAGCAGGGGGAGGCATTCCGTGGACGCTGACCGCGAGGGGAGCGGCCGGCGCACGCCGGGGCGCGCGGCGGCGTACGTCGCCTGCGGTGCCGTACTGCTGGCGGGATGTGCCTCCATGCCGGACAGCGGGGATCTGCGCGGGGTGGACTCCACGCCGCGGCAGGACACGCAGGTGCGGGTCTACGCGATGCCGCCACGGGAGGATGCCGAGCCCACGGACATCGTGCAGGGTTTTCTCGAGGCGCTGACCAGCGACGATCCGAACTACGAGACGGCCCGGAAGTACCTGACGGCGAGCGCGGCCAAGCAATGGCAGCCGGGGCTGTCCACCACGGTGCTCGACGACGGACCCGGCGCCGACGTCGTGCCGCCCGCGGACCGGCAGCAGAGCGACGACAAGTCGTTCACCCTGGTCGGCACCAAGGTGGCCGTGGTGGACGCGCAGCAGTCGTACTCGCCGGCGTCGGGCGAGTACCGGGAAACCGTTCACCTCGTGCACGACAAGAAGACCAAGCAGTGGCGGATCGACAGCCCACCGCGCGGTGTCGTCATGGGGAAGTCGGACTTCCAGCGGAACTACGTGTCGGTCAACAAGTACTACTTCGCTTCGAACACCAAGGCTGCGACGGCTCCGCAGACCGTGGCCGTCGCCGATCCCGTGTACGTGCGGGAACGGGTGGACCCCATGACGCAGCTGGTGCGGTCGCTGCTCAAGGGCCCGACGACCTGGCTCGACCCGGTCGTCAGGACGAGTTTTCCCACCGGCACGGCCCTGAAGAACGGCGTCTCCGCGCTGGCTCCGGACGACCGGAGCACGCTGACGGTGCCGCTCAACGACAAGGCCCGGAACGTCGGTACGGACCAGTGCAAGGCGATGGCGGCGCAGCTGCTGTTCACCCTCCAGAACCTCACCCCTGCCGTGGACGACGTCGAACTGCAGGCGGGCGGCAAGCAGCTGTGCTCCGCCGCGGAGAGCGAGGCCGACGGGGACGCCACGCGCGGTTCGGTCGAGCGTCCTGAGTTCCTGTACTTCGTCGACGGCGAGCACCGGCTGGTGCGGGTTCCGGCCGAGGCGGGCGGGAGCGGTACGAAGGCCCAGGTGGTGCCGGTTCCCGGAGCGCTGGGCGACGGTGACAAGGACCTGCGCTCGGTGGCCGTCTCGCGTGACGAGCACACGGCGGCCGGTGTCGGCATCGACGGCAGGGCGCTGTACGTCGGGTCGCTGGTGTCGGGCGGATCGCTCGGGGAGCCGGTGCTGGTCAGCAGCGGCAAGGCGGCCGAGGACCGGCTGACCACGCCGAGCTGGGACACCGAGGGCGACCTGTGGGTGGCCGACCGGAACCCCGCCGATCCCCGCCTGCTGCTGTTCAAGGAGGGCGCGGGCAAGCCGCTGGAGGTGGAGATCCCCGGGCTGGACGGGCGCATCAAGGACCTGCGGGTGGCCGCCGACGGCGTGCGGATCGCGCTCGTCGTGGAGAAGGGCGGCAAGCAGTCGCTGTTCATCGGCCGGATCGAGCGGGAGGGCCGGACCGGGGACCCCCAGAGCGTCTCGGTGCGGGAACTGCGCTCCACCACGCCGGATCTGGAGGAGGTCACGACCATGTCCTGGGCCGGCGACAGCAGGCTCGTGGTGGTCGGGCGCGAGCAGGGCGGCGTGCAGCAGACGCGGTACGTCCAGGTCGACGGTTCCACCCCGGAGGGGCCGCCGCCGGCCGCGCTCACGGGCGTGAAGGAGATCGCCGCCTCCGAGGACGACGAGATGCCCTTGGTGGCCTACTCGGAGGACGGGATCGTACGGCTGCCGTCCGGTGCTCAGTGGCAGAAGGTGGACGCGGACGGGACGGCGCCGGTCTATCCCGGGTGAGATGACGGGACACGCTGTCGAAGCGGTCGCTTTTTCCGGGGTGAGGCCCTGGCGAGGGCGGCCGCTTTTGTCTGGGGCGGGTCGGCGGATTCGCTGCCGGGCGGACGGCCCGCATTCGCTGAGCGGGGCGGCCCGGAATCGTTGTACGGAGGATTGATTCGCGGGGTGTGTTCGGCCGGTCTATTGGTTGTATGGGGCCGGTATTTGTCGTGCGAACTGCTGTTCGCGTCGAGGGGGGAGTTTTCCACAGGCGGTTATCCACAGGGGTGGTCGGCTGGCGCGGGCTTGGGCACAGTGGTGGGCATGCGGGGGTGGTGGCAGGACCTCACCGATCTGGTGCTGCCGGCCGAGTGTGGAGGCTGCGGGAGGCCTCGTACGGTGCTCTGTCCTCAGTGC
>NZ_RSAJ01000465.1 GCF_003933965.1 Streptomyces sp. RP5T
CTCACAAGGAGTCCCATGCCCGGCCCCCACGTCTTCCTCAGTCGCAGCGAGCCCCTGGGCTGTCCCTGCAACTGCTGGCCGGCCCGCCGTGCCATGGAGGAACTGCTGCACCAGGAGGGCTGCGAGCCGGTCGTCGTGGACCGGGAGTCCCTGGTGCCGGGACAGGACTGGATGGCGGCCATCTCCGACGGCATGGGCAGCGCCCACGGCATGCTCCTGATCGTGTCGAGCCACGCCCTGCGGTCCGAGCACGTGCAGAACGAACTGGCCATGGCGGAACTCCGCAACCGGCACGACGGCTTCCCGGTGATCCTGCTGATGCTGCCCGAAGTCACCCTGGACGCACTGGAGAGGAGCGGCCTCGGCTCGCTCAGTCCGCACCGGCGGCAGATGGTGGAGTGGCCGGGCAAGGACGACATCGAGGCCGTGCGGCATGACATACGCCCCCAACTGGACCTGATGCGCGCCGAGTCGGGCGGGGCCAAGGTCCATCACCGGGTGGTCCACCATCTGCGGGAGGTGGATGCGGAGAGCCTGGGCCGGGCCGGTGCGACCCTGGGGGTACCGCTGGAGACCCTGTCCCCGCTGATGCGGCACCGGCTCGCCTCGGGCCTGCTGACGGAACGCCCGAGCGAGGCCGTCTCCGACCCGCTGCGCGCGGCCCTCACCGAACTGCTGCCGCTGCCCGGCCCGGACGCCTCACGGGAGCTCGTGCAGCTGAGCGTGACGCATGCCCGGGTGCCGGTGGACGAGGCGGCGCGGATGCGCGGGGTGCTGGACGCGGGCTCCCCCAGGGTCGCGGTGCTGCCCGCCCTCTCCACGGACACGGCCCGCCGCTACATCCACCGGGCCAGCGAACAGCCGCTGCCCTGGGACCACTTCGTCGTCCCGCTCACGGCGGGCACCGGCGTGCTGACCGACCTGGTCGAACGCATCGGTGAGGAACTCCTGGAGGAGTTCGACATCCACGACGAGGAGACCCTGCGCGAGCACGAGCACGACTTCGGCCCGGTGGTCGTGATCGTCCCCCATCCCCCGGACACCGACCTGGTCAGAGCACTCGACACGGCGTATCCGGAGGGCCTGCTGTTCCTCTTCGTGGTCGACGGCACCCTCCTCGGCACGACGGGCACCCACACCTGCCTGGAGGGGCTGCCGACCTGGCGCGAGGAGGAGATGAACCGGACGGTCCGCCGGTTCGTACGGCGGTACGGCACGACGTCGACCCACTGACACGACCGCCCCCGGGTGTGACTCCGGGGGCGGTCGGGTGGTGCGGGTGCGTGGTGGCCGGGTCAGGTGGGGGGCATTTCCAGGTCGAAGTCGATGCGCTTGCGGTCGCGCATCACGCGGACCGTGGGATGGTCGGGCCCGAACTCCCGCTCCGCGGCGGCCATCGCCGCGTGCAGGATCTGCTGGGCGTCGTCATCGCCCAGCAGGCAGCGGTCCAGGGCGACGTTGTACTCCGCGCACAGCACCCGCGGGTGGTGGTTGCGGTAGAGCTCCCGATAGGCCTCGCGGGCGACCTCGTCCTCGGCCAGGGCCTCGGCGTGCCGGTTCAGCGCGGACAGAACACCGGCTCGGTTGGCGCGGCATGCCACGGTGCCGGGGTGAGTGGGGCCCAGTCGTGCGACAAGGAGCGGAAGCGTCTCGTCGGCGAGTTCCATCGCCTGCTCGGTCTCTCCCCGGTTCCTGAGAATGGCTACCAGGTTGGTCGCCGCCGCCAGGGTGAAAGGATGCTCGGCTCCGAGTCGTTCGCGGTAGCGGGCGAAGTTCTGCTTCCCGAGATACACAGCCTCCGTCGCCCGGGTCGGATCCGACAGCGACAGGGCGAGCAGATCGCAGGCGAGGTTGGCCGTGCACGACATGGTGTCGGGGTGGTTCTCGCCGTAGCGCTGCCGGTACACGTTCAGGGTGGACCGCGTCAGCGCCTCCGCCTCGGCGTAGTTGCCGAGGCGGCGCTGGGTCACCGCGAGCGACGCGTCGGTGCGCAGCACGTCGTCGGAGACCTCACTGAGAAGTCCGACGAAGCGCTTGCGGATCTCGAAGAGCAGATCGCGGGAGCCCTGGTAGTCGCCGGTGTCGCGCCGGTCCAGCGCCACGCCGTTGGCCACGATCCAGGTGAGGCGGTGTTGCAGGCCCAGGGACTGCCGGCACCTCTGGTACGCCTCCGTCGCCCGGTCCAGGGCGTCACCGGGGCTGCCCGCGAGACGGAGCGAGACGCTGAGGCTGTTCGCCGACCGGAGGGTCTCCTCGTGGTCCACGCCGAAGTGCGGGCTGTTCACATAGAGGTCGTACGTCCTGCGATCCTCGTCGTACGCCTCCTGGTAGCGGCCGAGGCCACGCAGGTCGGCGCCGTAGTTGCGGGCCGTCACCAGGGTGTAGCCGTCGTCCTCGCCCAGTTGCTCGCGCTGCCGCTGGAGCGTGTCGGCGTCCAGCGCGTGCGCCTCGTGGTAGCGCCCCAGGGAGCGCAGCGGGTTGGCGACCTGGGCGGCCAGTCGCAGCCGGAGGTGGTGGTCCGCGCCCAGGGACTCGGTCCAGACGTCGAGTGCCTTCTGACCGAGCACGGCGGCGGCCCGGTGGTCGCCGATACGCCACTGGTTGCGGACCTGGCGGATGACCCACTCGCAGACCCTGGCATCGGTGTTGAAGAGCGCTTCGGAAGGCTCCAGATGGGGCAGCAGTTCCGCGAACCGCTGCCGGACGGTCGCGCTGTCCTCGGGAAAGGCCGCCGAGGGCAGGGCTCCCGCCAGCACCAGTTGGGCCTGGCGCTGGGTCCGTTCACGGCGTTCGCGATCCTCTCCCAGCCATTCGCGCACCGCGGCCTGGACCAGCCGGTGCACCTGGATGGAGCCGCTCTGCTGGTCCACGGTGGCCAGCGAGTACCGCCCGAGGTCACGGATCAGGTACCCCATCACCATGGGGTCGAGCACCGACTCGTCCCCGGTCTCCTCGGCGAGGCGGTTGCGCATGGCATCGATGTAGAGGAGGGAGTGCGCGATCGGCTCGGGGGACAAGAAGGCGCAGAGCTCGAGGAGCCTGACCGCCGCGGGCCGTTCGCTGCCGAGCCGGTCCACGGTCAGGCGCCAGACCGCCAGGAGGGACTCCTGCTGGCTGTACCCGGACCCGCCGGCCCCGCTGAGCACGGAGCTGACCCGGCTGTTGACCTGTTCGAGGTAGGTGTCCAGGGGCATGGCCGTCTGCCGCAGCCAGGCCGCCGCGAGTTCCATCGCCATCGGGAAGTCCCCGAGCGTGTCGGCGATCCGGTCGGCGTCCTCCACCGAGAGGCCGTCCACCCTGCGGCGCAGCAGGGCGATGCTCTCGGACCTGTTGAAGGACTCGACCTCCATGGCGTTGTCGTTCTCCTCGTGCGGAGAACGCCGGGCGGTGAGGATGACGTGTCCTGGCCCCTCGGCTGGAAGGTACCGCTCCACCGTCGTGTCTCCCTCGTCCCTGTTCCCGGGCGCGCTGTCCGCGTCCGGGTTCTCGGTGAGGTTGTCGAAGACCAACAACCAGCGTCCATGATCGCCGTTCTTCAGCGCCGTCATGGTCGCCTGTGCGCGTTCGTCGACCGTGTCGCCCGGAATTCCCAGCTCAAGGCCGAGGTCCGCGAGGAGCTGCGGGATCCGGTTGGGCTGTTCCGCCGGGATCCAGTGGACCAGGTCGTACTGGGAACCGTAACGGTGGACGTACTCCTGCGCGATCTGAGTCTTGCCGATCCCGCCGAGGCCGTAGAGAAAGACTTTGCCCACGGGCGTGTCCGGGCGCAGCGACTCGGCGCTCAGGTCGGTCCGCAGGCGGTCCAGGTGGACGTCCCGGCCGGTGAAGGAGTTGTTGCGGCGGGGCACGTTGAAAATCCTGGGGGCCAGGCCCGGATAGGCGATGGTCCCGGTGAGGGCGGTGGAGGCCAGCCCTTCGAGTTCGAGCAGGGCGAAGACCTTGCCGAGAACCTGTTCCGCCGACGCGTCCACCAGAGTGAATCCGGGAAGTCCGCGCAGCAGTTGCTCCGGTTGGTGCTCCCGGGTGCGCAGGCCGAGGATCCGGGGCCCTTCCGGCGCGGACACCAGGGCGCGCACCTCGTCGGCAACCGGCGTGGTGGCGAAGTCGGGTGAGAGCAGTGCGATGACCACGTCCGCGCCGTCCTCGGGTCCGCCGGACAGCTGCACGGACGGGCTGCTGCCGCGCAGCGCCACGGCGATCCCCGCGGCCTGGAGCTGGGCCTCGAGCCACTCGGCCCAGGCGCCGTCCCGCAGCGCGTAGTCGATCCGCACCCGGGGCACCAGGCGGCCGCCGGGCACCGGGACCCGCTGGAAACGGGCGAGCAGTTGCCTGCGCACCGGTTCGTCGACCGGCCGCAGGGTCGTGACCTGCCCGTCCGTGATCACCGAGGTGAGCCGTTCGTACGCGCCCAGCAGGGAAGCGGGCTGGCGGGGTGTGTCCGCGACGGTCGCCAGCACCTCCTCGTAGGCGTAGAACGGCTTGTAGGGAATCTCCACCGACCCCCAGTAGCCGTCCGGATCGGCCGCGCGGGGCGTGTCCTTCAGGAACTCCTGGAAGCGCTGACGCGCATGGCCCCGGCTGATGGCCAGCTTCTCCTGCTCGGCGTCCTCCACCCGCATGGGCACGGGGAAGATCCTCACGTGCGGGGCGGCCCGCCGTACGTCGGCGGCCACACTGGCGCTGCCGTCCACCGACTGGGTGTTCAGGGTGAAGCAGTTGACCAGGATGTCCGGCATGATCACGGTGGTGATGCCCGAGGTGTCGCTCCAGCCCGTACGGCTGTCGATCAGGGCGTAGTCGTAGTTGCCGCGCATGTCCTCGCGCAGCGCGTGCAGGAAGGCGGCGCCGTCGCGCTGTTCATAGAAGCCCTGCCAGTCGTAGGTGTTGATCTTCTCGCTGTACTCGGGGGTCTTGCGCCCCGGGGAGACGAACAGGACGTAGCCGCCGCTGTCGAAGTTCCATGTGAGCGCGGACGCGAAGCGCTCCACCCGAGCCTGCCGGCTGTAGTCGCCGCCCGCCGGCCGGGGGCGGGCCAGGTCGAACTCCCGGATCAGGTCGATGACGCCAGGGGTGGAGTGGAGTTCCGGGTCGCCGAGGAAGGGGGCGAAGTAGCGGTGCAGGCCCGGTGCCTCCAGGTCCCAGTCCATGGCCAGGACGCGTTTCCCGTTGCTGGCGAGGATCCAGGCCACGTTCGCCAGGGCCATCGTGCGGCCGGTGCCACCCTTGAAGGAGTAGAACGTGACGACCTTGCCGGACTCGCGGGTGCCGGCGTCACCCGGGTCGAACGTCATGACGAGTACCTTCCGAGCAGGGGAAACGTATGAAGACCGTCGGCCGGCGTCGCCGGTGACCGGACGGCTTCCATGGACTTGAGCGCCTCGTTCTGGAGGCGGATGAGCACCTTGCGCAAGGAGGAGGTGAAACTCTCCGCGTCCGGCAGCCCCCAGCGTTCGTACTCGCTGTGCCGTCCGCGCATCAGGGGCAGCGTGCGGTTCAGGAGTTCGTCGAGGGTGACGGTCTGTTCGGCCGACTCGGTGTCGTCGCGGGCGCGCGGTTCAAGTGCCGTGGTCGCCTCGGGGTTCCGTTCGTCGACGGCAGCAAGCAGTCGGTGTTTCTCGCGCCGCATCGCCACCCACGCGTCCACGAGAAGCACGACGAGTTGCTCGGGGTCTTCCTCCCGGCTGATCCGGTCGACGGTCTCCTCGTCCAGAGGCAGCACGGTCGCGGTGAAGTCCAGTGCGGTCGCGGTGTTCTTCACCAGGGAGATCAGGGCCTCGTGCTCCCCAGGCGCGTACGGCGACCAGTCCAGGGCCGTTTTGCCGTAGTACTGGTGGGAGCGCCGTTCGTCGGGCACGTCCTTCCGAGCGCTGGACGCCACGACGAAACTGACCGCCTGGCTGCCTGCGGGCGAGGGCGCGCCGAGGGGGGAGTGGCTGCCGGTCGCGTCGAATCCGTGCACTTCGGGCAGTGCCTCCGCGGCCGCGACGATACGGTCGGCGACGGCCTTCACCACCTCTTCGTAGGCAGCCCGGTAGCGCGCCTTCAGCCGCAGCAGGTGCAGGAGGCCGTCATGCCGGTAGGCCTCCGACCGCACGCCCAGGGGCGGATAGGGGATCACGGAGTCCAGCGAGTGCGCGAAGTCGGGCTCCCACATGACCGGGACGATCGCGTTGGCACTACGGCCGGTCCGGGAGCGCTGCATGTTGAGCCGCCGCTGGAAGTAGGACAGTTCGGCCCGGCAGTAGGACTGGCTGAAGTAGCGCGGCGAGTGCAGGACGACCAGCACCGTGGAGCGGCCGAGCAGATCCACCGAGACGTCCGGCGACTGCGGTGTGCCGCGGACCCCCACGGTCTCCGGAGAACGCCCGGTGCGCTCAGCGACGACCCGGCAGAGGTCGTGAAAGAACGACGCCACCCACTCCTCGTCGACGGTGCGCACGTGACTCAGATAGAAGTGGCTCACGGTGACTCCAGTTGCTTGGCACGGCCAGCCACACCAAATCGGCTTGATATTCGAATACGGGAATGTGAACAAAGGGATTTTGCGCACAATAAGCCGTCTCGCCGTAGGCCCAACGCCGCACAGCCCGTCCCGCC
>NZ_RSAJ01000466.1 GCF_003933965.1 Streptomyces sp. RP5T
TCGTCAGGCTCTGTCAGCAGCGCGGCCCGGCGCAGGCCAGGGAGGGACAGGACGGTGGTCCGGCCGTAGCCGACCTGGATGACTCCCTGTCCGGCCAGTTCGCCGAGCGCGTGGTGCACCCGGCGCTCCCTCGCCCCGACGAGCCCGGCGAGTTCCGCCTGGGTCAGCCGTGGCCCGATCAGCACGCCCCCCTGCTGTGGTTCGCCGTAGTCCTCCACCAGGTCGAGGAGGACGCGGGCGACCCGGGTCGCCACCGGACAGCCCCCGAAGTCGCCCCGTCGCCGCACCGACCACCTGTTCTTGCGCACGAGCATCCGGCTGACGGCCAGCGCCGCGGCCGGGCACCCGTCCAGGCACTCCAGGAAGTCCCGCTGTCCGATGCGCCGGGCGGTCACGGCCCCGGCCGCGGTGACACTGGCCGACCTGGGCCGGTTGTCGAAGGCGGCGAACTCCCCGACCAGATCCCCGCCGAGCCGGATGGCCAGCAGCGCGGTGTTCCCGTTCTCCGCGGTCGCGGTGACCTTGGTGACCCCGTCGAGGAGAAGCAGCACGAAGGTCTCCCGCATGCCCTCGATCAGGAGGTGCTCGCCCGCGTCGTACGAACGCGGTGTCCCCAGCGAGAGCAGCGTCCTGACGACGTCCGGGCAGTGCGCCAGCTCGGCCAGGAACGTGCCGTGCGACCACCGGTCGACAGCCCCGGGGCTCTCCGTCCGCCTCTGCGACATCGCGGCACCTCTCCAGAAAACCCGGCTTACTCGGGCATTGGCGACGTAACGCATCGTATCCGTCGGGCAGCGAACAGCCCCTCCTTTCGCCCAGGTTGGGGCGGGCAGAAGACAATCCCGCACGCGGAGGGCCGAGTTGTGGGATTCTCCGCCCGCATTCCGCAGTACTGCGGGGAGACGGCCGCCGCGTGTGCCGCACTCTGGCATCTCGGGGGACGACGCGGGGGCCCGGACCGTCACTGACGGCCGGGTCCCCGCAGCTCGCGTCCCCGCAGCCCGCGTCCCCGGCGCGCCGACGCAGGCCGAGGGGGTCACGCGCCGCCCCCGCGGGGCCGGGGCAGCGCGTCGGCGTGCACGGTCCACACCCGGTAGTGGAACTCCTCGTCCCCGTCCAGCCGTTGGTCCCGCACGGCGTCCCAGACCTCCTGGAGCAGTGCGCCCAGGGCGGGTGCGGCCGTGGGCGCGGACCGGTCGCGGGCCTCGCGCGAGGCGAGCGCGCCGAGGTCCATCCGGCGGTCGCCCGCGATCAGGTGGATCGTCTCCGGGCGGGGACCCGTCTCCGGTACGTCGGCGGGCCAGTACACCCGCACGGGGGCGGTCGCGCGGCGGCTGCCCGGCTCCACCCGGTAGCCGCTGGGCTGGTCGTTCGTCACCAGGGAGGTGCGGCCGCTCAGTCCGACCCCCAGCACCCAGAAGTACAGGGGCGTCCAGGAGCGGTTGTGCACCGTGACGCGGTAGAGGTCGCCGTCGTGCAGGCGCTCGCCCATGGGCCCGAGCGCCCGCCAGCCGCCGTCCCCCGTGGTCCGCCGGGCCTCGAACTGGACGTCCGCCGCGGCGTCGAGGCGGCTCGCGTCCTGCGGGTCGCGCAGCCACCGCACCCGCTCGCCCCTGGCCAGTTCGTCCACGAGCGCCAGCAGCCGGGAGGGGTCGGCGTACGCCGGGTCGGTCGGCCTGCGCACGGGCAGGCCCGCGCGGTCCAGCACCTCGGGTCGGCCGTCGCGGAGACGTACGACGGCGAAGGCCGTGTGCGCCTCGCGGGTCTCCGCGAGGCGTGGCGAGTGGGTGAGTTCCTCGCGCAGCGCGTCGGCGAACGGTCCGACGGCGTCGATCAGCACCTGCCGGCGGTCGTGCACCCGCACGGCCAGCGCGTACGAGCCCGGCGGCACCAGCGCGCCGGACAGCTCGTCCGCCTGCGAAACCGGCGTCGGCTTCGCCCGCAGCAGCGCGTCGCCCCCGCGCATCTCCTCCACGGTCGCCGGCACCGAGGTCCCGCCGTCCTCGCGGTGCGCGGTGTCGTCGGGGAACACCAGGCTGAGCTCGTCCTCGGCGCCGAGCCCGAACAGGGCACCGCCCGGCACCCGGAACCGGCCCTCCCGCCGCTCAAGGGGAAGCCGCTCCGGCTCGGAGGGTTCCTCCAGCGAGAACGGCAGCCGCCCCGAGGGCCCGCCCGCGTCGGGCCACTGGAGCACCTGCTGCTGCTTGATCCGGTCGCGGGCCCGGGCCACCACCGCGGCCCAGGGAATCGGACGGTCCGCGGTGGCCTCGAGCAGGTCGGCGAGGGCCGCGGTGAACACTCCCTGCCGACCGGCTCCGTACCGCAGTTCGGCCTCGTACGCCGAGCCGTGCTGCTCGCACGCCGTCAGCCGTACGACGTCCGGCACCAGCGGGTCGTCCGGGCCGGCCAGGAGCGCCGCGCGGGCGAGCGCCGCGTCCGGGGGGACGCGCGGCAGCTGTACGGACTTCAGCGCCCACCGGCCGGAGTCGTACGCCGCCTCCCGTACCGCGCCTCCCGAGTGGCAGCAGTCGAGGACACAGGTGACGTTGGGCGTGACCTCGGTGAGGGCGCGTACGGCGGCGGTGAGTTCCTCCGCCAGGTAGCCGCGGAAGTCGGTGAGGGTGCTCTCGCCCATGTCGACGGGCACCAGGTACTGCAGTCCGTCCGTCAGTCCGCCGTGCCCCGAGTAGTAGACGACGACCCCGTCCTCCGGCCGGACGGCGCGGCGCAGCCGGGCCATGCCCTCGATGATGCCCGCGTACCGGGCCCGCTCCCCGGTACGGACGTCCAGGTCGGTGAACCCGCGGTCCACGAGGACCCGGCGCATCAGTGCGACGTCGGCGTGCACGCCGGTCAGACCGTAGGTCTGGGCGCCGATCAGCAGGGCTCTCAAGGTCATCTCACACCCCCACATGGATGAAGGGCGCCCAGTGGTACGGGTGCCGCTCGGTCGCGGCAGGGCGCCGCACCGGTTCGCTGTCCCGCGACGGTCCGGGCGGCTCGCCGCAGAACCAGGAGCGGGACCAGGAGGAGGACCAGGAGCGGGCCCGGGCCCGTGGTCCCGGGTCGACCCCGGCCCGGCTCGCGAGGAGGCGGAACTCCTCCCCCCGTTCCGCACCGGACAGGGCGCGCACCTCGCGTTGCGCCAGGGCCAGCGCGTGGCCCACGTGCGCGGCCGGATGCCCGAGCAGGTGCCGGTACATCCTGGTGATCACCAGGCAGCCGACGCTGTCGTGCACCGGCCAGAGCGAGACCACCGTGTGCCGGGCACCGATGACCTGGGCGGCCCGGGTCAGCCCCAGGACGTCACCGCCCGCGGTGGCCCTGCCCCGCCCGGTGTCGCAGGCGGACAGCACGAGCAGCTGCGGGTCGCGCGCCGCGGACAGGAGGTCGGCGAGGCCGAGGAAGTCGTCGCCGGCCAGCGGCAACCGGCTGCGGTTCGGGGCGAGTTCGTCGATCAGGCCATGGGTGGCGAGGTGCAGTACGTCGTGGCCGGGGGCCGCCTCCACCACGGCGGCGCGAGTCGCCCGGGCGCCCGTCAGCAGCCGGCTGCCGGGCAGCAGCCGGGCGATCTCGGCGGTCTCGACGGCGGTGCCGGGAAGTTCCGGCAGGCCGTGGCGGGGGTCGCTCGCGGGGGCACCGACGAGGAGGGCCCCGAGTCCGCTCCACGGCCGGTCCGGTCGTCGGGCGTGGCGCCGCGTGAGCTGGGCCGCGGCGGGCAGGTACGACACCTCGTGGGTGGCCGCGAGGACGTCTCCGTCCCAGGGCAGCGCGTGGAACGGCAGCAGGGCGAGCGCCGCGGGCGGCACCACGATCACCCGCCGGAACTCCCGCAGGAGCGGCGCGAAGGGCCGCAGCAGCCAGTCGGCGAGTCGGCGCCCGTCGGCTTCCGCGGGTCCGCCGTACCCGGTGGCGGCGCACCAGTCGCGGTACCGGCGGGCCGTCGCCACGACGTGGTGGGCGAGCCGGTGCCGCCCGGGAGGGGCCGTCACCCGCTCGACCAGCAGCCTGTCGCGGGTCATGGCCCAGCCGACCAGCACGTCGTCGAAGAGGTGGTGGGCGAGCAGCACGGTGTCCGGGGGCAGCGCCTCGGCCACGGCCGCCGCGTCGGGCACCACGTCGTCGCCGACGGGCGCCAGGGCGGCCGGGACCCGTATCCGTACGGCCGTCTCGGCGGCGGCCAGCGCCTGGTCGACCGCCGCGATGCGGGCCCGCCGCTCGGCCGCCCGCGGCACCGCACCCCCGGACAGCCGCTCCCCCGTCTCCTCCGGCCGGCCGCCACGCGCACCGGAGGCCGCCGTGCGGCGGACGGCACCCAGGTGTTCCTCGAACTCCGCGGCCCAGCGGGCCTCGGCCGCGAGCCAGTTCCTGACCGCCGCACGGTCCTCCCGGTCCGTGCCCGCGGCGTCGAGGGCGCGGACAGCGCCGAGGAACCCCGCGCGAACGCGTTCGGCCCGGGTGAAGGCGGCGGCCGCCGCGTCACGACCACCGGGCAGCAGCAGGGAGAGGACGGCGGCGTGGTGGAGCCCGGCCGGCACCGGGTCGTCGGCGAAGGAGGCGCGCAGGGTGTCCCTGGCCAGCCTGCCCCCGGTGTTCCTCGTACCCGGCGAGCCCGCGCAGCGCCTGGTCGGCGGCGTCCGCGTGGGCGCCCTCGGCCAGGGCCAGGTCGGCGTGCAGGGCGGCGCGTTCCCAGGCGTGCTCCTGGTCGGGACCGGCGACGCCGAGGAGCGGAAGGTGCCTGCGTGCCCGTTCGGGCCGTCCCACCCGGACCCACAGGGCGGCCGCCTGGAGGGCGGTGAGCCGGGGCTCGACCGCGGCGGCCTCGGCACGGGCCGTCTCCCAGCGGCCGAGATCGGCGAGAGCGGCGCACCGGACGAGACCACGCAGGGGCTCCTGCGGGATCTGCCCGGCCCGTGCGAACGCTTCGTCGGCGAGCCGGTCCGCCTCCTCCTCAAGGCCCGCCGCACGCGACCGCCGGGACCGGAACAGGGCCTCCTGGGCCGGGCATGCCGCCAGATCGGAGCGGAGGGAGGCGAAGACGTCGGCCAACGGCCCGTCGGCGAGGGTGCCGAGGCCCGCCACCCGCAGTTCGCCGAGGCCGAGGGCGTGTGCGATGCGGGTGCGCGCGGCGGCCATCACGTCGGGGTCCCGCAGGGCGGAGGCCTGGTGGTGGAAGACCTGGGCCTCGCGGATGACCCCGAGGCAGTGCGCGAGGTCGGGCGGCTCGCCCCGGCCGGTGCGGCGCCGGATGTGGTCGAGGTGGTCCTGCTGCTCCAGGTCGCAGGTGACGAGCGCGGCCAACCGGTGCCGCGCCGCCGCGTAGGTGCCCGTCGGCAGCGGGGCGCCGGAGTGCGCGGTGCCGGCGTCCTGATCCGGGACGAGCAGCCGGGCCAGGGTGGTGGCACGGCCGCCGCGTACGACGTACCCCTGCGCGTTCCAGGACTCCGCCCGGGCCTGGACGAGGTGGGCCAGTCCCCGCGCCCACGACGTGCTGCCGACCGTGGTGGACCACACCACCACGGCCCTGGCGACCTCGGCCTCCTGCGGGGAATCGGTGTCACCGGCGATCAGGTCGAGCAGTTGATGGACCCGCAGCAGGGCCGCGCAGGCCTCGTCGCCGGCCTCGACCGCGGCGGTGAGCGACGCGGCCACGGTCGCACGGCACGCCGCGGTGTCGCCGCGCAGTCGGTGGACGTGCGCGAGACGCAGCAGCGCCGCGGCCTGTCCGCGCAGTGACTTCGCCTCCCGGTAGGCGGCTTCCGCGCACGAGTACCGCTGGGCGGCCGCGGCAAGCCCCGACGGGGTCGGTGCGTCCGGTGGGACGACGCACCGTTCCGCGGCGCCCGGAGGGCCCAGCTCCCAGTCGCCTTGCAGCAGTTCGGCCAGACCGACCAGGGCGGGATGCCGGTCGGCGGGCCGCAGTCCGGCGTTCAGCAGCGGGGTGGCGGCCTGCCGGGCGCCCGCCCTGACGCGCAGATCGGCCGCGAGCAGGAGATGGCAGGCCGCGCTCTCCTCGTGAGCGGCCTCGGCGATCGGTTCGTACAGGCCGTCGAACCACCTCAGCGGTTCCTCGACGCCCTCCGAGAAGTCCCACCCGGCGCCCTCGGGCCGCTCTCCGTACCGGGCCGCCTCGTCGAGTGCGGCCTCGCCCGTCGTCGCGTGCCCGAGTGTCGTCCGCGCGGCGAACAGGACGGGAAGGCACTGTCCGGCCAGGTGCGCGCACAGCCGCAGCCGCTCGTCGGCGACGGGCCCGGACACCGTGGTCGCGGCCTCGGCCCGCAGGGGTCCGAGGCATCCGCCGGGCCGCCCGTTCGTGTCCATGGCGTGTGCGGCGGCGCGCAGCGCGCGGGTGAGGGGGTGCGGTGCGGACGACGGCCCGTCCAGCACGGCGAGGGCCCGCTTCGGCTCCCCGGCGGTGAGCGCGGCCGCCGCAGCGAGCCAGGTGTCGAAGGGGCCCCGATCCTCACCCCCGGACGGATCCGACCCGGCCCACACCGCGGCGGGATCGACACCCCGCAACTCGGTGAGCAGCAGCGAGACCAGCCGGTCGACACGTGATCCGTCCCCCACGATCTCGGCCATGTTCGACCC
>NZ_RSAJ01000467.1 GCF_003933965.1 Streptomyces sp. RP5T
CCGGAAATCCCCCCGCCGGTGGAGATCTCGCACCCGACCGACTGCGGGCCGAGCCGCGAACCTAGACTCGGGGCCATGCGAAGCGAGCCCGTGGTCCAGGTCCACGCCCTGGTGAAGCGGTACGGCACGAAGACCGCCGTGGACGGCCTCGACCTGGTGACCCGGCCGGGCGTGACCGCCGTACTCGGGCCCAACGGCGCCGGCAAGACGACGACCGTGGAGACCTGCGAGGGATACCGCAGGCCGGACTCCGGCACGGTGCGGGTCCTGGGCCTCGACCCGGTCCGCCAGGCCCGTGAGCTGCACCCGAGGATCGGCGTGATGCTCCAGTCCGGGGGCGTGTACTCCGGCGCCCGGGCCGACGAGATGCTGCGGCACATGGCCGGGTTGCACGCGCACCCGCTCGACGTGGACGCGCTGATCGAGCGCCTGGGCCTGGAGAGCTGCGGCAGGACGACGTACCGCAGGCTCTCCGGCGGCCAGCAGCAGCGCCTGGCCCTCGCCATGGCCGTGGTGGGCCGCCCGGAACTGGTGTTCCTGGACGAGCCGACCGCCGGTCTCGACCCCCAGGCCCGCCACGCGACCTGGGACCTTGTCCGCGACCTGCGCGCCGACGGCGTGTCGGTCGTGCTCACCACGCACTACATGGACGAGGCCGAGCAGCTCGCCGACGACGTGGCGATCATCGACGGCGGCCGGGTCATCGCCCAGGGCGCCCCGGAGGAACTGTGCCGGGGCGGCGCGGAGAACACCCTGCGCTTCTCGGGCCGCCCCGGGCTGGACGTGGGGTCCCTCCTGAAGGCCCTCCCCGCCGACTGCACGGCGGCCGAGCTGACCCCCGGCTCCTACCGGGTGGTCGGCAAGGTCAACCCCCAGCTGCTGGCGACGGTGACGTCCTGGTGCGCCCAGCACGGCGTGATGCCGGAGAGGATCTCGGTGGAACGGCACACCCTGGAGGACGTCTTCCTCGAACTGACGGGCAAGGAGCTGCGCGCGTGACCGCCACCGGTACGTACACCCCGAAGCCGGGTGCGGCACCCCTGGGACGCATGATCGCGACCCAGGCCGTCCTGGAGACGAAGATGCTCCTGCGCAACGGCGAGCAGCTCCTGCTGACGGTGGTGATCCCGGCCCTCGTGCTGGTCCTGTTCAGCTCGGTGGACATCATCGACACCGGCGAGGGCAAGGCCGTGGACTTCCTCACCCCCGGCGTCCTGGCCCTCGCGGTCATGTCGACGGCCTTCACCGGCCAGGCCATCGCGACCGGCTTCGAACGCCGCTACGGCGTCCTGAAGCGCCTGGCCTCCTCCCCGCTGCCCCGCTGGGGCCTGATGACGGCGAAGACGGCCTCGGTCCTGGTGACGGAGATCCTCCAGGTGATCCTCCTGACAGTGATCGCCCTCACTCTGGGCTGGTCCCCGCAAGGGAACCCCTTCGCCGTTCTCCTGCTCATGGTCCTCGGCACGGCGGCCTTCTCGGGCCTCGGCCTCCTCATGGCCGGCACCCTCAAGGCGGAGGCCACCCTGGCCGCGGCCAACCTGGTCTTCCTGCTCCTCCTGGTCGGCGGCGGAGTCATCGTCCCCCTGGACCGGTTCTCCCCGAGCACGCAGGACGTCCTCGGCCTGCTCCCGATCACGGCCCTGTCGGACGGCCTGCGGGACGTGCTCCAGCACGGCGCCGGGATGCCGTGGGGCGACCTGGGCATCCTGGCGGTCTGGGCCGTGGTGGGCCTGGCCGCGGCGGGACGCTTCTTCCGCTGGGAGTAAAGGCCGGCAGGGAGCAGAGGTCCGCAGGGAGCAGGGCCCCGCCGCGACCAGGGGCCCTCGTGAACGCGTGCACAAACGGCCCCCTACGATGGACACGTGCCAAACGTGACCCGCGCCGACGCCGTAGCGGCCGTCCGCAACCCGCTCGCCTTCATCGCCGCACGCTGGACCCCGACCCCCCGGACGGTCCAGCGGGCGGCCCTGTCCGCTCTCGTCATGGCGGTGGTCATCGTGGTCACCGGCGGCGCGGTGCGGCTGACCGGGTCGGGCCTCGGGTGCCCGACCTGGCCCAAGTGCACGGACGACTCACTGACCGCGACCAGCGCGATGGGCGTGCACGGGGCCATCGAGTTCGGCAACCGGATGCTGACGTACGTGCTGTGCGCCGCCGTCGGCTGGGCCATCATCGCGGCCCGCAGCGAGAAGCCCCGCCGGCGCAGCCTGACCCGGCTGGGCTGGGCGCAGTTCTGGATCGTGATGAGCAACGCGATCCTCGGCGGCATCGTCGTCCTCGTCGGCCTGAACCCGTACACCGTCGCCGCCCACTTCGTGGCCACGACGGCCCTGATCACGGTGGCCGCGGTGATGTGGCAGCGCACCCGCGAGGGCGACACCCCGCCCCGCCCGCTGGTCGGCAAGCCGGTGCAGCAGCTCGTGTGGTTCATGGTCGCGGCCGCCGCCCTGCTGATCCTGGTCGGCACGGTCGTGACCGGCGCCGGACCGCACGCCGGTGACTCCAGCGAGGTCGAGCGGATGCCGCTGGACTGGGAGACGGTGAGCAAGGTGCACGCGGTCCTGGCCTGGATCGTGGTGTCGCTGACCTTCGCCCTGTGGTTCATCCTCAAGGCGGTCGACGCCCCCGAGAACCCCCTGCACCGCACCCGCGACCTGTTCCTGATCCTGCTCTCCCAGGGCGTGATCGGTTACGTCCAGTACTTCACCGACCTGCCCGAGTTCCTGGTCGGCCTGCACATGCTCGGCTCGGCCCTGGTGTGGATCGGGGTCCTGCGGGTCCTGCTGGCCCTGCGGGAACGGCCCGGGGGCGAGGTGCCCGAGGTGCCGGCTCAGTACGCGGCCACGAGTTCGTCGATCGCCGGGCCCAAGTAGCCGCGGGTCAGCTCCGCCCTGTTCTCGACCGGAGTCCGGGGATCGCCGTAGCGGCGTGCCCGGATGTCCTCGACGACCTGCGCGGGCGCCCCGAGCCGGGGCAGCAGTTCCAGTGCCTCGCGCTTCGTGATCAGCCGTCCCTCGCGCAGGGTCACGCTCGCGCGGGCGAAGGTCAGCAGCCCCAGGTCGACCCACACGTCCCGGCTCCACAGCGGGGCGTTGTCCACGGCCGGCCGCCAGAAGTCCCGCTGGTCGCGGACGACGAAGTCGGCCAGTTCCCGGTCCGGCACCGGCGCCAGCAGGTCCGCGGGCGGCGCCCCGTGCAGTACCCGCCCGAAGGCGTGCAGTTCGCGCCGGGTGACCGGGGAGACCGGCCGTCTGAACAGCTCCTCGTGCGCCCAGGTGAGGTGGCGTCGGTCCATGTCGGCCGAGGGCGTCAGATACGTGCAGTGCAGCTGCCCGGACAGCGGCGCGGCCCGCAGCCGCGCGTGCAGTTTCGCCAGCCGCCACACCGTACGCGGCCCCAGAGAGTCGAGTACGGCGATCAGGTCCAGGTCGCTGCGGCCCTCCTGGTAGTCGCCGCCGGCCAGTGAGCCGTGGGCCCACACGGCGACAGGGGCGAGCGGGGCCAGTTCGGCGAGGAAGCGGTCCAGCAAGGCGTCGGTCTGCATGGGCCCATCCTGTACAGCTCACTCCAGCCCGTACACCCTGCGCGCGTTGCCCGCCGCGATCAGCCCCGCCACCCGCTGCGCGTCCGCCAGCGACCAGGCTCCCTCGGCGACCCAGTTGCCCAGCACCCGGCCCAGCGCCTCGCGGAACAGGCGCGCCCCCACCACGTGCAGTTCGGGCAGGCTGTGGGCCCCGCTGGAGAAGACGATCTTGCCGAAGGGGGCCAGTTCCAGGATCTCCGCGAGGACGGTCGCCGCGCGGGCGCCGGTGCGGACGAGGGCGGCTCCGGAGTCGGCGTAGACGTGCGGGAAGAATCCGGCGAGATGGGCGGCGTGCCGGTGGTAGGGGTAGCTGTGCAGCAGGACCAGGTCGGTGCCCAGACCCGCGGTGGCCCGGACGAAGTCGGTGAGCAGCACGGGGTCGGTGCGGTCGATGCGCAGACCCGGCTCGCCGAGCCCGGCGTGCAGTTGGAGAGGCAGGCCCGAGGCGGCGGCGATCCACAGCAGGTGCCGCAGGAGCACCGGGTCGGACAGCTCTCCGCCCACCCGGCGGGCCGCCAGCCAGCGGCCTGCCGCGCCCCGCACCTCTCCGGGCCCCGGCGGCTCGGGCGCGAGCGCGAGACCGTGCCGTACGCCCGCCACCGATGTGAAGGCGACCGCGCTCGTGGCGGCTCCGTGCACCGATTCGGCGAGGTTGGCGAGGAAGGACTCGACGGTGCCGGAGGTGTCGGCGACCTGTTCGGCGAGGAGTTCCAGGCGCACGATCTCGCGGGCGTCGGCGGCCGCGGCGGAGGCCAGCTCGATGGGCCCGGTGAGATCGCCGGGCAGCCCGGTGTCGACCAGGTACGTCGTGATCCCGCTGCCGCGCAGCAGTCTGCGGCCCGCCTCCAGCACACCGAGCTCGCGGCGCCGGGCCAGATAGCGGGCGGGCGGACAGTGCGGTTCCAGGCCCAGCAGGGGCGGGCACCAGCGTCGTACGGCGAACCCCGTCTGGGTGTCGAACAGCGTGGTGCCCGGGGCGGGCGGGCCCTCGGTGCGGGCCAGCTGGGCCTCGAAGGTGCCGAGGCCCAGCTCCGTCCTCAGTACGCCGTGGCAGTACTGGTCCACGAGGGACGGCGTTTCGATCATCCGGGCTCCCCGTTCTTGGACCGTGTCGCTCTAACAGGTCCTAACGGGTGAACCGGGCATCAGGTGTTGCTGGCGCACACCCCATGTGAAAGGCGGCCGGATCTCAGCCGTTCGAGGGACCGCCGACCTGGATGCCGGCCATCCGGCTCCACTCGTACGGTCCGGTCCGCACCTTCGCGGCGAACTCGCCGTCGAACTCCTCGTGCACCGTGATGCCGGACTTCTCGACGGCCTTCTCGGCGAGCTCCTGCGAGGGGGCCACCAAGTCGCCCCAGCCGCCGTCCTCGCCGACGAGGACGATCCGGGTGCCGCGCCGGCCGATGTTGGCCAGCTGGCCCTCGGCGCCGCCGTGCTTCCTGGAGAAGGCGCTGATCTGCCTGGCGAGCCGCGCGACCTTGCGCCCGGCCTTCGCGTCAACCTGCTGCGTGTCTGCCATGACCAGGATGCTACCGACGAGTAGAGACGACGGCGACGTGACCCTTACCTCAGGAAGGGGTCCACCGCCACCGCGAGGAAGAGGATCGACACGTAGGTGATCGACCAGTGGAACAGCCGCATCTCCTTGAGCTTCGCGCCCGTCACCTCGGCCTTGGCCCGGTTCTGGAGGCCGTGCGCCTCCCACAGCCAGAAGCCACCGGCGAGGAGCGCGACCGCCGTGTAGAACCAGCCGGTGTAGCCGAGCGGGGTGAGCAGCAGCGACACGCCGACCATCACCCAGCTGTAGATGACGATCTGCTTGGCGACCACCTTGTTGGAGGCGACCACCGGCAGCATCGGCACGCCCACGCGCGCGTAGTCCTCGCGGACCTTCATGGACAGCGGCCAGTAGTGCGGCGGCGTCCAGAAGAACATCACGAGGAAGAGGACGACCGGCGCCCAGGACATGGAGTTCGTGACCGACGACCAGCCGATCAGCACCGGCAGGCAGCCGGCGATGCCGCCCCACACGATGTTCTGCGAGGTACGGCGCTTGAGGATCATCGTGTAGACGACGACGTAGAAGAGGAGTGCGCCGAGGGAGAGCCAGGCGCTCAGCCAGTTGACGGTGAGGCCGAACAGGAGCGTCGAGACGACCGCCAGCGTGATGCCGAAGGCCAGACACTCGCGCGGCGACACCATGCCGGTCACCAGCGGACGCTGCGAGGTGCGGTCCATGAGCGCGTCGATGTCGCGGTCGATGTACATGTTGAGCGCGTTGGCGCCGCCCGCGGACAGATAGCCGCCGACGCAGGTGAGCAGCACCAGCTTCAGGTCCGGCACGCCCTGCTGGGCGAGGAACATCACCGGAACGGTGGTGATGAGCAGGAGCTCGATGATCCGCGGCTTGGTCAGCGCCACGAATCCCTTGACACGGGCCCCGAACGGCCGGTGACGCGGGCTCTCGCTCGCACCGAGTACACCCGCTGGACGGGATTCGACGGCCGTCACGCACACCCCTACAGAGACATCCCAGCAAGCCTCACCCGTGTGAAGTCCCGGTAAAGGCTCGCGCGTACCACGCCACTGTAGACGTTGCCCATACCCCGATATTCGCGGGGGTCGGCTCGTGTCCGCGGACGCCCCCGGAAGAGCCGGGTCCCACTCGGTTGAGCACTCGGACGAGCGGCTGCGTATTCACTTGCCGAATGCGGTACGGGCCAGCGGGAAGGCGGATCCCCGCGCGGCCCGGCAGTCTGGAATGACCCGAAAAAACGCACGTACTTGCGGGGGTAGGCTCGACAACGGCCGGGCGTCCCGTGCACCGGCATTTCGACATGTGTGACATGTGGAGAGGAGCCCTGACCCAGGGTGAGCACCAAGCCGACCACCACAGACCTCGAGTGGACCGAGTTGGACCAGCGGGCCGTCGACACCGCCCGCGTCCTGGCCGCCGACGCCGTACAGAAGGTCGGAAACGGCCATCCGGGTACGGCGATGAGCC
>NZ_RSAJ01000468.1 GCF_003933965.1 Streptomyces sp. RP5T
GTACGGGATGCCGCACGCCGAGTAGGAGGTGAAGTGGCCCCGCTCGAACGCCACGATCTCCAGTTCGTCGGCATCTCTCATCCGGCGGGCCTGCGACGCCGCGGACATCCCCGCGGCGTCACCGCCGATCACGACCAGACGTTCCCTCGTGCCCTGCGTACGGCTCATGTTCATGCGAACACGCTACGAGGGCGGGGCATTTCAGTCCTGCTCGCCCCGCTCCCGCGCGCTTGCGGCCCCGCCCGCGCCCGGGCCCTGCGGGCGCCCCGGGTCCGGGACGGGACGCGCCACCGGCAGCGGGCCCAGCGCGGTCGAGGCACCCGCGGGGGCCGGCCGGCGCGGCAGCCGGGGCCGGACCAGCCGCAGCCACACCAGCGCGACCAGCGCGAGCCCCACCAGGAACGGCAGCACCGCGGCCAGTGCCATCACGATCCAGCGCAGCATGGTCATGAACGCGTCCCAGCCGCCCGCGAGCGCGTCGACGACGCCGGGGTCGTCGTCCGCCTCGGCCCTGATGACCGGCGACTCCGACAGGGAGAGGGTGATGGTCGCCAGGCTCGTACGGTCCTTCAGGGTGGCCTGACGGGCCAGCAGTGACTCCAGATCGGCCTGGCGGCTGCTCAGTTCGCCCTCCAGGGTCACCACGTCGCTCAGCCTGGTCGCCTTGTCCATCAGCTCCCGGATCCGAGCCACGCTCGCCCGCTGCGTGGCGATCCGGCTCTGCACGTCGACGACCTGGTCGGTGACGTCCTGCGCGTTCGCGGTGCGCTCCAGGAGCTTGCCCGCGCCCTCCAGGTCGGCGAGCACCTCGTCGTACTTCTCGACGGGCACCCGCAGCACCACCTCCGTCCGCTCCCGGCCCTCCTCGTCGCGGGAGGTGGCCTCCCTGCCGACGAACCCGCCCGCGTTCTCGGTGGTGGTGCGGGCCGCGGCGAGCGCCTTCGGCACGCTCTTGACCCGCACGGTCAGCGCGGCGGTGCGGATGACGTGGTTCGCGGCGGGATTCGGCGCGGCGGTGGCCTGCTTGCCGCCGGCGGCGGTCTCGGCCCCGGCTGCGCCCTTGCTGTCGGCCTGCGCGCCGGCCCGGTCCTCCTGGGCGAGGCTGCCGCTGTCGCCGTCACCGCCGCCGGCCCCGCTGCACCCGGTCAGCGCCAGGGCCGCGGCCAGCAGCAGCCCGGCCAGGGCCCGGACGGGCCGTGCCGAACTCCGTGAACGGCGTGTACGTGGTGTGCGCATGGGTGTCCCCCCGGGGGTCGTGAACAACTGACGCTCCTTCGACGCCGCAGGGGACACGAACGTTGGACCCGTGCGGTCCCGATGCGGTCACGGTCAGGACTCGTGCGGGACACCGGGCCGCCGGTGGACTGTCGGCGGGGTCTGAGAGGCTGAACCCATGAGCGGATCACAGGTGGTCGTCGTAGGAGCCGGCATCGCGGGACTGGCCGCGGCCCACCGGCTGGTGCGGAGCGGTGCGCGCGTCACCGTCCTGGAGGCGTCGGACCGGGTCGGCGGCAAGCTGCTGCCCGGCGAGATCGCGGGCGCGCGCGTGGACCTCGGCGCCGAGTCGATGCTGGCCCGCAGGCCGGAGGCGGTGACCCTCGCGCGCGAGGCCGGCCTCGGCGACCGCCTCCAGCCGCCGGCCACCGCGACCGCCTCGATCTGGACCCGGGGTGCGCTGCGCCCCATGCCCAAGGGCCACGTCATGGGCGTCCCCGGCACCGCCGAGGCGCTCGCGGGCGTGCTGTCCGAGGAGGGCCTCGCCCGCATCGCGCAGGACGCCGAACTGCCCCGCACGGAGGTCGGCGACGACGTGGCCGTCGGTGAGTTCGTGGCGGCGCGCCTGGGCCGCGAGGTCGTCGACCGCCTCGTCGAGCCCCTGCTGGGCGGGGTGTACGCGGGCGACGCCTACCGCATCTCGATGCGCTCGGCGGTTCCGCAGCTCTTCCAGGTCGCGCGGACCCACACCTCGCTCACCGAGGGCGTCCGCGAGATCCAGGCGAGGATGGCCGCCACCCAGCAGACCGGGCCCGTGTTCACGGGCATCGAGGGCGGCGTGGGCACCCTCCCGCTCGCCGTCGCCGACGCGGTCCGAGCGCAGGGCGGCGAGATCGTCACCGGCGCCCCGGTGAGCGAGCTGCGCCGCGAGGCGTCCGGCGGCTGGCGGGTCGTCGCCGGGGACCGGGTCCTGCACGCCGACGCGGTGATCGTCGCCGTCCCCGCCCCGGCCGCGGCGCGACTGCTGCGCACCGAGGCACCCGAGGCCGCCACCGAGCTCGACACCGTGGAGTACGCCTCCATGGCCCTGATCACGCTCGCCTACCGCCGCTCCGACACCGCCCTGCCCGAAGGCAGCGGTTTTCTGGTCCCGCCGGTCGACGGCCGCACCATCAAGGCGTCCACGTTCGCCTCCCAGAAGTGGGGCTGGATCGCCGAGGAGAACCCTGACGTCGTCGTCCTGCGCACCTCCGTCGGCCGGCACGGCGAGACCGAGATCCTGGAGCGCGACGACGCCGACCTGGTGGACGTCTCCCGCCACGACCTCAGGGCGGCCACCGGTCTGGACGCCGCCCCCCTCGAAACCCGCGTCACCCGCTGGACCGACGGCCTTCCCCAGTACCCCGTCGGCCACCACGCGCGCGTGGCCCGCGTCCGTGAGCACGTCGCCAAGCTCCCCGGCCTCGCGGTGTGCGGCGCGCAGTACGACGGCGTCGGCATCCCGGCCTGCATCGCGAGCGCCCACGCGGCCGTGGACCAGATCCGGGGCGACCTCACCGCCGTGCGGGAGCTCACGGCCAACCCGGTGCAGAGCCTGCACGGCGGAGCGGGAGAATAGGGCCATGAGCAACGACGCCCCCACCCCCGAGTCCGGCAGGGTCCCGAACAAGGGCAAGCTGGCCAAGGACCTCAACGAGGTCATCCGTTACACGCTCTGGTCCGTCTTCCGGCTGAAGGACGTGCTGCCCGAGGACCGCACCGGCTACGCCGACGAGGTCCAGGAGCTGTTCGACCAGCTCGCCGCCAAGGACGTCACGATCCGCGGCACCTACGACGTCTCCGGGCTGCGCGCCGACGCCGACGTCATGATCTGGTGGCACGCGGAGACCAGCGACCAGCTCCAGGAGGCGTACAACCTCTTCCGCCGCACGAAGCTGGGCCGCGCCCTGGAGCCGGTCTGGTCGAACATGGCGCTGCACCGCCCCGCCGAGTTCAACCGCTCGCACATCCCGGCGTTCCTGGCCGACGAGAACCCCCGGGACTACGTCAGCGTCTACCCGTTCGTGCGCTCGTACGACTGGTACCTGCTGCCCGACGAGGACCGCCGTCGCATGCTCGCCGACCACGGCAAGATGGCCCGCGGCTACCCCGACGTCCGCGCCAACACGGTCGCCTCGTTCTCGCTGGGCGACTACGAGTGGATCCTGGCGTTCGAGGCCGACGAGCTCTACCGCATCGTCGACCTCATGCGCCACCTGCGGGCGTCGGAGGCCCGGATGCACGTCCGCGAGGAGGTCCCGTTTTACACGGGCCGCCGTAAGGACCTCGGCGACCTCGTGGCGGGTCTCGCCTGATCAGCGGGTCGGTGTGCCGGCCGCCTTCCGGGAGGCGGCCGTCGCCTTCGGCTCCGGCTCGGGGTGCGGGGCGCACGCGGCGCGCCGCACCGGCAGGCGGCCCTCCAGCAGGTAGGCGTCCAGGTATCCGTTGACGCAGGGGTTGGGGCCGCCCGCGATGCCGTGCGTGCCCGCGTCCCGCTCGGTCACCAGCACCGAGCCGGACAGCCGCCGGTGCAGCTCCAGGGCGCCGTCGTACGGAGCGGCCGCGTCCCGCTCGGCGGCCAGGATCAGCGTCGGGGGCAGCTCACCGGGCCCGGTCCGCACGTCCAGCGGCTCCTGCCGGGCCGCGGGCCAGTACGCGCAGGGCAGGTTCATCCACACGTTGTCCCATGTCTCGAACGGTGCCACCCGCGCCAGCCGGGTGTTGTCCCGGTCCCACACCTTCCAGTCCGTCGGCCAGGGCGCGTCGTTGCACTCGACGGCGGTGTAGACCGCGCTGGAGTTCTCCGCCTCCTTCGCCGCCTCCTGATGCGGACCCGCCTGCTGGATCAGCGGCTTGGGATCACCCTTGAGATACGCCGACAGGGCGCGCGCCCGGTGCGGCCACACGTCGTCGTAGTACCCGGCGGACAGGAACGCCCCCTGAAGCTGACCGGGCCCGACCTTCCCGCCGGCCGGTTCGGCGGACAGCCGCGCCGCGGCCCGGTCGTAGCTGCGCAGCACCTCCTCGGGCGTGGTGCCGAGCCCGTACACGTCGTCGTGCCGGGCGACCCACTCCCTGAAGTCCGCCCAGCGCCCCTCGAAGGCGGCCGACTGGTCCAGGTTGTTGCGGTACCACACCTGCTCCGGCGCCGGGTTCACCGCCGCGTCGAACACCATCCGCCGCACGTGGGAGGGGAACAGCGCCGCGTACAGCGCGCCGAAGTAGGTCCCGTACGACGCCCCCATGAACGTCAGCCTCTGCTCGCCCAGCGCGGCCCGCAGGACGTCGAGGTCCCGGGCGTTGTTCAGGGAGGTGTAGTGCGGCAGAGCCGCGCCCGCCCGCCTCGCGCACCCGCGCGCGTACGCCTTCGCCTGCGCGATGCGTTCCTTCTTGTACGACGGCGAGGGGTGCGTGGGCGCCTGCGTGGGCGCCTTGAAGAACTGCTTCGGGTCCGTGCAGGACAGCGGCGCCGAACGGCCCACCCCGCGCGGGGCGTAGCCGACCAGGTCGTAGGCCGCCGCGAGCCGCTTCCACTCGGGCAGCGCGCCGATCAGCGGGAAGTACATGCCGGAGCCGCCCGGCCCGCCCGGGTTGTAGACCAGGGCGCCCTGCCGGGGCACCCGGCGCTTGCTGTTGTGCGGGTCCTTCTGGGTGGCCCGCACCCGGCTGACGGTCAGTCTGATCTGCCGGCCGTCGGGACGCGCGTAGTCGAGCGGGACGGACACCGTGCCGCACTGGACGCCGTCGGGGAGGTCCTCCGCCGCGGGGCAGGCGCCGAAGCGGACGCCGGCCGCCCCGGCGCGCGCGGCGGCGACCGCGGTGCCGCGGAGTTCCGCCGCGCCCGGGGCGGCGGGGGCGCCCCCGGCCGGTGCGGCGGCGAGCGTGGTCAGGAGCAAGGATCCGGCGGCCGTGAAGAGGGCGGGAGCTCTCATCGGTGTCCCTTCGGTGCGCGGCAGCGACAAAAGGGATGTTTGGTTCGGCCGTGAGGGAAGGCAAGCACCGCCCCGCCGGTGTCGGCCCCAATGCCTCCGTGCGCCCCCGGGCGTGCTCAGTCGCGCCGGTGCGGCGGGCGGTGCTGCTAGGGCGTGTTGCGAAAGTCCCGCCTGCCTCGCGACGCCATGCACGCGCCCCCATCCTCGAACCTGCTGCGCAGGGCTCGGACGGGGGGACCCCCTTCGCCGCACCAGGCGAAAGCCCAAGTACATCCAGTACGAGGGCTTCCGCCCGGCACGCCGAGAGCACGCACCTGACGCCGCGAGGCCCGCCCTTCGGGCGAACGACGGGACTTTCGCAACACGCCCTAGCCGTCTCCGCCGGGTCGCTCTCCCCGCCGTTCCTCGTGGGCCGGGCCGTGGTGCTGCGGCTCGCGGTGGGCGAAGGCCGCGCGCAGATCCGGTTCGCCGACCGCCCTGAGGCCGCGCACGGCGACCGAGGTCAGATAGGTCCGCTCGTCGGTGCCGCCGGGGCGCCGGGTCAGGGCGCCGAGCAGCCGCTGGCCCGCCGGGGAGGCCCAGCGCGAGTACGGGTGGACCTCCACCCGTGCGATGGCCAGACAGCTCAGGGTCAGGGCGAGCGGCAGCGCGAACCAGAGTACGACCAGGTGCCGCGGCATCTGGGAGGGGACGGGCGCCAGCAGCGCGACCGCGCCCAGCGCGACGACGGCCGCCGAGGCCAGCCGCACCTGGCGGACTGCCTCCGCGACCCCGGAGCGGGTGCCGTGGGGCACGGCGAGGCCCGCGTCGACGAGCCGGTCGGCGAGACCGCGCACCGCGTCCGCGGACGCCGCGTCCGCGCGCACCGGAGCGATCCGGGACTGGCCCTCCGGCCCGATGGCCCCGATGACCGTGCGCTCCATCTCGTCCCGGCCGTGCGGATCGACGACGGTCGCCCAACCGGTGTGGGCCAGCAGCAGCCGCCGCTGCCGCGCCATGGAGACGAGCGTCAGATCGGCGACCCGCCGCGGTCCGCCGGACAGGAACGCGGCCTCGTACAGCGTCAGATCGTGTCCCCGGGCATCGGAGTCCGCGGCCGCCGCGTGCACGGCGGCCAGGCACAGCCGCGTACACGCGATACCGGCGGCGGCCCAGGCCGGCAGCAGAAGAAGCACCCAGAACATGCCGCGTTTCTATGCCAAGGGCTCCTGGCGGCGCCATGGGCTGTTCACGATCCGGACGGAGTGTTGTCGGTGTGTGACGTTCCGTTTGTCCGAAAGCGCACTGCGGCCGCTAGGACGGCACGGGAACCGAGGGCGGACTGGAGGCCGCCGGGGGAAGGCTGAAGGTCGTGCCGTACGGGGACGGGGTGAC
>NZ_RSAJ01000469.1 GCF_003933965.1 Streptomyces sp. RP5T
GGCGGGGGCAGGGTCGGCGGGCGTGCGGGACCCGATCGAGGTGCCGCGCAGGAACCACCAGACACCGGCGCCGACCGAGACCCCGACCAGGACGGCCACCGTGAAGGCCACGAGCACCCGCCGGACCCGATGGGGCGCGTACGCGGGACCCGGAGCGGCCGGCACCGCCGGCGCCCAGGGCGGCGTGAAGGAGGTCTGCGTCTCCGCGGAGGCCCACGGCGACGTGGTGCCCGTCTCCCCCGAACTCCAGGCCGACCGGCCTCTCTCCTCGCTCGGCCCGTGTCCCGCTCCGGAACCCGAGCTGTAGCCGTTCCAGCCGCTCATCGCGAACCCCCCGAATCACCCCACCGGGCAAGACTTCGACCGTAGGGCGAAAAACGGCCACGGGCCCCGTTCCGGAGGGAACCGGAACAGGGCCCGTGCAGGCTCGTGACAGAGCTGTGGAGAAAACTCAGATGAGGCCGAGCGCGCGGACCGCCTCGCGCTCCTCCTCCAGCTCCTTGACGGAGGCGTCGATACGGGCGCGGGAGAACTCGTTGATCTCCAGGCCCTGGACGATCTCGTAGGAGCCGTCCTTCGTGGTGACCGGGAAGGAGGAGATGAGGCCCTCGGGGACGCCGTAGGAGCCGTCCGACGGGATGCCCATGGAGGTCCAGTCGCCGTCCGCGGTGCCGTTGACCCAGGTGTGCACGTGGTCGATGGCGGCGTTGGCGGCCGAGGCCGCGGAGGACGCGCCACGGGCCTCGATGATCGCCGCACCGCGCTTGGCGACGGTCGGGATGAAGTCCTCGGCCAGCCACTTCTCGTCGTTCACGGTCTCGGCGGCGTTCTTGCCTGCGACCGTGGCGTGGAAGATGTCCGGGTACTGGGTGGCGGAGTGGTTGCCCCAGATGGTCAGGCGCCTGATGTCGGCGACCGAGGTGCCCGTCTTCTTCGCGAGCTGGGTCAGCGCGCGGTTGTGGTCGAGGCGGGTCATCGCGGTGAAGCGCTCGGCCGGTACGTCCGGGGCGGCGGCCTGGGCGATCAGCGCGTTGGTGTTCGCCGGGTTGCCGACGACCAGGATCTTGACGTCGTCCGCGGCGTGGTCGTTGATCGCCTTGCCCTGCGGCTTGAAGATGCCGCCGTTGGCCTCCAGGAGGTCACCGCGCTCCATGCCCTTGGTACGCGGGCGGGCGCCGACGAGCAGACCGACGTTGGTGCCGTCGAAGGCGACGTTCGGGTCGTCCGTGATGTCGATGCCCTGAAGGAGCGGGAAGGCGCAGTCGTCGAGCTCCATGGCGGTGCCCTCGGCGGCCTTGAGCGCGGGAGTGATCTCCAGGAGGCGGAGCTTGACCGGCACGTCCGCGCCGAGCAGCTGGCCGGAGGCGATGCGGAAGAGCAGGGCGTAACCGATCTGGCCGGCCGCGCCGGTGACGGTGACGTTCACGGGAGTGCGGGTCATGGCGTTCTCCGTATGACAGCTGGCGGTGGGGCGTCCCTGCCCCGGACGTTTGATCGATCTCTCGGCGTCAAGAGATCTCCAGCGGTCAGGCTATCGCGCATCCGGGGACCCGAACGTCCGGGTCCGTGTGGCCCACCCCACAAACAGCCGGCCCACAACCAGCCGGCCCACAAACGACCGCCCCCACGAAGAGGCGGCCGCCCGTCCGGGAGAGGGGGGACGGAAGCGGCCGCCGTATGGGGGTGCCGGTGTCCGGACTCCCGTGGGGGTATGTTTCGCGTGCCCAGGATTCAGCGGCCCATGCACACGCGTGCGGGATTCACCCACCGAGGGGTGCGGGACCGCGGCTCGGTGCACGCGCTCAGTCGGTGCACCCCTGCTGCCCGGACGCCAGGGTCACACACGCCTTCGCCTCGGTCGCGTCCTTCACGGCGACCATCGGCGTGTAGGCGATCGTGTCACCGGCCTCCGTGATGCTCCCGCTCTGCTCGGTCACCTTGCCCGCGCTCACCTCGACCTTGTCGCCCTGCCCGGCCTGGGTGACCCGCCCCCAGGCCGCCCCGCAGGTCTTGCTGTAGCGCACCTCCAGGACGGCCGTCCCCACGGTGGCGGTCTTGGCGGTCGTCACCAGGTTGCCGCTGCACCCCATGGCCTCGGCGTCCTTGCCGGTGCACCCTTGGCCGCTGCACTTCACCCCGGCCGGCAGCGAGGCGGGCGCGCTGGCGGAGGGCGACGGCGACTTCCCGGACTGGTTCTTCTTGTCCCCGCCCGGGTCGACCAGGAAGAACACGGCGGCTATCACGACGAGCACGCCGACGGCCCCGGCGAGGAACATCGTCAGCCGCCGCTTGCCCCCACCGGTACCACCAGAACCGCCGGAGCCGCCGGGAGCACCCGCGGACCCGTCGGCGGGACGAGCGTCCTGCGGCTCGCCGTACGGCCCCGGCGGAACTGTCGGGCCGGCCGAACCGGCCGGAGCCGTACGCCCCGACGCCTGGGACGGTCCCTGGTACCCGGCCATGCCCCAGGAGTTGCTCCCCGAGGAAGCCGCGCGCCGCGCCTCGGCGCTGTCGTTCTCCGACGCCACCGGCTGGGGCGGCACCGTGGGGGCCACCCCCGCCGGTCCCGCGATCCCCGGCGTCGCCGTCGCGCTGCCGCTCTTGCGGGCCGTCTTGCCGCCCTTGGCGTTCGCGGGCGGCGCCCCGAACTCGCCGAGCGCGGCCCGCGCCTGGGAGATCCGGATGGCCTCCATGGTCATGTCGTGGCGCATCTCCGAACGGCTCCACGCCCGTTCGGCGAGCTCCCACATCGTGGTCAGGTGAATGGGATTGGTGCCGGTGACCTCCGCCAGGGCGACGATCGCGCCCTTCGGCGCGAGCAGCCGGCCGTTGAGATACCGGTCCCAGGACGTCTTGCTGTAACCCGTGCGGTCGGCGACGGCCGCGATGCTCAGGCCGCTGCGGTCCACGAGCCGCCGCAGCTGGCTCGCGAACTCCCTGACCTGCGGATCCAGTTCATCCGGCAAGGCCCTCCAACGAGGCATTGCTCCCCCTCTTTCCCCCCGGTCGGTGCTGGCTGTTCCCCGCTCTTCCCCGTGCCGTAAGGATCTCAGCTCCCCGGGTGGGGGCGCACGGGAGCATCCGCAAGTTCGACACGTTAGCCGTGTCGTCGAACAGCCCCATATCAAATACGCAAACTTGTCGATACATCATCACAGGCGGAACAGATCGGAAATAACGGCGGCCACGAAGGCCCCGTATCACCCGGACGCAACGGCACCCGCCACCCCGAGCAGCAGGACCAGCACGAGGAGCACGAGGAGCAGCCCGGCGGCGAGCAGCAGATGTTTCATCCCGCTCGCGCGCTCGCTCGGGGACTCGTCCCACCACGGCAGCGTGGGATCGTCCTCGTACCGCTCACCCTGCTCGGCCGGCTCGCCCTCGCCCTGCTCGCCCTCGGCGGTCCGCGGGGGCGCCGTCGCCGGGCGGGGCCAGGCCTCGACCGCCAGTTCCCGGCGCACCCCGAAGCGTTCGGCGTCGGTGCTGTCGAGGCCCGCGATCCGGCACAGGGCGGCGACGGCCTGCTGCGGCGGGGGCTGGGTGGCGTTGAGGTAGCGGTGCCAGGAGGACTTGCTGTACGCGGTGCGGGCGCCGAGCGCGACGAGGCTGAGCCCCGTGCGGTCCTTGAGCTGCCTGAGCTGCTCCACGAAGTGCCGGACCTCCGGTGGCAGATCGTCGGGCAGCGCCTGCCAGCCACTCATCGCCCACCTCCGTGGCTTCCTGCCTTCTTCCAGGCAAGTGACGACGTCAGGGCCCTGATCGGTTCCTGGTCCGGGGGCGGCTGTGCCAGGTCGCGCACACCGTGCCGGAACCGTCACCGCTGTGCCACAGCGAACCGACAGCCGTTGAACAGGAAGTTCGCGGCACGGGAGGCTGGGTGGTGACGGCGGTCCGTCCCTCGATCGGGGGTGGGGGCGGACCGCCGGCCCGCACCGGGTCAGCTGCTGCTGACCGTGAAGTGCAGGGTGTCCTTGAGGAAGGGGATCTCCAGCCACGGATCCGGCTGGACCATCATCGCCAGCAGGACGATCGCGGTGCCGAGCACGCCGTAGGTGGCGATGTCGGTGAAGCGGGAGCGGACGGCGAGCATGCCGACGTCCGGCAGCAGCCAGCGCAGCACGGCACCGGCGAGCAGGGCGAGACCGATGAAGAGGGTGCCGTAACGGAACTGGTCGAGGGCGGTGAGCAACAGCCCGAGCCCCACCACGGCCAGCACGGAGAGCACCGGCCACTGCCGGGCGGGCGCCGGAGCGTCCCGCGGTGCGGCACGGCCACCGCCCTCGGGCCGCGCGGTGTCCCTCGTGAACAGCGGGAACCGCCGTGTCGCCCGGCGCGGCCGCCCGTCGACGTCGGGAGCGCTGATCGCATCCCGTACGACCATCTCGGCCTCCGCGTCCGGCTCCGCCTCCTCCTCCGGCGCCCCGTCGGAGCCCGGGGCCCCGCCCGATGCCACGCCGGCCTGCCCCGATGCCACGCCGGCCTTCCGGGAGCTCCGCACCGAGACCGCCGCCGCGGCACCGGCTGCCCGGCCCGCCCGCTCCTCAGCCCTGGACTCCCGCGCGACGGCGTCTTCCTGCCCGCGCCCCTCGACGGCCTCCCGGGGCTCGGCGCCCTCCGCGCCGGAGGTGTCCTGGGGACCCTCCGCCGCGGCCGCTCCCCGCTCTTCGGGGTCCCGTGCCTCAGCCGACACTGCGCTCCGCCGCCTCGACCACGTTGACGAGCAGCTGGGCGCGGGTCATCGGGCCGACGCCGCCCGGGTTCGGGGAGATGAAGCCGGCGACCTCGGCGACGCCGGGGTGGACGTCGCCCACGATCTTCCCCTCGGCGTTGCGGGAGACGCCGACGTCGAGGACGGCGGCGCCCGGCTTCACGTCCTCGGGGCGGATCAGGTGGGCGGAACCGGCCGCGGCGACGATGATGTCCGCGCGCTTGAGGTGCGAGGACAGGTCACGGGTGCCGGTGTGGCACTGGGTCACCGTCGCGTTCTCGCTGCGCCGGGTCAGCAGCAGCGGCATCGGGCGGCCGATCGTCACGCCACGGCCGACGACCACCACCTCCGCGCCCTTGGTCTCGACGCCGTAGCGGCGCAGCAGGGTCAGCACACCGTTGGGGGTGCAGGGCAGCGGCGCCGGCTCGTTGAGGACGAGGCGGCCGAGGTTCATCGGGTGCAGGCCGTCCGCGTCCTTGTCCGGGTCCATGAGCTCCAGGATGCGGTTCTCGTCGATGCCCTTGGGGAGCGGCAGCTGGACGATGTAGCCGGTGCACGTGGGGTCGTCGTTCAGCTCGCGGACGACTGCCTCGATCTCCTCCTGCGTGGCCGTCTCCGGCAGTTCACGCTGGATGGAGGCGATGCCGACCTCCGCGCAGTCCCGGTGCTTGCCGGCGACGTACTTCTGGCTGCCGGGGTCGCTCCCGACGAGGATCGTGCCGAGGCCGGGCGTGACGCCCTTCTCCTTCAGCGCCGCCACGCGGGCGGTCAGATCGGACTTGATCGCGGCTGCGGTGGCCTTGCCATCGAGAATCTGGGCGGTCATGACCCCATCCTCCCGGATGACCCGGCCCAGGTTCCAATCCGGGTTCCACCAGGGCCCCCGCCAAGATCGGCGAGGTTGCACTTGCACAACACCTACCGAATGGGTCTGGACAACAACACACCTGCCTAGAACGATGTCTGGCGCAGTATCGCGGTTGATGTTCGGGGGGCAGACCGCTCAGACATGACGTTCCTCCGCGCAGTCCGCATTGTCCCCAGGTTGCCCAACGGAGGATCACCATGAGTTTCGGCTCGCCCAACAACCCTTACGAAAAGCCGCAGAACCCCCAGCAGCCGCCGCAGCAGCCCGGTTACGGCTACCCGCAGCAGCAGCCCCAGCAGCCCGGTTACGGCTACCCGCAGCAGGCCCCCCAGGGCGTGCCGCCGCAGCAGGGGTACCCGCAGCAGCAGGGCTATCCCCAGCAGCCGCAGCAGCCCGGTTACGGCTACCCGCAGGCGCCGCAGGTCCCGGCCTCCGCCTACGGCTACCCCCAGCAGCCGGGCTACGGCGGCCAGCCGCCGTACGCCAACTGGGGCCAGCGCTTCCTGGGCACCCTGGTGGACATGCTCGTCTTCGCGGTCCCGTACATCCTGGTCATCGTCGGCGCCAACGCCAAGATGGCGTTCCTGTCGCTGCTCGGCGGTCTCGCGCTCCTCGGTCTCGGGATCTACCAGCTGATCATCGAGGGCAAGAACGGCCAGACGCTCGGCAAGAAGGCGGTCGGCATCCGCCTGGTGCGGGAGATCGACGGTCAGCCCCTCGGTGTCGGCATGGCCTTCGTGCGCCGTCTCGCGCACTTCCTGGACAGCCTCGCGTGCTACCTCGGCTGGCTGTGGCCGGCCTGGGACGCCAAGCGTCAGACCTTCGCCGACAAGGTCTGCTCGTCCATCGTCATCCGCACCAACTGAACACCGCACGACGATCGAGGGCGCAGCTGCACGCCGCCCTCTCGCCATGCCGCCCCAGGGGCCGTGTCACGGTGTGACACGGCCCCTGGGCGTCCCCCACCAGGCCGCGACC